>DBGAZC010000196.1:0-30547 GCA_048472015.1 Collinsella sp. | reverse complement strand
TGAGCTCGGAGATGTACTTGGACATTACGGGTACCTTTCGGAATATTAACAGTTCGGTCAAGTTTACCACGGGGTTTGTTTATATGGGACTACGGCTAGGTACGGGGCTGGCGCGGACACAAACATCTCAATCTGTAACAGGTGGGAGCGGAATCCGGGTCTAGATGTTGCAGATTTAGACACAGGGGTTCCTCCCCGACTTCAATCTCGATCTGTAACATCTTGGGCCCCAAAACCCCTCTTACTGTTACAGATCGAGACGAACGATTGCCGTAGTTGTCGGCAGACGAGGTTGTCGTCGTTGCCGGGTCTCCCCTCGTCTGCCGTTGGCGGGTGTTGCGGGGCTGTTCGCCGCATTGCCGCTGCGCTGGGGATGTGCAGACCGTAGGATAGTCCTATTGACAGCCTGTCAACTCGTCTGGGAGGCACTGTGACAGAAACGTTTGATATCGCGATTGTAGGCGCGGGCATCACGGGATGCGCCATCGCGCGGCAGCTTGCGCGCTATGACCTGTCCATTTGTGTGGTCGAAGCGGCCAACGATATCGCGCTGGGCGCCTCGAAGGCCAACGGTGGCTTGGTGCACGCCGGCTACGATCCGGCGCCGGGCACGGTCAAGGCGCAGGTCAACGCCCGTGGTTGCGAGCTATATGGCACATGGGCCCAGGAGCTAGGCTTTTTGTTCCGCCGCACCGGGTCGATGGTGCTGGGTTTCAACGACGAAGACCGCGCGCACCTGGAGAAGCTGCGCCAGAATGGCCTGGCCAACGGCGTGCCCGCGCTGTCGATTATCGGCCCCGAGCACATCCACGAGCTGGAACCGCGCGCGAGCGCCGAGGCAACGAGCGCGCTGTGGTGCCCTTCGACCGGTTACGTCGACCCGTTTGAAGTGGCCATCGCCGCGCTGGAAAACGCCGTTGCCAACGGCGTGACGTTTATGCGCTCCGCGCCGGTGGAAGCCATTGAAGTCGCCGACTCGGATGACGGAGCCGCGCGCTTTACGCTGGCGACCCCCACTGGCAACGCGCGCTGCCGCTACCTGATCAACGCCGCAGGCAACGGAGCCGCGGACATCTCGCACATGGCCGGCGCCGAGGAGTTTCAGATGGTCTGGCGCCAGGGCAACATCGTGGTGCTTGACAAGGAGCCGCGCACGCTCATGCCGCTCTACCCCGTGCCGACGCCGGTGTCGAAGGGCGTTATCGTGACGGGCACTGAACACGGCAACACCGTGATCACCGCAACCGCCGCTGTGCGCGATCCGGGTGACACGCAGACCTATGCGAGCGATGTGAACGCACTGCTGACCGGCGCGCGCAAGCTGGTGCCCGATCTGGACACGCTTCGCGTGGTGCGCGCATTTGCCGGCGGGCGTCCGGTCATTCAGGGAACGAACGACTTCTTTATTGGACAGTCGGCCGTGGTGCCGGGGCTTTTCCAGGCGGCAGGCATTCAGTCGCCGGGCGTGGCGAGCGCGCCGGCCATTGCCGAGCGCATGGAGCTTGTGATGCGTGAGGCGGGCGTGGAGCTGCACGAGCGAGCGGACTGGAACCCAATTCGCCGCGCGCCGGACGACTTTGACCGCGTGCCGCTCGCGCGCAAGGAAAAGCTGATCGAGTCCGATCCCGCGTGGGGGCAGATCGTCTGCCGCTGCGAAACGGTGCCGGAGGCCGAGATCGTGGCCGCGATTCGACGCCGCCCGGGCGCGGTTTCGGTCGAGGGCGTCAAGCGCCGCTGTCGTGCCGGCATGGGTCGGTGCCAAAGCGGCTTTTGCCAGAGCCGCGTGGTGGCGATCCTTGCCCGCGAGCTGGGCTGCGACCCCAGCGAGGTGCTGCTGGAGGACACAGGTTCTTGGCTGGTTGAGGGACCGCTGAAGGGGGTGCGCTAGGATGGCAGAATTCAAATCGAACGCGATTGATTGCAGCGTCGTAGAAGCCGTACAAACGCAAGCCTTCGACGTTGTCGTCATCGGAGGCGGCCCCGCTGGCATGGCGGCCGCGCTTGCCGCGCATAAGGCAGGTGCACGCGTGGCCATCGTGGAGCGCGAGCAGCACCTGGGCGGCATCCTCCGCCAGTGCATCCACCCCGGCTTTGGCCTATCGCACTTTAAACAGGAGCTCACCGGTCCCGAGTACGCGCAGCGCTTTATCGACCAGGTGCACGCAACCGACATTGCGCTGTTCCTGAACAGCATGGTGATTGGGATTAATTCGGGCGAGCCTACGGAAGACACCACGGTACATACCGTCACGCTCATGAGCCCTGCCGGCATGCTGCAGCTCACTGGACGCGCGGTCGTCCTTGCCATGGGTTGCCGTGAGCGCACGCGCAGCGAGATCAAGATTCCCGGCAGTCGTCCCGCCGGCGTGTTTACGGCCGGCCTTGCGCAGCGATACATCAATATCGAAAACCTCAAGCCCGGCTCGCGTGCCGTCATTTTGGGCTCGGGCGACATCGGGCTTATCATGGCGCGCCGCTGCACGCTCGAGGGGATTTCGGTCGAGGGCGTGTACGAGCTCATGCCGTACGCCAACGGGCTGCGCCGCAATGTTAAGAATTGCCTGGACGACTTTGGCATTCCGCTGCACCTGTCCACCACCGTCACACGCGTGATCGGCCACGACCGCGTGGAGGCCGTCGAGGTAAGCCAAGTCGACGAGAACCTGGTGCCCATTGCCGGAACGGAGCGCATCGTTCCGTGCGACACGCTGCTGCTTTCGGTGGGCTTGATTCCCGAGAACGAGCTTTCGGTTGCCGCAGGCGTTGAGCTTGACCCGCGCACGCGCGGCGCCGTGGTGGACCAGAGCCTGCAGACGGGCGTGCCGGGCATCTTTGCCTGCGGCAATGTGCTGCATGTGCACGACCTAGCCGACAACGTGACGACCGAGTCCGAGAGGGCTGGCGCAGCTGCAGCGGCGTACGCGCTGGGGACCGACGCGGGCGCCGTTCCGAACTGCGAGCTCACCGTCTCCCCTGCCGGCATCGCGGGCTACGCGCTGCCGGGGCGCATGACGTCTGTGGCGCTCACCAAACTCAACTTCCGCGTGCGCCGACCGGTCGACGCCGCCCGCGTGCGTATTCTGGCAGGCGGCGAGGAACTGTTCGCAGGCAAGGTCCGTGCATTTAAGCCGAGCGTCATGGAAAGCTTCCCGCTGCCGGCGAAGGTGATTCAGCATACGCTCGACCTAGGTGCTAGCGAGATTATCCTATCTGTCGATCCCGTTGAGGAGGCGTAAAACCATGAGCACGAACGCGATCGAGACGCTCAAGTTCAACTGCACGACCTGCCCATCCGAATGCCTTCTGACCGTAGAGGTAGAGCGTGACGCAGACGGCGCCGTGGCAGAGGTGCGCTCCGTGGCCGGCAACAGCTGCCTGCGCGGTGATAAGTTCGCACATCAGGAGCTCACCTGCCCCATGCGCGTACTCACCACCACCGTTGCCGTATCCGGCGGCGACGAGGCGCTGCTGCCTGTGCGCACGGCTGAGGCCATCCCGCTAGCACTCCACGCCCAAGCCATGAACTTCATCCGCGGCCTAGTCGTCAACGCCCCCATCCGCATGGGCGACATCGTGCTGGAGAACCTCCTAGACACCAACATCAACCTAATCGCCAGCATGGACATCGACCCCGCCTAAGTAGCTCATTTGGAACGGGGCTCTATAAGCTACCCTACCATCCACCCCGCCCACCTCAGTTGCGGTGAAATAGTTCCTGATTTCCGCCAAACCCCGGCATCCAGGAACTATTCCCCCGCAACTATCCTTGGAATCGGTATTTAGCTTGTGCCTACTTAAGCGCCATTTCAAAACTATGCCGGATTACGGGGCTGATTCGGAGACCCCCATCCATACCGGCAATTTTCGATTTTTGATAAGCCCTCTACCTGCGGTTTTAATTTCGCAATTTTTCCCATGGTCAAGTAATACGGGTCCAGCCCCGTAAACCGCCATACTTTTGAAACCAGCCCATTTGGGAGGGGCCTCTCATGACTCCTTTTGCCCGAACATTCGCCCAAATGATTATTTAATCCCCGTCCCAGAAAGATCATTCCGCATGTTTGGCGCAGCTAAAACAGCCCCGTCGTAAATTGACTACCCTGGCATTGGGGATACTATGGTGGCACCCTAGCGAAAGGATGATTCATGGCACATGTCGATGACCAGCGTGTGGCGCGCGTGATCGATGCGCTCGAGGCTCAGCACCCCGGCGCGCAGCTGCTCGTAAACGACCCGTGGTCGATCTATTACCTGACCGGCTTTTATGCCGATATGTTCGAGCGTTTTTGTGGCGTGCTGCTCGCGCGCGGTGCCGAGCCGGTGATCTTAGTCAACGCCCTGCACCAGCTGCCAGAGTATGACAATGCGCGCGTCGCCTATCACACCGACACCGACGTCGTGGCCGACGCCATCGCTCGCGAGGTCGATCCGACCAAACCGCTCGGCATCGACACCGTCATGCGCTCCGGCTTTTTGATGCCCCTCATGGAGCGTCACGCCGCGAGCGAGTTCTTCCTAGGCGACTTTGCCGTCACCGCCGCACGCACCCACAAGGATGCCACTGAGCAGGAGCTCATGCGCATGTCCTCCGCCGCCAACGACGCCGTGATGGCTGATGCCATCAAACTCGTCCACGAAGGCGTGGCGGAGCGCGAAATCGCCGACCAGATGCTCGGCCTGTACCGCAATCACGGCTGTGAGGGCTTTAGCTTTCCGCCGATCGTGAGCTTTGGCGCCAACGCCGGCGATCCGCATCACGAACCCGACGACACTGTGCTCAAGCGCGGCGACGTGGTGCTGTTCGACATTGGCGGGCGCCGCTGCAACTACTGCTCGGACATGACGCGCACGTTCTTTTGGGGCGAGCCGGACGAGGAGACGGCGCGCATCTACGATATCGTGCGCCGCGCCAACGAGGCCGCCGAGGCGCTCATCGCGCCGGGCGTGCGTATGTGCGACCTGGACCGTGCCGCACGCAACGTAATCGAGAATGCGGGCTATGGGCAGTACTTTACGCATCGCCTGGGTCACTCGATCGGCCTGCAAGACCACGAGCCGGGCGACGTCTCACTCGTCAACGAGCAGGTTGTCGAGCCGGGCATGACGTTCTCCATCGAGCCGGGAATCTACCTCCCCGGCCGTACCGGTGTCCGCATTGAGAACCTGGCCCTGGTGACCGAGAACGGCGTCGAGATTCTCAACGCCTACCCCCACGATCCAGTCCGCTTAGGCTAACCTCATCCCCAAGTCCCCAAACTAAGTTGCGGTGAAATACGGACTGCTTAAGGCTTCTAGCCCATAAAATAGTCCCTATTTCACCGCAACTGCCAAGGGGACCAGGGTAGTCAAAAAGGCCCGTCCCAAATTAGCTGCCCTACAATCAAACGAAAGGCCTCCCGATTCCCTGACGAGAACCGGGAGGCCTTCTTGTGCCCTAGAGCCCTAAAGCTCTAAGCTCGCAGCCTTACTCCGCGCGATGACGCAGTTTTTCGATCGCTGCGGCAATAAGAGCCAGCAGGCCGGTTCCGCCAAGCGCCGCAACGGTCACGGCAGTGTTGTCGCCCGTCTCGGCCAGGCTTCCCTTGGCGGCCTTCTTGCCATCCTTCTTGCCCGAAGGATCCTTGACTTCGGGCTTGGCGCCGTTATCCTTGCCGCTCGTCGGCTTCTGCACGGCAGCAGGCTCAACAACCTCGACAGTCACCGAAGCAGTGAGCTGCTGAGGCGCCGGCGTCTCCGCAGCGCCATCCTCGGCAAGCGTCGCAATAGCCGCGGCGTCGCCGTCAACGGGCATCGTCGCCGTAATGACGACGGTTCCGTTCTTGAGGGCCTTGACCTTACCGTTCTCGACCGTAGCGATCGTCGGGTCGGACGAAGCCCACGTCACGGTTCCACGCAACAGCGCGCCATCGGCTGCATTGCTCGCCGCGACAGCAAGGTCAATTGCCTTGCCACGCTCTACCTTGAGCACGGTTTCGGCAGTCGTAGCCTTGCCGTTTTGGTCAACGATAACAAGCCCGCTGGCTGCCGGGCGCGGCTTAACGCGTACCATGCAGCTGACTGTAAGCTCCGTACCGCGAACCTTACCGTCCACGGTCACATCATCGGCACCCCAATCCAGTGCGGGGACATTCTCCCAATCGACATCGTAGTCTTCCTGGCTGTCGTCCTTCATCATCACGGAGACCTTCTTGGGCAGCGCCTTCAGCACATCGGCGGCAGAGCTTGCCTCGAACACCTCAACGGGAGCGAACGTCGCAGGCCTCACGGGAATCTCACTTGCCGGCGTCTCGACGACCAGTTTGCAGGTCGCTTTGAGCGTCGCGCCCTCAACGGAGCCCTCGATCGTGTACTCGCCAACGGCGGCAAGATGCTTGTCCAGGCCATCCGTATTCCACGTGACCGCGGCCTCGTCTGTGTGACCATCGGAATAGGTCACGGTGACCTTCTTGGGCAGCTGCCCCGTCACGGTATCGGCCTTGGCATCGCGCTCAACCGTGATCTGCGGCACCTCGGCAACCTTGTTGATCGTCGTCGTGGAGGTAACAATGACCTCGACAGGCAGGTTACCGTTCACCGTCACGCCCTTGGCGACGACGCTGTTGCCGTACGTGTCGGCCGCGGCAGGAACCTCAGTCCATGTAATCACGGACTCCGCCGTCGTCTTGCCGTCCTTCATGCGAACGGTCGCCTTCACGCCCTTGAGTGCCTCGCGCACCGCATCGGCAGACGCGCCCTCGGGAACGGAAATTCCGGCAATAGGCTCAACGGACGCCGGAATCTCGGCATCGCTCTTCACGACCGTAATCGTACACTCTGCCTTTTGATCGGTACCGGCAACCTTGCCCTTGACCGTGACCTCGCCCTCCTTGGCAAAGTCCTTGTCGGAGAGACCCTTGGTGTCCCACTTCACCTCGACATCGGACTCGGTATCATCCGAGTAAATCGCCGTGACCGTAGCGGGTAGCTTGGCCAAAACGTCGTCCGCCTTGGTGCCGCGCACGACCACAATGTCTTCAGCGACATCGATGTCGACAATATGCGCCATCACCTTGACCTTCACCTTTACGGTCATACCGTTGTCCGTTAGACCCGTGACCTCAAACTCGGTGCCGGCACGGCCCAGGCTGTCGACCTGAGACCACTTAACGGGCGTCTCGTTCTTGGTCTTGCCATCCTTCATGACCACCGTCACCTTGGACGGCAGTTTATCCATAAGGTCGCTGACCTTGGCATTGTCCGCAATCTCAATAACATCGATCGGCTCGACGTAGTCGGGCGTCTGGGCCTTCTGATCCACCACGGTCACATTGCAGGTCACCTTGGCGCCGTTGAGCTTAACCGTACCCGTGATCTTCACGGTTCCGGTTCCGTTGAGCAGCTCGTCCGTGACGTTAGAAAGATCCCACACGTCAATGTCGAGCAGATCGGTCGAGCCATCGGAGTAAGTCGCCACGACCTGCTTGGGCATCTGCGCGTACAGATCCTGCTTGGACGTGCCCTTGGCAACGCTAAACGACTTGGCCTCGAGCTTGGTGATGGTTCGCGGCGCCTCGGAGACGTTGACGTACACGATGGCGTTGACGTTGTCGACATCCTTGAGCTTACCGACGAGTTTGTACGTACCCTTCTTGGCGAGCGGCTTGGAGAGGTCGATGCCGTCGGTGTCGGTCCACTTTTCAATCTCGATGCCGCCTAAACTGCCCCGAGTATCCCGCGCTGAGCCATCCGAGTAATATACGGACACGGCATCGGGCAGCTCCAGCATCGATCCGACCGTGGTGTTGACCACAACGGCCTCGGGCTGCAGCGCCACCTTCTTCGCCTTCTTGTCGGCAACCGTCACCTTAGCAGTAACGTTGCCGTTCTCATCAACGCCGACCTTTTGGCCGTCATCGTCAAGCAGCGCCATAACAGCAGCGGCGTCAAAGCCGACCACGTGGCCCGTCGCATAGAACGTGCCAGGCTGCTCGTACTTCTCGGGCGAAATCGGGTCCCAATCAATAGCCGCCGTCGAAACGGAGCCGTCGCTCATCTCGACCGCCATCTTGGACGGCATGGTCGGAGCGGTACCGGCCTTGGTGGTCACTGCGGTCTCGCCGTTATCGATTGCCTTCTCAACGCCTTGGATAACGATCTTGGTCTGAACAGTGAGACCGGTGTTGGTGCCGTCACCGTATCCGTCGAGGCCGCTTGCGAACAGCGTGCCAGACACTGTCGTGACCTGACCCGGCTCTCCGGTATAAACCGAGGGACGAACGTAATCCCATTGAACCTGGGCATTATGAGTTTTGCCATCACTCGTGGCAACCGAGACATTCCACGGCAGCTCGGGGAAAACACCGCTGGCCGTATTAATGCGCTCAGGAACGGCAACGGAGGTGACGGAACAGACGTCAACAGTGATTGTCGCCTCGGCACCACCTTGGAGCTTGCCCTTCACCTTAAACGAACCGTCCTTGGCATACGCGTCTTCGGAGACACGGTCCCATGTGACCTTTTCACGCTGGGGCTCAGAAGACACATCGTTGTCGTATCGAACCTCAAGGTATTCCGGCAGCATCGGCTTGGTGCCGGGGACGGTCCATATGGTTCCGCCCTGAACCGAGGTTGCCTTACTCGCGATCTTAACGGTGGCAGTAATCGGAACGTCGACAGTCTGCATGCCGTACCCTGCATTAAAGCTAATTGTTGCAGTGCCGCGAACCACGCCGCCCTGGGTCCAATCGAAGCCCTTCGTGTTCCACTTGGCCTCGGCATATTTATGCGAATAATCCGGATGCTCGACCGCATCAGGACTGACAAGATCGACATAGCTGGGAAGCATAGCGGTACCGTCGCTGCCCTTGAGCACCGTAAGGGTTTGCGGCTGAGCCTCCCAGTTTTTAGTCACGATGACGTGGACCTTCACGGGGATATTCGTTCCGGCGACCGTTCCGGTAATGGTGCAGTCCTTCTGGGGACACCTATCGTAAGTGTCCCAGTTGACACCGAGACTGTCAAAAGTCGTTCCATCCTGCAATACTCCGGAAACGAAGAAGTAATCAAGATTGAGCTCTTCACCAGGGTAAATAACGCGCCAGTCCTCGTACGACTGCCCAAGCGTCACGCCATTCTCGCTATAGTTATTGACGCCCTTGACCTCGCTGCACACCGCGATCGCGTGGACCTTCGCCAGCGAGCCGATGACGGTGCCGGTAATTTCGTACTCACCCGGCTTGCCGTCCAGCAGCTCTTGAGGGAACTCATCCCAGCTATAAGGTTGCCCCGAGGAATACCTAGGATAGAAGGAGCTGCCGTCCGATAAATACAGGTCGGACATATAGCGCGGAGCCAGAAGTCCGACGCCGGGAACATAAGCGATCTTGCCGATGTTGCTGTCCTCGAGATCGCAGACGTTGACCGTCGCCGTAACCGGAATGTTAGAGCCGGTAAAGTATCCGCTAACCGTAATCCGGCCAAGGTTCTTTAGGGCGTCCTGACTAATCGTCGACCACTGAACGGGGAAATTGCCTCGCGAGCCATTCCACATCGTGGCCTCGATTGAACCCGGCATATTGGGCTGGCAACCGATAAGCGTGCTTGTCGATGTCGAGGAAGGCATCTGCAGGGCGCGGACGGAGATGGTCGCCGTGACTCGGTTGCTGTCACCCAGCTCCACCTGAGTAAACGATGAAGATGAGGTATTGGTCCAATACGACAGCGAACCGGAAAGCTTAAACGACCCCTCGCTTGCCACCTGCGTGTCCAAAATAGGGTCCCACGCAATGTTGCACTGCTTCTTTGTACCGTCGGTGAATGCAACCTCAACGCTGTAGGGAAGACCGCCGCCCGTTGTAGGACGTACGCCGACGGGCGTGTTAACGGGAGCAAGAGCGTCGATAGAGGCAACTTCTTTGACCTCGACCTGAGCAGTTACCTTTAGGCCATTAGCGGCTGAAGATTCGTTATATGTCACAAGCGTGCCCGTGACCGTATAGGTGCCTGCCTTTTGGAATTGAGACACGTCGGCGTTGTCCCAGTTAACCTGATAACCTTGGGTGTATGTAGTGTTATTTGACTGCGTAAACGGGAAATAGACATACGTGCTAAGAGGAGAAATGTCGCCGACCACGCGCTCGAACCTCAGAGAATTAAGATCGAGTACGTCCTTAGGATCTTTGACGGTAACGGTGCAGGTAACCTCACGGTAATCAAAACCGTTTAGTTTACCTTTAACCGTAAACGAGCCCACCTTAGAGTAAAGCGACGCGTCGAAAGAATCCCAAGACACCGGGATCTGCTCGGTGACCCCGCTATCAAAGACAACCGAAGCAGAATACGGCAGAGACGGGACCTCACCAGTTAGGGTCGTACACGTCAACTCGGTCTGGACGCTCTTAACAGAGCGGACTGCGACCGTGCACTGTGCGAGCATAGAGGGATAGCTCTTCAAATGTCCCTCGACAACAAAGGTTCCTTCCTTTTGGTACTGATCAGCCGAGATCTCATTCCACTCAACAGGGCATGTATAAGATTGACCATTTGAATAATTGACCGAAATGCTGGACGGAAGCGCGGGAGCAATACCAGCTGCAGTCCATACCCATGAGCCATTACTGGTTGAACGGGGAACGTACACCTTGAGCACACCACTCACTTTGTACGGCTCCGCGAGCGTAATCCAATTGCCGTTCACGCTGACACCGTCAATCTGGCCGGTGATGGGAACTTCGGATTCTTCTGTCACCGTATCAAATGCCGCCTGCGACTTTTCGTCCCAATTAACATAAGCCGAGGTCTCGGTGCCATCCGAAAGCTTTACCTTTACGTACGATGTTTGGCCGTAGTAATCCGCGCCGACGTATTTTTCCACAATCGGGTTGGCGTCGATCGACTCAACGGTAACGCCGCTTTCGTTGCTCGTCTTTGTGGCATCGGGGGCGTTTACTGCCGCCGGATCTACCACTGCCGGGTCCGCCGTAACAGCTTCGACAACCACGCGCTGCTTGACCGTCTACGTGGTACCGTCGACGGTACCCTCAAACTCATACGAGCCGGCAGGCAGCTGCGCAAGAGTTGCCGGAGCATCAGCGCCGTTCAACTTCCAGGTGACGTTTTCCTGCTTGGTGGTACCGCTCTCGTAGGTTGCCGTTACAGTCTGGGGCAGCGTGGCGTCGGAACCCTCAGCAACATGTAGCTCGTTCAGGCTGGCAAAAGAGGCGATCTTGTCTTCACTCTGGTCTTGCGAGGTTGCCTGACCGGTGTCCGCAGACGCGGCAGCCGCACCCGTCGCATCGCTTTGCTCGGCAACGACTTGGGTAGTATCACCCTGCATCATCTCGGCGAACGCCTGCGGCGGCACCGAGCCGACCGTCATCGTCAGAGCCAGACCCGCGGTAATTGCCGCGTTGACATGCCTTCTGTTCATGTTTCCTCCCGACACGCTCAACGGACCAAACAGCACAGGTCCGATTGGCAAGTTAAGTTGAGCGTATCCTTCGCCAATGGAGGTTTGCAATATGCCACAGGTTAAGCGGCATAAAAGATTTCGTAAACGGGCGCCCAAGGGCAGCTAATTTGAGTTGCGGTGATATACGGACTGTTTGGGGCTCCTGGCTTGTAAAACAGTCCCTATTTCACCGCAACTGATGAGGGGACGGGTTAACGCAACAGGCCCGCTACTTCGCCGGCTAGGGTGATGGTGCCGGCGGCAACGAAGGACTCGCCTGCGGCATCGAGGGCCGCAAGGGCCTCGGGCACGCTGGGGTACACACCGACAAGCTTGTTGGCGTCCACAAGTGCGGCGAGCTCCTCCGCCGGCAGGGCGCGGTCGGAATCGGTCTGGGTCACGACCACGCGCGGGAAGGCCGGAATCAACACGTCGACGATGCCCGCCACGTCCTTATCGGCCAGCGCGGCGCACAGCAGTGTGGGGCGATTCTCCACGCACGGATCGATCTCATCCAGTGCACTCACAAAGTTCTCGCAGCTCTGAGGGTTATGGCAGGCATCGATCAGCTTGAGCGGATCAGTCCCCAGCACGTCAAAACGACCCGGTGTGGGGCAGCCCATAAGCGAAGCATCCAGTGCCTCGTGGTCGAGCTCGCGACCCAGATACCCCTCGCAAAGCATAATCGCGCACGCGGCATTCTGCGGCTGATAGGCCGGCTTGACCATGCTCGACGTATAGATCGCACGCGGCGTGGTGCAGCTAAACTCAACCGTGTCGCCCACATGCGCCGGCACCTTAGTCGTGGCGTGGCTCACCACGAGCGGCACGATGCCGCACTCGCGGCAACGGGCATCCATCACGCGCTGAACACTCGCCTCATGCGTACCCTCGCCCAAAACAACCAAGCGCCCGGGTTTGATAACCGCAGCCTTCTCCCCCGCAATGGCCTCGAGCGTGTCACCCAAAATACGTGTGTGATCGAGCCCAATGCCCGTAATGGCAACGGCGACGGGATCGGTCGCGCTTGTGGCGTCCCAACGCCCACCCATGCCAACCTCGAGCACGGCAACATCCACCGCGGCCTCGGCAAACACCACCAGTGCGGCAGCCGTCAGCAGATCAAACGGCGTGATGGTATAGGCACGCTCCCCCGCCGCCACACGGTGCGCATTCACGCGACGTCCCGCCTCAACAGCGGCAGAAACGCCACGGGCAAACGCCTCATCGCTCACGACGCGTCCATCGACTTCCATGCGCTCGGGATAGCGCACCAGCTGCGGCGACGTATACAGCGCGGTCTTGAGCCCCTCGCCGCGAAGGATAGCAGCTGAAAAACGCGTGGTCGAAGTCTTGCCATTGGTACCGGCAACCTGAATGCAATCAAAATACTCATCCGGACGTCCCAGCTCGTCGAGCATATCAACAACCGTCTCGAGCAGAGGACCAGCATCCCCAGAAATCCGCCCCGTATCAGCAGCCAGCCCAACAGCCTCATCAAACGAAAGCAACTCAAACGAGAACGGCACAGAATACGACCCAGAACGCTTAGCCATAACCCAAAGTCCCCTCAACATAAAAAGAGGCCCGAATCAACAACGAGCCCCTTCCATTCAAAATATCAGCCAAACACCGCTTTGCAGCGAGAACAAGGCCACAACCAAGTGGCCCTAACCCACCAGTTACAAACAACCACGTAACCGCCATGGGAGCGGTTTGGGGCTTTGCTCGATACAAGTTCCGCACGAGCCGAAGGCCACTTAATGTGGCCTTCGTGCGAGCAGGACTGTTCGCAGTAGCGAGCAATGCCCCAAACCGCGTCCCCCAGTTACGCCTACGAGAAGTCAGCAACCTGAGCAGTCAGTGCCGTCAGGATCTCCTTGAGCTCAGCTGCACGGTCCCTCTTCTTCTGGACCACGGCGGGCGCGGCCTTGGCCACAAAGCCCTCGTTGGCCAGTGTCTTCTCGCAGCCGGCGAGCTCCTTCTGGGCCGCGGCAATCTCCTTCTCCAGGCGTGCCTTCTCGGCCGAAAGGTCAACCTTGCCCTCGAGCACCACAAAGACCTCGACGCCGCTGTCAACAACGGCGATGCTCGCAGCCGGCTTCTCAACGTCGGTACCCATGACCAGCGAAGCCGTGTTTGCCAGCGGCTCAATCGTGGAGCGCAGGCTCTCGAGCTTCTCGATGTCCTCGACACCGGCACGCACGACCACGTCGAGCTCGGCCTTGGGGCTCAAGCGATAACGCGAACGGGTGGCGCGGGCGGCAGACACGACGGCGCGGCACAGCTCAAACGCGCGCTCGGCGTCCTCGTCGACATACTTGGCGTAGTCGGCGGGCTCGGGCCACTTGGCAATCATAAGTGCCTCGGCGCGGTCCACGTTGCCCTCGGCGTCCAGGTCGAGCACGCTCGCCGGCATGTTGTCCCAGATTTTCTCGGTGACAAACGGCATAAGCGGGTGCATCAGGCGAATGGAGGTATCGAGCACAAAGATCAGGTTGCGCTGCGCCTGCAGACGGCCCTCGCCCTTCAGGCGGGCCTTGGTGACCTCGACGTACCAGTCGCAGACCTCATTCCAGAAGAACTGCTGCACGCCGCGGGCCATGTCGCCAAAGGTGTAGTTCTCGATGCCCTCGGTGACCATCTTCACGGCCTTGGCCAGACGGCTGAACATCCAGGCGTCTGCCGGCGTCTCCACGACGGGCTCGCCGGGCGTATAGCCCTCCATGTTCATGAGCAGGAAGCGGCTGGCGTTCCAGATCTTGGTCACAAACGACTTGGCCTGCTCGGTACGCGGGCTGTCGATAAGCTTCTTGGTCTTCTTGTCGATGTTCGCGTCAAACTTGACGTCCTGGTTGTTGGTGCACAGCGTGAGCAAGTTGTAGCGCATAGCATCGGCGCCGTACATGCCGATGAGGTCCATGGGGTCAACGCCGTTGCCCTTGGACTTGGACATGCGGCTGCCGTCCTTGGCAAGGATCGTCGGGTAGATGACGACGTCCTTAAACGGCACCTCGTCCAGGAAGTACAGCGAGCTCATGACCATGCGGGCGACCCACAACGCGATGATGTCGCGCGCGGTGACAAGCGCCGTCGTGGGGTGATGACCCTCGAGCAGCTCCGGCTTTTGCGGCCAGCCCTGCGTGGCAAAGGTCCACAGCTGCGAGCTAAACCAGGTGTCCAGCACGTTCTCGTCCTGATGCACGTGATGCCCGCCGCACTTGGGGCACACGTCGGTGTCCTCGGTAAGGGCATCCTCCCAGCCGCAGTCCTCGCAGTAGAACACGGGGATGCGGTGGCCCCACCACAGCTGGCGGCTGATGCACCAATCCTTGAGGTTCTCCATCCAGGTGGTGTAGGTCTGCGTCCAGCGCGCGGGGTGGAAGGTGACCTTGCCGGAGTTGACGGCGTCGAGCGCCGGCCCCTTGAGCTTGTCGACAGCCACAAACCACTGCTCGGAAAGCCACGGCTCCAGCGCGGAGTCGCAACGGTAGCAGTGCATGACGGAGTGGTCGAGGTCCTCGACGTGATCGAGCAGGTCGTGCTCCTCGAACCACTTGATGACGGCCTCGCGGCACTCGTCGCGGTTCATACCGGTAAACTCGCCGTAGCCCTCGACGACCACCGCGTGCTCGTCGAAGATGTTAATCTGCGGCAGGTCGTGGGCCTGACCCATGGCGTAATCGTTGGGGTCGTGGGCCGGGGTGACCTTAACGAAGCCGGAGCCAAAGTTGGCGTCAACGTGCCAATCCTCAAAGATAGGGATCTCGCGGTCGACGATGGGGAGCTTGACGGTCTTACCCACAAAGGCGGCCTTCTCGGGGTCCTTCGGGGAGACGGCGACGCCCGTGTCGCCGAGCATGGTCTCGGGGCGCGTGGTGGCGACGACGATGTAGTCCTGGCCGTTGACCGGCTCGGTCAGCGGGTAGCGCAGGTGCCACAGATGGCCCTTCTCATCCTTGTACTCGGCCTCGTCGTCCGAGATGGCGGTGGTGCAGTTGGGGCACCAGTTGACGATGCGCTTGCCGCGGTAGATCAGGCCGTCGTGGTACCAGTCACAGAACACCTTGCGCACGGCCTGGGCGTAGTCCTCGTCCATGGTGAAGCGCTCGTTATCGAAGTCGACGGAGCAGCCCATACGCTTGATCTGCTCGACGATGATGCCGCCGTACTCGTGGGTCCAATCCCAGCAGGCGTCGACAAACTTGTCGCGGCCGATCTCCAGGCGGCTGATGCCCTCGCTCTTGAGCTTCTTGTCGACCTTGGTCTGCGTGGCGATACCGGCGTGGTCGGTGCCGAGCACCCAGCGCGTGGACTTGCCGCGCATGCGAGCCATACGGATGATGGCGTCCTGGATGGAGTCGTCGGTGGCGTGGCCCATGTGGAGCTTGCCGGTTACGTTGGGAGGCGGAATGGTGACGGTGCAGTCGCCCACGCCCTCACGGCGCTTGTAGTAGCCGCCGTCGAGCCACTTCTGCAGGATCGCCGGCTCGTTGGTCGACGGATCGTAGTTCTTGGGCATCTCTTCCATATATCTCTCCCTGTCCCGCCGGGGAGGAATGTAGGCCCGATTTTCGCTCGGTCAGGTCCTGGGCTCGCTCGAAGACCACATTACGTGGTCTTCGGCTCGTGCGGAATCTGCGAAAATCGGGCCTACATTCCTCCCCTTAGGTATCGATTACTTCAGTCTGAATTGACTTCGCTGAGGCTTAAACAAACACACAGAATAGCATAGGTAGTTGGGGTTATTGCGCATATATAAAATAGCCTCCGACCGCAGGTGGTCAGAGGCTATCGACAAAAACGTTTTGACAGGTTTTAACCGTAGATGCGTTGGGGCTGTTCTTCGCCCTTTACGGAGGCTTCGGTCACGATGACCTTGGAAACACCCTCCTCGCTGGGCAGGTCGAACATCGTCTGCTGCAGCACGTCCTCGCAGATGGAGCGCAAGCCGCGGGCGCCGGTCTTACGGGCAAGCGCCATGCGGGCGATCTCGTGCAGGGCAGCGTCCTCAAACTCAAGCTCAACGTCCTCAAGCTGGAACATTTTGCGGTACTGACGCACCACGGCGTTCTTGGGCTCGGTCAGGATCGACACCAGGTCGTCCTCGTCGAGCGCCTGCGTCTGGGTGACGACGGGCGTACGTCCCACAAACTCGGGGATCATACCAAAGGCGTTGAGGTCCTGCGGGAGCACCTGGCGCAGCAGGTCGTTCTCGTCGACCGAGGTGGGGCCGGCGATCTCGGAGTTAAAGCCTACGCCCTTGTTGCCCACGCGATCGGCGATGATCTTGTCCAGACCCACAAAGGCACCGCCGCAGATAAACAGGATGTTGGTCGTGTCGATCTGCAGCAGCTCCTGCTGGGGATGCTTACGGCCACCGGTGGGCGGAACGCTTGCCACCGTGCCCTCAAGGATCTTAAGCAGCGCCTGCTGAACGCCTTCGCCCGAAACGTCGCGGGTAATGGAGAGGTTCTCGGCCTTGCGGGCAATCTTGTCGATCTCGTCCACGTAGATAATGCCAACCTGCGCGCGCTCGATATCGCCATCGGCGGCGTTGATGAGCTTGAGCAGGATGTTCTCCACATCCTCGCCCACGTATCCGGCCTCGGTGAGCGCGGTTGCGTCGGCGATGGCAAACGGCACCTCGAGGATGCGCGCGAGCGTCTGGGCGAGCAGGGTCTTACCGGTACCGGTGGGACCGAGCAGCAAAATGTTGGACTTGGCGAGCTCCACCTCGTCCATATCATTGTCGAGCTGCGAGTCCAAGCCGTCGTCAAAGGCCGAAAGCGCGGCGCCACCCTCGATCACGCGGCGGTAGTGGTTGTACACGGCAACCGACATGGCGCGCTTGGCGTCTTCCTGGCCCATGACATAGGCCGAAAGCTCGGCATAGATCTCGTGCGGCGTCGGCACATGCGTAATGACCTGGCGGGCATCGTCCTCGAGCTCAAAGCCCTCGGCCTCGGGATCCATAGCAGGCTGGGACGCAGCCTGGCCGTGATCGTTGAGGAAGCCCGGCAGCTTGCCGTTGCGGGCGGCGTCCATAAAGTCCGAAGCCAGCGACTCCTCCAAGATCTCAGAGCAGGCGGCAACGCACTCATCGCAGATAAAGATGTTGGTCGGACCCTTTACAAGGCGGCGAACCTGCCCCTGCTCTTTTCCGCAGAAGGAGCAGCGGATGGGGTTGCCGTTCTCGTCGAAATTGTCCTGCATGTTACCGGCCATCCTAGGCGTCCTTCGCGGCGAGGTCGCGCGAGGTGACGATGCGGTCGATCAGGCCGTAGTCGAGGGCCTCGGCAGCGGTCAGGTAGTTGTCGCGCTCGGTATCGGCCTGGACCTTCTCGATGGGCTGGCCCGAGGCGTCGGACAGGATCTGGTTGAGCTCGCGACGAGTCTTCTTGATCTCCTCGGCCACGATCTCGATCTCGGTCTGCTGGCCTTGGGCACCGCCGCTGGGCTGGTGAATCATAACCTTGGAGTGCGGCAGGCAGAAGCGCTTACCCTTGGCGCCGGCCGAAAGCAGCACGGCGGCCATAGACGCGGCCATACCCACGCAAATGGTGGAGACCTGCGGCTTGATGAAGTTCATAGTGTCCAGAATCGCCAGGCCGGAGTAGACCTCGCCACCGGGCGAATTGATGTAGAGCGAGATATCCTTCTCGGCATCCTGGCTCTCAAGATGCAGCAGCTGGGCAACGACCAGGTTGGCGCTGACGGAGTTGATCTCCTCGCCCAAAAAGATGATGCGGTCGTTGAGCAGGCGCGAATAGATATCGTAGCTGCGCTCGCCGCGCGGCGTCTGCTCGATAACGTATGGCACGAGGGCGGAATCGAACTTAGCGATCATACGCATCTCCATTTCTCTCTAACGGACCAAATTGGTTCTAGATAAACGTACGGTGCCCGCATGCTATGCATTGGCTGGCACCGTACGAAGCAACCGGATAACCGGTGTATAACTTTACCCCATCACGGGCACACGCATGCGCTCGCGGGCAAGGTGGCGAGAATTACTCGGCGTCCTTGGCGGTCTCGTCGACCTCGGTCACCTTGGCGTTCTCGACCAGGTGGTCGACAGCCTTGGAGCGACGGATGGACTCGCGGACGGCAGGCATGCGGCCATCGGCGATGAACTCGGCCTTGGAAGCCTCGACGTCCTTGACGCCGGCCTTCTCGAACTCGGCGTTGATGTCGTCCTCGGTGACCTCGATCTTGAGCTCACGAGCGAGGGCGTCGAGAGCCAGGGACTCACGGGCAACGTCGTTGGCCTGCTTGTGCAGGTCGCCGATGAACTGCTCCATGGTCAGGCCGGAAGCGGGCAGCCAGGTGTCCAGCGTCATGCCGCGGGCAGCGAGGTTGGACAGGAAGTTCTGGCCAAGCTCCTCAAAGACGGACTGCTCGTAGTCGGCGTCCATCTCCTCGAGCTGCAGGCGCTCGGCGAGAGCGGAGACGCAACGGTTCTCCTTCTCGGCCGGGAGGCGGGAAGCCTTGTCCTGCTCGATCTCGATCTTGATGGCGTCGCGCATAGCGTCGATGCTGTCAAAGCCAAAGTCGGACTTGACGAGCTCGTCAGTGAGCTCGGGGGTGTTGCGGACCTTGATGCCCTTGACGGTGACCTCGACGGTGTGGGTCTCGGCCTCCTCGCCCTCCTCGACCTCGTCGGTCCAAGTGATGGTCTTGACGTCGTCAACGTTGGCGCCGATCAGGGCCTCGTTGAACTCCTTGGGGTTGCTGTCGCTACCGGCGATGAGCATGCGGCCCTCGGCGGCAAAGTTGTCGGCGTTCTCGACGGCCTTGAGGTCGACGGTGACGTAGTCCTCGGCCTCGACGGCGCGACCCTCGACGTCCTCGAAGGTGGCACGGTAGTTGAGGAGCATCTCGACCTGGTTGTTGATCTCGGACTCGGTGACCTCCGCAGGGGGCATCTCAATCTCGACGGCGTCGAAGGAGGAGAGCTCGGCAGCAGGACGCAGGGAGAACTCGACGGTGTAGGTGTAATCCTCGTGATCCTTGGCGAGGTCGAGGTCCTTGTAGTCACCATTCTTGGTGGGGACGATGTCCAGCTCGTTGAGGACGGCGGGCTCGTTGGCGGCGATCAGGTCGTTGGTGGCCTGAGCGAGGGTAGCCTCGGCGCCAAGAGCGGAGTCGATGACCGGACGGGGGGCCTTACCGGCGCGGAAGCCCGGGAAGCGGTACTTCTTGGCGGTCTCCTTGTAGGCCTTCTTGATCGCGGCGTCGACGTCGGCGGCCGGGATGGTGACCGTAGCGGTGAGCTTGGCGTCCTTGACGTCAGAAGCGGTGATGTTCAACACGTTCCTCCTCATACTGCCCAGCTTATCTGAGGTGCTGGTACCTTTATGCAACAAGCGTCGCGAGGGCATAAGCCGACGCGGGTGCGTTGGTGCGGGCGAAAGGACTCGAACCTTCACGGGAATCCCACCAGAACCTAAATCTGGCGCGTCTACCAATTCCGCCACGCCCGCATGAGCGCACAGACTAGGAATGATAGCAGATACGAACGGCAAGCGCACGCACACCTTTTACAGGCTCACGACCTCACCACGAGTGCAAAAGGCGGGGCGAGTTGCCCCGCCCCGCCAATTGCGACTTGTACGCTGACCCGCTACTCCCCCAGCAGGGCCTTCTCGGGCGTGATCGGCAGCGAGCGCACCTGGTGGCCGGTGGCGTGTGCCACGGCCGAGGCCACGGCGGCGAGCGGCGTGTTGATGACGACCTCGCCGATCGACTTGGCACCAAACGGACCCGTCGGCTCGTAGCTCGGCTCAAAGGCCACGCGTATGCTGCCGATATCCAGGCGCGTGGGTAGCTTGTAGCTCATAAAGTTGCCGGTGCGCAGACGGCCGCGGTCGTCGTGCTCGACGATCTCGTAGAGCGCATGGCCGATGCCCTGGGCAATGCCGCCCTCAGCCTGGACGCGCGCGAGCGCCTCGTTGATCACGGTGCCGCAGTCCACGGCCGCCGCATAGTCCACCACAGTCACCTTGCCGGTAGCCTTGTCGACCTCGACCTCGGCAATGCCGGCCATAAACGGCGGAGGCGAAACGGGCAGGCAGGCAGAGGCGTGCGAGGTGAGCGCGTCGCCGCCCGCGATGTTCTTGACGCACAGGTTGGCAAAGTCGCGCAGCGTGAGGTAGCGATTCTGCTCGCGCGCGGCACGCTCGTCGGACAGACGCACGTACTGGCCATCAAAGACCACATCGGCGGCGTCAACGTCCCACATCTGGGCAGCCTTGGTGCAAATCTTCTCGCGCAGCTCGGTCGCGGCGTTCTTGGCGGCAAGGCCCGTCACGTACGTGCCCGAGCTCGCGTACGAGCCGGCATCGAACGGCGACACATCGGTGTCCACGCCGCGCACCACGATAAGCGAGCTCTCAACGCCCAGCTCCTCGGCGGCAATCTGCGCCAGGATCGTGTCGACGCCCATGCCGTTATCGGTGGCGCCGGTGCCGATGGTAATGAATCCATCCTCTTCCAGGCGCATGTCGATGCCGGCGATATCCACGTTGGAAATGCCCGATCCCTGCATGGTGAGCGCGCAGCCCAGAGCACGCACGCGATCGCCCAGGTCAACGGCCAGCGGCTTGTCGCGCCAGCCGATCATGTCCATTGCGCGCAGCAGGCAGCGGTCGAGCGCGCAGGCGTTGAGTTTCTCGTTGTAGTACTGCGGCATGATCTCGCCCTCGCGCACGATGTTCTTAAGGCGCAGGTCGGCGGGATCCATGTGCAGCATGTCGGCGAGCTCGTTGACGGCGCTCTCCACGGCAAACTGGCCCTGGGTGGCACCGTAGCCGCGATACGCGCCGCCGCGGTTGGTGTTGGTGTAGACGGCGTCCCAGCTAAAGCGGCTTGCCTTCACATGGTTGTAGATGGGCAGGCTCTTGTGGCCCGAAAGGCCGATCGTCGTGGTAGCGTGCTCGCCATAAGCACCGGCGTTGGACAGCGTATGCAGATCGATGGCCGTGATGGTGCCATCGTTCATGGCGCCAAGCTTAACGGTCATCTGCATCTGGTGGCGCGAGTTGCCCGCAGTGATGGTCTCCTCGCGGGTGTAGCAGCAGTAGCTCGGACGGCCGGTTTGCTGGGTGACAAACGCCACGAAGATCTCGCAGCAGCCCGTCTGCTTGGAGCCAAAGCCGCCGCCGATGCGCGGCTTAATGACCTGCACCTGCGACTGCGGAATGTCGAGCGACTGCGCGACCATGCGGCGCACGTGGAAGGGCACCTGTGTAGAGGTGGTCACAGAGATGCGCCCAAACGCGTCGGTCGTCGCGAAGGCGCGGAAGGTTTCCATGGGCGCGGTCTGCGTGGCCTGGCTGGTGTAGGTGCGCTCAAAGACGATGTCGCTTTGGGCGAACGCCTCGTCCAAGTCGCCAAAATCGCTGGTACCGCTGCACACCAGGTTGCGAGCGACGTCGCCGCCCTGCGGGAACATAAAGGTCACGTCGCCCTCGGGGTGGACTACGATGTCGTTATCGAGCGCCTGGGTAAAGTCGAGCAGGGGCTCGAGCACCTCGTAGTCGACCTTGATGAGCTTGAGCGCCTTGTCGGCGGCCTCCTCGGTCTCGGCGGCGACGATCGCCACTTCCTCGTTTTGATAGCGCACGAGGTTCTCGAGGATCAGGCGGTCGTAGGGACTCGGCTGCGGATAGCTCTGGCCGGCAATGGTAAAGCGGCGCTGGGGCACGTCCTCGTAGGTGTAGACGCCCACCACGCCGGGCACCTTCAGGGCGCGCGATGTATCGATGGAGCGGATCTTGGCGCGCGCATACGGGCTGCGCTTGAGCTTGACAATCAGGGCGCCGGCGGGCACCAGGTCGCCCGTGTAGACGGGACGCCCCTCGAGCAGGGCCTTCGAGTCCTTCTTGGGCTGCTTGTGGGTGATTTGCTTGTAGGAGACACCGTCGCAGCTGGTGTCGTTGACCGGCAGCTCGGGCATCTCAAAGCCCACCTGCACGCCGGACTCGTTGAGGAAGCGCACGATGGCACGCAGCTGGCTCTCGTAGCCGCTGCAGCGGCAAAGGTTGCCGGCGAGCTGGCGCGAGAGCTCCTCACGCGTGGCGACGAGGCTCGGGTCCTCCTTGGCGGCGCGGGCAAGCGCCAGCACGTTCATGATGAGTCCGGGGGCGCAAAAACCGCACTGCTCGGCGCCTTCGGCAGCCATTGCGCGGGCAAGCGCCTCGGACTCGGCCTTGAGGCCCTCGAGCGTGGTAATGGTGTGGCCCTCAACACGGGCGGCGGGAACCGAGCAGCTCAGCACCGGGTCGCCGTCAAGCCACACCGTGCACAAGCCGCAGTTGGTGGTTTCGCAGGCGCAACGCACCGACGCACAGCCCTGCTCGCGCAAAAGCGCAAAGAGCATGGTGTCGGGGGCAATCTGAACCTTGACCTTGCGGCCGTTGAGCGTAAAGGAGAGATCGATGAGTTTGGCAGCCATTAGCGCACCTCGCTAGAATCGACGCCGGGCACGCGGCGGCAGGAATACTCGTCCGTGGCAAACTTGGGCACTTGCACGGTCTCGAGCTCGCGGGCAAGCGCGGCCGAAAGCTCGATGCCGGCGGCGCGGCGCACAGCCTGAATCGCCAGCGGAGCCGAGATGCGACGGCGGTAGTCGGCCGAGCCCCACAGGTTGGTGCCGTAGCTCAGGGCACGCACGGATGCGGCAAGGGCGCGCAGCTCGTCCTCGGAAGGCTGCTCGGCGGTAAGGCCACATGCCTCGCCCTGCAGCAGGGTCGCGCGCAGCGGACGGGCGCCCACGGTGACGTGCCAGGAGTTGTCCCACCAAGCAGCGGTGACGTTGAGCGAGGGGAAGTCGGTCGCGGCCTTGCGCACGGCCTCATAGCTGGCACGGTAATCGTGCTTAACGACCACCACGTGCTCGATCACGTCACGCACGTAGCCCATCCGCACGAACTCGGCGAGCGGCAGGCGGCCGGCACCCGTCAGCTCAACATACGAATCGAGCGCGAGGAAGGCGGAGAGAACGTCCGAGAAGCCAAAGCGACCGTAAATGCTACCGCCCACCGTGGCGGTATTGCGCAGCTGCACGCCCACGATATCGTGGACGGCGAACTCAAAGACATGGTTGACAAGCGCGTTAAGCTCGGCATGGCGCTCGAGCTGGCGCAGGGTACACATGGCGCCGATGCGAAACTCGGTCTCGGTCTCCTCGATCTGATCGAGTCCACAGGCCGAAAGGTCAATCGCCGTCGCCACGCGACGCGAACCCAGGCGCATCCAGATGCCGCCGCCCACAATCTTGTTGTTACGGTTCTTCTGTAAGAGCTCATAGGCTTCGGCCGCGTTTCCAACACGGACGTAGGTACCGAACTTGAGCACGTTCTCCCCCATCTCTTCACTTGTCCAGTACTTTTAAGTGTACCAAACGAAGGGCCGCGACCTTCCACAGCACAAAAACCTCCCTCCCATCCATAACTTGCGGTGAAATACGGACTGTTTGTCGGGCTTAGGGCGCCCAACAGTCCGTATTTCACCGCAACTTAAGGGGCGGCCGGCAGAGGGCCGAGGGAAATGATCCGTTTTCCTCCGTCGCATGCGGATCAAAAAAGGCTCCCAGCCGGATAGCTGGGAGCCTTATCACATGCTATGTCGAGCGAAGATTTAGCAGACGCCCTGGGCGAGCATGGCGTCGGCGACCTTCAGGAAGCCGGCGATGTTGGCGCCCATGACAAAGTTACCCTCCTGGCCATACTCCTTGGCGGTGTCGTCCACGTTGTGGAACATGCCGCGCATGAGCTGCTCGAGCTTGCCGTCGACCTCCTCGAAGGTCCAGGACAGGTGCTCGGCGTTCTGGCTCATCTCCAGGCCGGACACGAGCACGCCGCCGGCGTTGGCAGCCTTACCGGGCATAAAGGCAACACCGTTCTCCTGGAAGTAGGTTGTGGCCTCGATGGTCGTGGGCATGTTCGCGCCCTCGCCGACCACCTTGCAACCGTTGGCGACGAGCGCCTGGGCGTCCTCGAGCAGCAGCGTGTTCTCGCGAGCGCAGGGCAGCGCGATGTCGCAGGGCAGCTGCCAAACGCCACGGCCGTCGCCCTCGTGCCACACGGCGTTGGGCTTCTCGTCAACGTACATAGCGAGCGTGACGCCCTTGTCGTGGCCGGAGCGCTTCTTGTTGTAGACGTGCTCGAGCACGGTGTAGTCGATGCCGTCGGGATCCTCGACCCAGCCGTGGGTATCGGAGCAGGCCAGCACCTTGCCGCCGAGCTGGGAGACCTTCTGGACGGCGTAGATGGCGACGTTACCGGAGCCGTGAACGACGACGTTCTTGCCCTCGAAGGAGTCGCCGCGGCTCTTGAGGTACTCGTCCACAAAGTAGGCCAGGCCGTAGCCGGTGGCCTCGGTACGGGCAAGCGAGCCGCCAAAGGAGAGGCCCTTGCCGGTGAGGACGCCGGTCCACTCGTTGGTCAGACGCTTGTACTGACCGAACAGGTAGGCAACCTCGCGGCCACCAACGCCCAGGTCGCCGGCGGGAACGTCGGTGTTGGGGCCAATGTGACGATAGAGCTCGGTCATGAAGGACTGGCAGAAGTGCATGATCTCGTTGTTGGACTTGCCCTTGGGGTCAAAGTCGGAGCCACCCTTGCCGCCGCCCATGGGAAGGGTGGTCAGGCTGTTCTTGAGGATCTGCTCCAGACCCAGGAACTTGAGCATACCCAGGGTGACCGTCGGGTTAAAGCGCAGGCCGCCCTTGTAGGGTCCAATGGCAGAGTTGAACTCGACACGGTAACCGCGGTTGACCTGAACCTTGCCCTGGTCGTCGACCCAGGGAACACGGAACATGACGATGCGCTCGGGCTCGACGAGGCGCTCCAGCAGGGCGGCCTCCTCGTACTCGGGGTGGGCGTCGAGCGCCGGCTGGATGGTGCCGAGGATCTCGGTCGCGGCCTGGATGAACTCAGGCTGCTCGGGATAGCGGGCCTTGAGCTCTTCGAGAACTTTCTGCGTGTAGCTCATGCTTCCTCCAATGATGGGAAACGAAAATGTTGGTCGCGGCACCCCATGCGCCGCGAGCTTTATCGTGTATGGATAATATCGCACTGTTGCGGCAAAGTTTCGCATAAGCCGACGAGCGGATGTTTCGTTTTGATTACGATGCAGGTAGAAGCGTTTTTGAGTGCCTGACATGCAAAACCCGTGTTTCAAACCTGTTTCGTCCACGTGTTCCAAACCACCACATTGGGGACAGGCACCTTTGTGGTGGTTTTGGTGGTTAGAGGACGAGCTGATGGTAGTCGGCGGGGGTTATGCAGCCCTCGGTGGCGGCGCGGAAGGCGGCGAGGGCATCGCCCGAGAACGGCATGGCCCAGCACAGCCCGCAGCCGGCGGTGATGGAGCCGGGCAGCGGCATGATGCGCCCGGGCACACCGGCGGCAAGGCACAGCTGCTCGCATTCCATCACATCGAAGGTGCTATCGAACGAAACGATGATCTTGCGTTCATGGTCGAGAGCATCACCGGACGGGCCTTCGCGGTGTGCATCACGATACGCCGCGGCGGCCGCTTCCTCTTCCGCAGTATGTCCACAGCCACTGCAACCGCAGGTACAGGGTTCGGACCCATCGCAAGTGCAAGGTTCTCCCGTGTCGGGACAAATATCGTGAGACATGGCAACTCCAATCGTCTAGGCGAGTAACTCGGCCGCCGCAAACTCCTCGGGCGTATTGACGTTCTCGAAGCAGAGCGTCGAGCCGGCGACCGCGACAATCTGAGGCTCATCCATATAACCGGCCTGAACGCGATTGATCAGGCAGCGAATGCGCTGTCGGTCGTAGGAGAGCAGCTCTTGGGCAACCGGCGCACACGCGTCACGGCGCCAGACGGCGCAAAGCGGCTCAATTCCCCGCTCCTCGCGCGGCACGCACACGTCGAGCGCCTCGGCCTCAACACAGCCAGCAAGGGCACCGATTAGCTCCGAAGAGACAAACGGCATATCACAGGCGACGATAGCAACGAGAGGCAGCCGGGCCGCAGTCAGCGAACTCGCGATGCCGCGCATGGCGCCCGCCGGCCCCTCAAGGTCCGACACTATTCGCGGCACCAGGCCGCCAAACGCGCGCTCCTCAAGGTAGGCAAGCTCGCTGGGACGCGAGGTCGTCACGACCAATTCGCCGGCAACTTGCGCCAGCCGACCCAGTACGCGTTCGATGAGCGGCTCGCCGCAAAACAACATCCGCGCCTTATCACAGCCCATGCGCGAGGACAGCCCACCCGCTTGGACGACAC
The DNA here is from genome assembly GCA_048472015.1 of Collinsella sp. Classification (GTDB taxonomy): domain Bacteria; phylum Actinomycetota; class Coriobacteriia; order Coriobacteriales; family Coriobacteriaceae; genus Collinsella. The sequence continues at coordinate 3,852 of DBGAZC010000196.1, read as the reverse complement.
AAGAAAGATCGGCACGTCTTACGGTAGTCATACGGCAAAACACCTCCATCGGCATGCTCGAAACCCGGTGCACGAAGCTAAATACAGCCACCGAAATAGCAGCGCTACGAAAAGCTCGTGCAAAAACAAAACAGCGCCCTTGCGGCACGCAGCAAGACCGCGAGCACAAAAGCGCTGGTAGCGTATGGCGGGAACGTATGTGAATCGAACACATCCAAGACGTTTTGCACGCCTCGCAACGGTTTTGAGGACCGCGGAGCCCACCGGAGCCCATCCGTTCCCAAGTGCGGCGGTATTTTACCAAACCGAGCAGCCAATCTAGCGCAGGGAGCGCAGGCCGCCGGCATCCTTGTCGAGCACCGTGAAGCGCACGGCATCCAGGTGCTCCAAGATGCTGATGGCGCGCTTACGCGACACACCCAGGGCCTCGCGCAGCACGCTCGTGGTGGCAGCGCCGCCGGCTGCCTCAATGGCGGCGGCGACAAGCTCACGCGCATGAGCCTCGGCGGCAGCAGACAGGGCAACGTCGCGCTCGACCTTAACGATCGAGCGGTTGAGCGAAAGCTCGCGCAGGGCACGCGTCATGGTGTCGCGATCGAGCTGCAACTGCTCGCCAACCTCGGGCAATGTCGGTGCATCGAGGCCGTCTTCGTCCAGCAAGGCAACAATACGTTCGCAGGCCTCGCGCACCACACGCGCCGCGGCGGCAGCGGAGTGCGGGTCGAACACCTCGGCGCCCTCGGAGGCACACACGCCGCGCGAGCAGCCCTCGGCAATCAGAGCCGCGGCAACGCCTTCATCAGCGGTAGGCCACGCAGCATGGGCAACGGCGCCGGGCGTAAATCCCGTCTCCTTAGGAGCCGCCGCGTGCATGGCTGACAGGGTCGCCGCCAGTGCATCCATCGCGGCGTCGAGCACCATGGCGTCCGCCAAGAAGTCAGCATCGCCCGCGTCAAGCTTGCGAGCAGAGCCCTGCAACACCAACCCGCGCAGTGCGGCATCGACCTCGCCGACACCAAGATCCAAAGCCTCGGCAACATCAACCGCCGTAACCGGCAGCATCTGCAGCGCCAGCCAAGCACCCACACCGCCCGCGATATCGCCGGACTCGAGCGCCGCAAACAGTGCACACTCGCCGGCAGAAAGCTCGCGCGAGCGACGGCAGCGCGAAAGCAGCACGCGCCCGCCGCCAATAAGCATAACGGGCGAATACGACAGCACCACGGCATGGTCTCCGGCACACAGCGGCAGCGGGTCCTCCAGGCGCACCTGCACGGTACGGGTCTCGCCCACCGCCATGGGGGCCTCGCCCTCCAAAAGCATGATGCGGCCGACGACCTCGGCCGTGCCGGCCATCACATGCACACGCGCGCCCGACTCGAGCACGCGCGGCTTGGTGCCCTCGCGGCCCAGGTAGGTGAACGTCATCATAAAGCGCAACGTCTGGCCAAAGCGGTCCGCCACGCCCAGCATCTCGCCACGGTCAAGCGCCGCGACACCGTCACCAACTAGGTTGAGCGCCACACGCTGACCAGGCAGCGCGCGCGGCGTATCGCCATGCACCTGAATCCCGCGCACGCGACAGACCGTACGCGACGGCAAAGCCATCAACTCGTCGCCCACCGCAACCGGCGCATCGTGCAGCGTTCCCGTCACGACGGTGCCTACGCCCTTGATCGTAAAGCAGCGGTCGATGGGCAAGCGCGGCGCGGCATCGGTGCGCTCGGCACGGTCGCGGCAAGAATCCCAGCAAGCGGCAACCTGCTCGTCGAGCGCAGCCAGCAGGTCATCGATCCCCGCGCCGGTCTTGGACGACACGGGCACGATCGGCGCGTCCGCAAACACGGTACCCGACAAAAAGTCGTCGACATCGAGCTCGGCAAGCTCGGTCATCTCGGCGTCGGCCAGATCACACATAGTCAGCGCCACCACCATATGCGTGACGCCCAGCAGCTCCAGCACGTGCACGTGCTCGCGGGTCTGCGGCATCACGCCCTCGACGGCAGAGACCACCAACACGGCAACATCAATGCCCGTGGCACCCTGCACCATGGCGCGCAGGTAATGCGCGTGGCCCGGCACGTCGACCAGGCCGACGATCTTGCCGCTCGGCAGCGCCAGCTCGCCAAAGCCAAGCTCCACGGTCATGCCGCGACGACGCTCGACCTCCAGGCGATCGGGATTCTTGCCGGTCAACGCCTCGATCAGTGCCGACTTACCGTGGTCGACGTGACCCGCCGTGCCAACGATAACGGGACACTCCACCAGCGTTTGAACCTCACTCATCGAGCAATCGCCTTCTTAACGCACGCGACGAGCGTCGACGCCGCCGTCTCGATATCGCGGTCGCCCACGAGCGTGCGCACATCAAACAGAATGCGGTCGTGCGAGGTACGCGTGACGACCGGCGTATCGAAGTCTTGGACGAGTGAGCGCTTGAGCGCGTCAACGGAAAGACGCTCATCGACAAGACGCACGGCCACGCACATGGTGGGCAGCTCCACGGTAGGCAGCGAGCCGCCACCGGGGGTCGACGATTCCTCGACGATTTCCGCCTTCAGGGCGCACGGGCAGCCAGCCTTATCGAGACCCGCCACCATCAGCTCGCGCAGCTTACGCGCGCGACGCTCCAGATGAGCCTGCGGCAGCGTAAGCATGTTGAGCACCGGCACCTCACGATGGGCCACATCCGCCCCGTCCATGTAGATGCGCAGTGTGGCCTCGAGTGCCGCCAGCGCGAGCTTACCCGGGCGCAGGGCGCGCATAAGCGGATGCGACCCACAGGCCTGGACCAGATCGCGACGGCCCATGATAATGCCCGCCTGCGCGGCACCCAGCAGCTTATCACCCGAGCACGACACGATATCGAGCCCTGCCGAAACCGAAGCCGGCGTGGTTTCTTCGCCTCCGCGCACCAAGATGTCGTCGGGCAACAGCGCGCCCGACCCCTGGTCCTCGTAGAACAGCAGACCATGCTTGTGGGCCAGGGAGGCAAGCTCCCGAGAACCCACCTCCTCGTGAAAACCCTCGATGCGATAGTTGGAAGGATGGACCTTAAGGATCATCGCCGTATCGGGCGTGATGGCTTGCTCATAATCTGTCAGGTGCGTGCGATTGGTGGCGCCGACCTCGACGAGTTTGGCGCCCGAAGCCGCCATGACATCGGGGATGCGGAAGCTGCCGCCAATCTCGACAAGCTCGCCGCGACTGACGATAACCTCTTTGCCCACAGCGTGAGTCGCCAGCACCAGCAGCACCGCGGCGGCGTTGTTGTTGACGACCAGCGCATCCTCGGCACCGGTAAGCGAGCGGATGAGTTGCGCGGCATGCTCTTTGCGCGACCCACGCGAGCAGGTGTCCACGCTGTACTCGAGCGTGCTGTAGCCGCGCGCGACCTCGGCCACGGCCTTGGCGGCCGACTCCGCGAGCGGGGCGCGGCCCAAGTTGGTATGGATGACCACGCCCGTAGCGTTGACGGCAGGGCGCAGGCTCGGCAACGCGGAGCGGTGCGCACGCCACTCGATGGCCGAGGCTAGGTCGCGCTTAGAGCGCGGGGCGGCACCGGCGCGAATGGCTGCGCGCTCCTCGTCGAGCTCGGCCGTCACGGCGGCATGCACCACCGCGTCGCAGGTCTCCCCCGCCGCCTTCACTACCGGCCACTCGGCAAGCAGCTCGTTGACGGAAGGAATGGCGCGCAGGCGGGCGCGTACCTCATCGGACATGTTCTGGCTATCGCTCATGTGCGGCCTTTCAAAAGAAACGTGGATCAGTCGAATGCATCAGCTGAGTCAATTACTCGTTATTATCCTCGCGCGCCGCGATCTTTTCCACGCGAACGGCGTTTTCCTGGGT
>DBGAZC010000195.1:0-7171 GCA_048472015.1 Collinsella sp. | reverse complement strand
CAAGGTCCCTGCGTGTCTCTTCGACCCGCCTGCCAAGAATCTGTTTCGCACGTTCGTCCATGCAGCCGAGTTTGAAATGGAGCCGAACATAAACGTAAACTATAGTTTACGTTTTGCCGAATACACAGGAGTTTTCTATGTTGGGTTCTTCGGTCCGCATGTACCGAGCCACGCTTCGCACAAACAGCGCGCCGCCCAAGCTCGTCGTCGTTGAAGCAGAATGCCTTTCGCCCGATGAGCGCACAGCATTTGCATTGCTATCAAGTCGCGTCGCCGCCGTTCTGGTCCCTTGCCCGGCGCAAGGTGAACTTGCCATCCAATGCCAAGCGCACAGCTGCTCGCTCAATCAGGCTGCCGTAATCGCAACCAGCCAACACGGTCTGCCCCTTCTCCTGGAAGCCGGTATCGCACTTGCCCTTCGCGGTGCCGGATACGAAAACGAGGCCGCCGCCGATGTAGTCTTTCAACCACGATCGAGCGGCGGCCTCGCAGCAGCCATCGAATATGCTTGCAGGCTCGTTGCCTAAAGGCGCAAGCTAAAAGCCCAGGCCAAAGCCCATACCGGTAATCGCCGAATACATAAAGTAGACGTTGATTACGTTGAGAAATACACCCGTGATGCAACCGTTACGCAGGTAGCGCTCGCACACGATGCGCGCCATGGCGGCGGAGTCATCATTGTTCTTTGCCTGGCGTCCCGCCGTAAAGTACGTCGCCACGCTCAGCAGCAGATTGAGTACCGGCAACGCCAGCAGCTCGTAGCTCTTGCCCCAGCGCGTCGCCTCGCCGGCGGCATTAAACTTCGTTGCCACCTCGGGACCAATGTTGGGGATAACACACGCTGCGACCACCAGCGGAATCACCGCAAGTACGAGCAGCGCAATACCCATGTAGCCAGCTTTTTTGCCATATTTAAACATATGCGTCGTCCTTACACGTTAAAGCGGAAGTGCACGACGTCGCCATCGGCCATGACATAGTCCTTGCCCTCAATACGCAGCTTGCCGGCAGCCTTGGCGCCCTGCTCGCCACCGAGCTCGATGTAGTCGTCGTAGCCAATGACCTCGGCCTTAATAAAGCCGCGCTCAAAGTCGGTGTGGATGACACCGGCGGCCTGCGGGGCGGTCGCGCCCTGACGCACCGTCCAGGCCTTGACCTCCATCTCGCCAGCCGTAAAGAACGACTGCAGGCCGAGCAGCTTGTAGGCGGCCTGAGCGAGCACGTCCAGGCCGGGCTGCTCCAGGCCCAGGCTCTCCAGGTAGTCGGCGGCGTCCTCGGGATCGAGCTCGGAAAGCTCGGCCTCGATCTTGGCGCAGATCGGCAGCGGCTTGACGCCGTCGATGGGCGCCAGGTCCTCGTTGAGCATGTCCTCGTCTACGTTGGCCACATACAGGATGGGCTTCATGGTGAGCAGGAACAAGCCCTTGGCAGCGGCGCGCTCCTCGTCGGTCATCTCCATGGACGCGGCGCGCTTGCCCTCGTTGAGCCAGGCAAGCAGGCGCTTGGCGACCTCAAACTTGGGCATGAGCTCCTTGTCGCGCTTGGCCTCCTTCTCGAGCTTGGGCAGCTGCTTCTCGAGCGTGCCCATGTCGGCCAGGATGAGCTCGGTCATGATGGTGTCGGCATCGCCGGCGGGATCGACGAACTCGCCCGTGCGGCCCACCTCACGCATGACGTTGGGGTCCTTAAAGTAGCGCACGACCTCGCAGATAGCGTCGGTCTCGCGGATGTTTGCCAAGAACTGGTTGCCCAGGCCCTCGCCCTCGTTAGCGCCCTTCACCAGACCTGCGATGTCGACAAACTCGACCGTAGCCGGCACAATGCGGCCGGGGTTGACGATGTCGGCGAGCTTTTGCAGGCGGCTATCGGGCACATCGACGATACCCACGTTGGGGTCGATCGTGGCAAACGGGTAGTTGGCGGCAAGGCCGGTCTTTTTGGTAAGCGCGGTGAACAGCGTCGACTTGCCCACGTTGGGCAGGCCCACGATACCGATGGAAAGGGACACGACAGCTCCTTTTGGTACAGGTACTTCAAACTGCATAAGTATAGCGCCGCCGCAGCATCCGGGCGAATCCGGACACCGCGGCGGCGCAAATGAAGCAGAGATAGAGCTCGCTGACTAGTCCGCGAGCTTCTCCACCTGATCGAGCATCTTGTCGAGCTTGGCCTTTGCCTCGGCCTTGACCTTCTCGGCCTCCTCGTGGGCCTTGGCCTTCTGAGCGGCCTTTTCCTCGGCCTCGGGATCGACGACGACCAGGTTGGATGCATCATGCTCAACCAACTTAAGCGCATGCTCGGGACACACCTTGACGCAGGCCCCGCAACCTAGGCAATACGTGGATTCCAGCGCAAAGCGGCCGCTTCCCACCAAATCGCAGGCAGATGTGGGGCATACATTGACACACTCGCCACACGACGTGCACTTGTCAAAATCGCATTCCGGCGTGCTCACCTGCATGTTCTGGGCAAGCTCGGGATGGTTTTGCAATGTCGAGAGCACCAGCTGCCGCCCGTGCGTGAGCGAACGGCGACGCTTGGTCGTCGTGGTGCCGCACATGGTGTTGAGCGTGCGCTCGAGCTGCGTGATCTGGTGACGGTGAGCCTTCAACTTCTGCGTCACCGAGGCCAGTGCCGCCGTCGCCGGATTGAGCTTGGTCACCGTCAGGCCCGTGGTACGGGCAATCTTTTCCATGTACTCCTTGCGCTCGTACTCGCGAAGCTTATGGCACTTGAGGCTCTTGGGGTCGACCTCCAGGCCCATGCCCGTACCAGCCCACTCCTCGGCAGTAGCGATGGCCTCGCCCAGAATATCCTCGCCACCGGTGTTGCGGCACTTATCGCACACGCCCAGTGGCAGGTAGACGCTCACGTTGGGATAGTCGGCCAGCACCGAGAACCAGGTCTCGGCAGTAATATCGCCCACGCAGGCGACGACGACCTCGTTTTCGCGCGGCATGCGCTTAAGGGCGCGCGTGCAGGTAACGTAGGCGGTCTCGTGGCTCGTAGCAGCAGAGACGATATCGTCATACAGGTTTTTGGGCGCCAGGCGCGGCGAGATGATCGCCTCGGTCGGACAGGCAGCGGCGCACAGGCCGCACTTGCGACAGGAGTCGAGGATCTCGATGGCGTCTTCCTCGACCTCGATAGCGTTGACCGGGCACACGTCCATGCACGCGGTGCAGGCGCTCTTCTCGTTTTTGCAGGTCAAGCACGGAATGGTGTTGCCGCGCGGACGCTCCTTGTAGTCGGCAGGATTCCACTGCGGTGCCGACGGATCGAGTGCATCGGTCACACCGCCAAGCGGGTTTTTAAGAAAGTCGAAACCCTTGCTGATCTCGATAATGTCATCAAACAGATCGTGTTCCTGCGCCATGCGCGGCCCCTCCCTGAGCAGTGCAAACAAGCAAGAGATAATGATACGCTATCGGCCCACGCCTCGGGCAAATTACACGCGGCGCATCTTTGCGGCAAATAGCCCATGGCCCATCGCCGCCTCGATTGCACAAGGTCAATCAAGCGCCAAACTATGCCTCGCACATGAACTGCACGAGCTTTTGTTTGGTCACCTTTGCCTGCTCGTTGGCCATATTACGTTCATTTCTAAAGACCGCATTTGCAACACTCTGCAGATCGGCATCGGAAATCTCGCCAAGGCCCAGCTCCTCGAGCGTCGTCGGCAGACCAACGCGCTGGCAAAACTCGAGCACCTGATCAAGCTCGGGTGCACGCTCCAGGCGCAGCTGCACCACCAGGCCAAATGCCACGGCCTCGCCATGCATTGCCTTGCACTCGGGCAGAATCGTCAGACCGTTGGCGATGGCATGCGCCAACGCCAAGCCACCGCTCTCAAAGCCGACGCCCGAGAGCAGAATATTGCACTCGATCAGGCGCTCAACCGCTGGCGATGTACGACCCTTTTTGAGATCGCGCTTGGCAGCGACGCCGCACTCCATGAGCGTGTCATAACAGGCACGAGCCGCAACCAGGGCCAAGTGACCCGGCGTGCCACCGTGCTCGTTGGCGCCGTGCGCCGCGGCGCACGAACGCGCCTCGAAGTACGTTGCCAGCGCATCGCCCATACCAGCGACCGTCATACGCAGCGGGGCCGCCGCGACCACGTTGGTATCGACCACGACCAGGTCTGGATTCTTCTCGAGCATCAGGTAGCGGTCGAACGACCCATCCTCGTGATACAGCACCGAAATCGCGCTGCACGGACCGTCCATCGAAGCCGCCGTGGGGCATACGCACAACGGCAGCTCGGCATAAAACGCAACAGCTTTTGCGATATCGAGCATCTTGCCGCCGCCAATGCCCACCACCATGTCACAATACTCGGCCCGGGCTTCCTTGGCCATTTCGACAACGGCATCTTCCGTACACGGACCGTTGTAAATCTTAAAGAACGGCTCGCTTAGATCTTCATCCAGAAATCCATCGACGATCTGCTTGCACAGCCGATCCTCGGTGCCCTGGTCAAACAAGACATAGGCAGCGCAGCCCAACCATGACAAATACCTGCCCTGACGCGAAAGTTCGCCCGGCCCCTGAACATACCGGCCAGGACCGCCATAAACCATGGGAAGCGCCATACGAGAATCCGCCCTTCATCAAACAACGATTGGTACAAAGCAACCTGACCCCTTTGCACCATAGCAAAAAAGGGGCAAAGCCATCTGCCGGCTTTGCCCCTTCCTTAGCTTGATTTACTCATCCATGAGATAGTAGTGGCCCAGCGCGTCGGCACCCAGGATGGCGTTTGCTACCATCTCGGGCGTCACCTCAAACGGCATGTTGCACATGGTGTCATCGGGCGCGCAGGCGGCCTCGGCAACAATCATGGCCTGCTCGCGCGTAAGCTCGGCAACGCCAAGTTCCTTCATCGTGACCGGCAGGCCCAGCTCAATGCAGAAGCCCAAGACTTCCTCGAGCTTCTCGGTCGGGGCATCCTCGAGTACCAGCTGGACGATGGTGCCAAAGGCGACCTTCTCGCCGTGATACATTCCATGGCACTCAGACAGCATCGTCAGGCCATTGTGGATGGCATGAGCAGCGGCAAGGCCCGAGCTCTCAAAGCCAATGCCGGAAAGCAGCGTATTGGCCTCGATGATATGCTCAACGGCAGGCGTGAGCGCACCTTTCTCCAGCGCGACCTTGGCCTTGACGCCATCGGCCATAAGCGTCTCGTAGCAGAGCTTGGCGAGCGCCAAGCCAGCCATGCCGCCCTTACCACCGGCGCAAGTGCCACCGTCGGCATCATGCGTAGCCTGGGCCTCAAAGTAGGTTGCGAGCGCATCGCCCATACCGGAAACCGTCAGGCGCACCGGGCTCGCCGCGATAACCGTCGTATCCATCAGGACAATGTTGGGGTTCGCCTTGAGGAACAGATACTTATCGAACTGGCCGTCATCGGTGTAGAGCACCGAAAGTGCCGAGCACGGCGCATCGGTCGAAGCGATGGTGGGGCAAATGATAACCGGGGACTCCAGATAGTAGGCAACGGCCTTGGCGGTATCGAGGATCTTGCCGCCACCGACGCCGACGATGATGTCGCAACCGTTGTCGCGCGCGAGCGCAACCAGGCGATCGACCTCGCCCTTGGAGCACTCGCCGTTAAAGTCCTCAAACAGCAGCTCGGCCTTGGCCTCGGCAAAACCACCCTCGATCTTGGCACCGACGCGCTTCTTGCCCGAAGGCGTCACGATGACGAGGGCCTTAGCGCCGAGCGGCTCGACATAGGAGCCGAGCTTGGCGAGCTCGTCCGGGCCCTGGATGTACTTGCTGGGGCTATTGAAAATTGCAGCCATAACTATCCCATTCTCTAATAATAAAAAAGAAAGGGGCTCCGTACGGATACGTGCGGAGCCCCTCGTTACGATAACAAGAGTCGATTAGAAATCGATGTCGGTGTCGTAGTAGCAGGCCTTGAGAATCTTCTCGAAGTCGGCAGCCTTGGTCTCACGCGGGTTCTCGGGCGTGCAGGCGTCGGTCTCGGCGTTCGCGGCGATCTCGGGAAGCTTGGCGAGGAACTCCTCCTCGGAGACCATCTGCGGGTTCTCGGCGTCGACCTTCACGCCACCATTCGCGTAATCCTTGATGGACTGCGGAATGTTGAGCTGGTCGTTGAGGTCGCGAATCTTCTGGACGAGCGCGGCGATGAGCTCCTCATTGGTCTCGCCGGGAAGGTGCAGGATCTCCTTGGCCACGTAAGCATAACGCTCGGCAGCACGGGGATCCTTGGAGTTCCACTGGATGACCTTGCCCAGGTACATGGCGTTAGCAGCACCGTGGATGATGTGGCCGTTCTCGAAGGCAGCACCGGTCTTGTGAGCCATGGAATGAACGATGCCGAGCAGGCCCGAGGAGAAGGCGATACCGGCGATGCACTGAGCCTCGTGCATGTGCTGACGGGCCTCATGGTCGCCAGCATAGGACTTGGGCAGCCACTCGACGATCTCGCGGATGCCGTGCAGAGCGTTGGCGTCGGTGAACATGGAAGCGCAGGTGGAAACGTAGGCCTCCATGCAGTGGGTCAGAGCGTCCATGCCGGTGTGAGCGCACAGCTTGGCGGGCATGGTGTAGGTGAGCTCGGGGTCGACGATGGCGACATCAGGGGTGATGTTGAAGTCGGCCAGCGGGTACTTGATGCCCTTGGCATAGTCGGTAATGACGGAGAAGGCAGTGACCTCGGTAGCGGTACCGGAGGTAGAGGAGATGGCGCAGAAGTGAGCCTTCTGACGCAGCTCGGGGAAGCTGAACGGCTGGATGATGTTATCGAAGGACTCCTCGGGATACTCGTAGAAGACCCACATGGCCTTAGCGGCATCGATGGGCGAGCCGCCGCCGATGGCGACAATCCAGTCGGGCTCGAACTCGCGCATGGCCTCGGCGCCCTTCATGACCGTCTCGATGGACGGATCGGACTCGACGCCCTCGAACAGCTTGACCTCCATGCCGGCCTCTTTGAGGTCGGCCTCAACGTCCTGCAGGAACCCGCCGCGGCGCATAGAGCTGCCGCCAGAAACGATGATGGCCTTCTTGCCCTTGAGGTTCTTCACCTCGTGGCGAGCGCCCTCACCAAAGTACAGATCGCGAGGATTGGTAAAACGTCCCATACTGTGCCTCCTAAACAAGCCCCTCTTAGACTTGCGTATATAACGGAGCACCC
>DBGAZC010000194.1:0-7225 GCA_048472015.1 Collinsella sp. | reverse complement strand
ACGGCAGCCGTCTATGACGATATCGCGCACGCCCGCAATCCAACCCCATAAACCCACCATCTTTGGGTACAAATAACCGCAGACAACTGACCGTGCCACGCCAACCACCCAGGAGCGGACACCATCCATGAACCAGATCCTTCTCTTTATCGGCCTCGTCATCATTTTGTGCCTGACCATCAAACCCGTCGGCAAAAAACTCCCCTTCCCCACCCTGCTCATCTTTATCGCACTCGGCATGCTGCTGGGCGTCAACGGTCCGGCGCACATCGACTTTAGCGACTATGCGCTCACCGAAACCGTCTGCAGCACGGCGCTGCTGTTCATCATGTTCTACGGCGGCTTTAACACCAACATCGACCGCGCCAAGCCCGTCGCCGCGCCCGCGGTGTTGCTGAGCACGCTCGGCGTCGTCATCACCGCAGGCATCACCGGCATGTTCGCCCACTTCGTGCTGGGCTTCGACTGGATCGGCGGCCTGCTGCTGGGCTCGGTCGTGGCGTCGACCGATGCGGCAAGCGTCTTTAGCGTGCTGCGCGAGCACAACCTGTCTCTGAGGGACGGCACCGACTCGCTGCTCGAGGTCGAATCGGGCTCCAACGACCCCGTCGCCTACATGCTCACCGCTGTGCTCGCGACCCTCGCGGCGGGCGGCAACATCGACATTCCCGTGCTGCTGGCCAAGCAGATCATCCTGGGCGCGGGCCTGGGCCTTGCCATCGGCTGGGCGGCGGACCGTCTGATTGAACGCGCGCACGCAACGGCCAAGGACGCGCAGACCATCTTTTTGTTCGCCGTGGCGATCGTCGCCTACGCGCTACCAAGCTATCTGGGCGGCAACGGCTTTTTAGCTGTATACCTGGCCGGCATTGTACTGGGCGCCAGCGACATCACCGGCAAAGCCGAGATGGCGCACTTCTTTGACACCCTCACCGAGATGGCAGAGATGACCATCTTCTTTTTGCTGGGCCTGCTCGTTACACCCGCACGCCTGCCGCAAATGCTGCTACCGGGCCTGGCACTCATGGCGTTTATGCTCTTTGCGAGCCGCCCCATCGCCGTAGGCATGCTGCTGGCGCCGTTTAGGACGAACCCTCGCCAGATCGCGCTCGTAAGCTGGGCGGGTTTGCGCGGCGCCGCTTCGGTCGTGTTTAGCCTCTTTGCCGTGGTAGCCGGTGTTCCCGGCGGTCACGACCTGTTTGACCTGGTGTTTGTGATTGCCGTGTCGAGCATTGTGGTGCAGGGCTCGCTGCTGCCGGCGGTGGCCAAGAAGCTCGATATGATCGATGCGGAAGGCGATGTGCGCCGCACTTTTAACGACTACCGCGACGAGGACGGCATGTCGTTCGTCAAGCTCAAGGTAGGCGCTGGACATCCGTTTGCCGGTCGCTCGCTCGCCGACATTGGCAGCGCCACAGACATGCTCGTGGTCCTGGTGCTGCGCGATGGCGCGCACCCGGTGCTGCCCAACGGCGATACTGTAATTGAGGAAGGCGACCTTCTGGTCATGGCAGCGCCGACGTTTGAAGAACGTGCCGAGGTTACGCTGCGCGAGGTCACCGTGACGCCCCACGGTCGCCTGGCCGGCCAGCGTCTGCGCGATGTGCCGCAAGGCAAGCATCCGTTTATTGTGGTGATGCTCAAGCGCGAAGGCCAAACGATCATCCCCGACGGCAACACCCTTATATACGCCGGCGACGAAGCCGTCATTGCCACACTGGCGTCGTAGTGACCAGGAGGTAGTCAATTTGCGACGAAGAGATCAAGCGCCTAGAGAACCTCATGCCTTCGCTTGCAGTTTTGGATTTACCTGAGGAGTAAAGCACCCCTCCCCCATGTAACCATCCTGTAAATCATAGCGGCGCAGTCGAGTTTTGCCGTGATGCGGTCGCGCCTGGCGCTCCACTGTGCTAAAGTATCCCGAACGTTCTAACGACTACGAGGGAGACTAGAAGATGGCACGTGTGCACAACTTCTCAGCTGGCCCGGCCGCGCTGCCTACAAGCGTGCTCGCCGAGATCGCCGACGAGATGATGGACTACCGCGGTTGCGGCATGTCCGTGCTCGAGATGAGCCATCGATCTAGCATGTACCAGCAGATCATCGACGACGCCGAGGCAACCCTGCGTCGCCTGCTAAGCATCCCCGACAACTACCGCGTCCTGTTTTTGCAGGGCGGCGCCACGCTGCAGTTTGCGGGCATCCCCATGAACCTCATGCGCCGCGGCCGCGCCGGCTACATCGTGACCGGCAACTTTGCCAACAAGGCATACAAGGAGGCCGCCAAGTACGGCGAGGCCGTGCTGCTCGCGAGCTCCGAGAACACCAATTTCGACCGCATACCCACCATGGCCGACATAAACGCGCGCATTGCCGCCGAGGCCGCGGGCGATGGGCTCGACTACGTCTACATCTGCCAGAACAATACCATCTTTGGCACCATGTACCACGAGCTGCCTAACTGCGGCGATGTGCCGCTGGTCGCCGATGTCTCGAGCTGCTTTCTGTCGCAGCCGCTCGACGTCGAGCGCTACGGGCTCATCTACGCCGGCGCGCAGAAAAACGCTGGCGCCGCGGGCGTGACCGTGGTCATCGTGCGCGACGACCTCATCGCAGATGGCTCCGCCTTTGCGCAAACGCCGCAGTACATGGACCTCAAGGCCCAGGCCGCCAAGGGCTCCATGCTCAACACGCCCAACACCTTTGGTATCTACGTATGCGGCAAGGTGTTCCGTTGGGTTGAGAAAACCGGCGGACTTGCCGCCATGGCCGAGCGCAACTGGGCCAAGGCCAATCTGCTCTATGACCTGCTCGAGCACAGCGAGCTGTTCCATAGCACTACGCAGGCCGACAGCCGCTCCATCGCCAACGTCACCTTCCGCACCGGCGACGCCGAACTCGACGCGGCCTTTGTCGCAGGCGCGGCCGGGCACCAGATTCAAAACGTCAAGGGCCATCGCCTGGTGGGCGGTATGCGCGCCAGCGTCTACAACGCCGTAACCATGGAAGACGTGCAGGCACTGGCCTCGTACATGAAGGACTTCGAAGCGCAGCATAGTTTGAGCCCGCGATCTAACTAGCCCGCAACGCGCGGGCCGACCAGCCACTTCAAACCACTTGTTTTAGACAAACCTGCTAAGGAGTTTTTCCATGCGTAAGATTAAGACCATCGACGACATCACTAAAGACGGCAAAGTCGAGTTTGGCGAGGGCTACGAATTTGTGAGCACCGCCGAAGAGGCCGACGCCATCCTGATGCGCTCGACCGACCTGCACGGCTACGAGCTGCCCGAGGGCATCCGCGCCATCGCCCGCTGCGGCGCCGGCGTCAACAACATCCCCGTCGAGGAGTACGCCAAGAAGGGCGTCGTCGTCTTTAACTCCCCCGGCGCCAACAGCAACGCCGTCAAGGAGCTCGTCCTAGGCATGCTGGTGCTCTCGAGCCGCGGCGTGGTGCAATCGATGAACTGGGTGCGCGACAACGCCGACGATCCCGAGATCCAGGTCGATGCCGAGAAGGCCAAGAAGGCCTTTGTGGGCCGCGAGCTCAAGGGCAAGCGCATCGGCGTCATCGGCCTGGGCAACGTGGGCTCCAAGGTAGCCAACGCCTGCGTCGATCTGGGCATGGACGTCTACGGCTACGATCCGTTCATTTCCGTCGAGCACGCATGGGTGCTGAGCCGCGAAGTGCAGCGCGTAGGCACGCTCGAGGACCTGTGCCGCGGCTGCGACTACCTCACCGTGCACGTACCCAGCAAGGCCGACACCATCGGTATGATCAGCACCCAGCAGATCGATCTGCTGGCACCCGACGCCGTGCTCATCAACTACGCGCGAGAGACCATCATCGACGAAGACGCCGTCGACGCCGCCCTGCGCGAGGGCAAGCTCAGCTGGTTTAGCTGCGACTTCGCCACGCCCAAGACGGTCAAGATGCCCAATACGTTTATCACCACGCATTCGGGCGCCGGCACCGGTGAGGCTGAAGCCAACTGCGCAGACATGGCCATCAGCGAGCTCAAGGATTACCTGGAGAACGGCAACATCGCACATAGCGTCAACTACCCCACCTGCAGCATGGGCAAGGCGCGCGCCGCAAGCCGCATCGCCTGCCTGCACGCCAACGTGCCCAACATGATCGGCCAGATCACGGCCATTCTTGCCAAGGACAACGCCAACGTGCAGCGTATGACCAACGAGTCCGCTGGCGAGAACGCCTACACCATGTTCGACACCGACGAGCACCTGGACAGCAGCACCATCGAGGCGCTCAAGCAGATTCCGTCGATGTATCGCGTGCGCGTGATCAAGTAGCGCCGACTGACCTGACGGGCAGCTCCCCATGTGGCCTGCCCGTCACTGACATTGAATGCCCGCGGGGGTGCCTTTCGCACGAGAGGCGCCCCCGTTTTTGTGAGCGCTCCATTAAGTGCACCGAGCCGCTTCTTGGCATACAATCTGTATGTTGACCTAACTATCTGTGAGGTGCCTATGGTTGATACAGATTTTGCTTGGCGGCTTACGCAGGGGCTCGTGCGGATCGACAGTTCCGACCCAGGTGCGTATGAGGGCGAGATTGAACGCTATATCAAAGCGTTGGTTGAGGAACGGTTAGCGCAGCTGAGCCATCCGGTACTCGATGCCGTGCAGATTGCAGAGCACGAAGTACTCCCCGGGCGCCGCAACCTTATGGTCACCGTGCCGGGACTGAGCGACGAGCCACGGCTCGTCTATATCTGCCATATGGATACCGTTACGCTGGGCGATGGCTGGGACGCGGACATTCCGCCGCTCGGAGCGATCGTGCGCAACGATAAACTCTATGGCCGCGGTGCCTGCGATATGAAGGGTGGCCTGGCCTGCGCCATTGCCGCACTGGTCCATACGCTCGAGCGCTTGGCGGCAGAAGGCGAGCTGCCCCGCCGTGGCTTCTCACTCATTTGCTCGGTCGACGAGGAGGACTTTATGCGCGGCTCAGAGGCAGCCATCGATGCCGGCTGGGTCGGCTCGCGTGAATGGGTGCTGGACACCGAGCCCACCGACGGACAGATCCAGGTGGCGCACAAGGGGCGCACGTGGTTCGAGATTGAAATGGCTGGCGTAACGGCGCATGCGAGCCAGCCGTGGAAGGGCGCGGATGCCGTCGCCGCCATGGCCGAGGTCGTGTGTTCGCTCCGTCGCGCGTTTATGGCGCTGCCCGCGCACGATGAGCTGGGGCCTTCAACCACCACGTTTGGCCAAATCGAGGGCGGATATCGCCCCTATGTCGTGCCCGACCGCGCCAAAGTCTGGGTCGACATGCGTCTGACGCCTCCGACCGATACGGCCGCCGCGAAGCGCATGGTAGAGCTGGCCATCGCCGGCGCCGAAGCCGCGGCCCCCGGTTGCCATGGCAGCTACACCGTGACGGGCGACCGCCCCGCCATCGAGCGCGACCCGAACTCTCCCCTTCTAGCAGCGCTCAAGCGTGCCGCCGATGACGTGACGGACGCGGACACGACCGTCGGTTTCTTTACCGGCTACACCGACACCGCCGTCATTGCCGGCAAGACAGGTAACCGCAATTGTATGAGCTACGGTCCCGGGTCGCTCGCGCTCGCGCACAAGCCCAACGAATATGTACCCCACGCCGATATCGTTCGTTGTCAGCAGGTGCTAATCGCGCTCGCCGATAACGTGCTCTGGGACGCGAGCGGCCAAGTTGGGGCATAATAAGCCGCGAACAAACCGACTCGTGCGTTAGGACCGCCCATGAAAGCACTTCCGTTTCCCTGCATCCGCCCGGCTCAGGACCGCGTGCTCGAGGCGCTGCCTGCAATGGACAGCATCCTGAGCGGCAACGATGCTCTGCGCGGAGCCATTGCCGATGGTCTGATGCTCAAGGACCCGGGTGCGGCGTATTACGTGTACGAATGCTCGGGCGAGCCGGGACGTGTGACGGGTGTCGTGGCGATCCGCCCGGTTGGTGCGCTGGCGGGCGGCGACGCGGTTGCCGCCGATACGACCGCCGCTGCGCGCGCAATCGCCGACCTCAAGGTACAGCCCCGTCCCGTAACGCTTGTCTACGAAGCCTCTCCCGTCATGGATATCATCCTCGGCGCCGCAAAAGAGGGCGCTTCACTCTATGCCGTCACCGACCCCGCCGGCATTACGCACCGCGTGTGGGAGGTCAAGCGCGAGGACGCCGTCGGGGCCATCCGCGCCATGCTCGACCAGGCGCCGGAGCCGGCACTGGCCGACGACCCTGCCTACGCTGTCGCACTAGTCGAGGCATCACAGCTCCTGGCCGACGATGCACGTGCCGCCGGCACCTACACGGGCAAAGAGCCGTTCAACTTTGCCGTAGCTGCGCTCTTCCCCGCCGCGCAGGTCAGCGGCGGCGCGGCGCAGGTTCCGACGGGTCTGCTCACGCACCAGGTCGCGCGGTTCTAGCAAGACCAGACCGTCCAGCACAAAAATCGGCAGCCCAACAAACAGGGGGCGGAGATGCAGCAGGTACATGCATCTCCGCCCCTTTTGCGTCGAGAAGTTATGCCGACGACCCGTGCCGCCGCGCTCGCGTTATCCGCGCTGCGGACCCGCAGTAGCCACGAGCGGTTCAAGCCCCAGCTCGCGCGCGTAGTCTTCCTGCGTAAAGACTTCGACCAGTTCAAACGTATCGGCCGCATCGTCAAACGCAAACTGCAGCACTGAGCAGTTGCCCGGCACGCGTTCGCGCTCGTCGGCCGCCGCGCCCCGCACGTGGTCCAAAAACTCCTTGATAGCCGAGCCGTGGCTCACCGCGAGCACGCACTCGTGGTCCGGACGTCGCATAAGATCGGTTATCGTCGCCGCCATGCGCTCGCGCACCTGCATCTGGCCCTCGCCGCCAAACTGACGATAGAAATCTCGCCACGGCCGCTCGGGCATAAGCATCACGCGCTCGGCCTCAAAGTCGCCAAAGAACCACTCACGCAGACCGTCCAGGCGCTCGTACGCCAAGCCCGGCCACAGGTTGGCGATAGTCTGCTCGGTGCGATGAAGTGTGGAGGTGTAGGCATGATCGGGTTCAATGCCGCGCGCACGTAAGAACATGCCGGCACGTGCCGCCTGGTCGCATCCCAGCTGCGTGAGCGGCGAGTCACTCCAACCCTGAATAATGCGCTTAAGGTTGAATATTGTCTGCCCATGACGAACCAGATACAGGTCTTTATTCATAGGGGTCCTTTCGTTCGTTACCAATCAA
>DBGAZC010000193.1:0-13746 GCA_048472015.1 Collinsella sp. | reverse complement strand
GCATATTGTGTTTGGCACTGACGATGCGGACGGCGCCGAGGCCCCGGACAACGAAGTCACGCTTGCCAATGGCAAAACCATCGTGCTCACCAACACCAAGATCATCGATCGGTTGTCCAACAATAGCGTGGCGGCAACGGTGAATAAGGTCGAGCAGCAGAAGGAGCAGGACGCCCAGCAGTCCGGAAAGCCCGGTAGCTCGGATACTTCTGGCTCCGGCTCGGATTCATCGAGTTCGGGCGGCGGCTCTGGGTCGGGTTCCTCTACCGGAGGGTCTGGAAACGGCGGCTCGACGGGCGGCAACACTGACAACGATACAAACTCCGGTGGCCTTTCCGCTGCTGAGGAAGAGAGCATTCACAGTTGGCTTGTGACCAAGTACAACATGCTCGACGGCTATGTTTCTCGTGCCAATGACGTGGTCTCGACCTATAACTTTACGGGAGATCCTAGGCCGTGCGACAGCCTGGTCGGGGAGATGTTTGTCATTCGAGCCGAGTTCGGTCGTCAGACATTCTCGCCCCGGTCAAAGTGGTATCAGCAGTATGCCAATCTGTGGGGCTGTTACACCAACCTATGTCAATGGGTCGGCCATTACGGCGATGATGACGTCGCGCTCGGTAACTTCAACAATAACGTGGCGGCGCTTGCCCTATGATGACCGATCTTGCATCCACCACACCACAATCGCTCGGTCGCGATCCCATGGTCGGCCTGCGCCTGGCGCGTGTCGACGGGTTTGAGCCGGCCATTGCGCTCGGTCAGGACGAACTGCCTGCCTATCTGCGTCGTTTTACGATGCTGTTTGCCGACGATGCCACCATGCGCCGTGGCGGTATCGGCCGCGTGACGCGTGCCGTCAACGCCCAAGGCGAGGCCGTGGCACTCAAGCAGCTCATCTTGCCGGCGCGCGATGAGTTCGACGACGATGCCGCTCACGAGGCGCTGGTCGCCAAGTTCAAGGCAGCGTTTCGCGAGGAATACGAATGCCATCGCGCCCTTTCGGGCCTTAAGGGCTTTCCCCGCCTCTATGGCTGGGGCGAGGTCGACGGTGTGCCTGCAATTGTCATGGAATGGGTCGAGGGCGAGACGCTTGCCCGCTTGCGTTCGCGACTTGCCGTGGACGATGCCGGACGCCTGTCGCCGCTTGTGGCGGCGCGTCTGGGTCGCGACCTGTTCGATCTGCTCTGCCGTATGAGCCTGGTGGGCGAGGGCTTTGTCCATCGCGATATCTCGCCCGCTAATATTATGGTGCGCACGGCGCGTCTACCGCTTGACCGGCAGCTTGCCGAGGGCACCTTTGACCTGTGCCTGATCGACTTTGGCTCGTCGCTGGCGCTCGAGCCTGCGTCGGCCGTGGCCGGTACCGGCGGCAAGACGTCGTTTACGGAGCGTTATGCCACGCTGCGTCGCGCGACGGTTGCCTATGCCCCGCCCGAGATGCTCACCGACGATATTCCCGACCTGCGCGCTTTGCGTATGTCGCCGGCGATCGACGTCTATGCCGCGGCAAGCACGGTTTACGAGCTCATTGCCGGCGTCGCGCCATACGAAGCCGCGCCGAGTACTTCGGGCGCCTCGGGTTCGCGCAAAAGGACGCGCGACATCGCGAGCCCCTACCGTCTCAAGATGGACACGCGGCCCGACTATCCCATTGGTGCCCATGCGCCCGGTTGTGATTTGACTCAGCTGCTTCGTCGTGAGCCCGATGTGGCGCTCGCTGCGGCCGAGCAGGCCCAGCAGCTAGGGCTTGAGCCGGATTCCGAAGAGCTACGCGATGCGCTGGCGTTTGTCGATGCCCAGCTGTTCGACGTGGTGATGGCCTGTCTGTCCAGCCATCAAAAAGATCGTCCCGAGCCGGCGGCGGTCGAGGCGGCGCTCTCGGCGTTTTGTGACCACTATGCGCAAAATGTCGGTCGTTCGCTCCGCGGCGAGCCGCTCACGCCGTGCCCCATGGATGCGTCTGGCCGCGCGGTTCGTCGCGCGGCGATGATCGGTGCGGCGGTCGTTTGCAGCGTGGTTTGGGCTGTGGTCGTGGTTTCGGCCGCGCTGCTGGCGTCGGGCGCTCGCGTGACGGCGACTTTGGGATCGCTCGTGTGGTCTGGGTCGCTACCGGGTATTATTGCCGCACTGGCGTTGGCGCTGCCAGGCATAGCCGGCGTTGCCGCGGGGGCACTTGCGCGCGATCGGCGCTCGGGGTTCCTGCAGGGTGTGCTTGCGCTTTCTGCCTGCGAGGTTCCGGTGCTGGTTGTGGCTGCATGTAGCGTATTTTCCCAACGCGCCGTGACGGGCGGCCTTGTTGCCGCTCTGGTTGCAACCTATACGCTTACGTGGTTTTTGCTTGCGATGGGCTTTGCCTTTGAACTACCCGTTTCGGCACCGCGACGCACAAAAGCCCAGATGGCGACTCCGCTTGCCGGTGGAGCCGCAGCTGCCCGTACTTTTGGCGGACCTGTCGAAGTATCGTCCGATTCTATTTCTACGACCAAGGAGGCCTAGGTCATGGCATCTCAAGTTGAGCTCACCCCATGCGGGGCCATGTTTGACATCTTTAAGCGCGCGGCGCATCTGAGCCATATCGAGCTGTGCGGCTTGGTGCTTTCGTCCCGTCCGCTCGCCGACGGCCGCAGCCCGCAGAGCCGAGCCGCCGATCGCTCTTGGGTTTCCCGCTTTATCGTTCGCGCGCCGGTCGGCACGCTTCAGCATCGCTACTTTGCCGAATACGGTACCTCGGCTGCGCGTATTATGTCGCAACTGGCCCTGCGCCAGCGAAATCCCATGGACTCCACGGCTGTGATCAATATGGTGTGCGGTCCTGCAGGTGAACCGATGGTACGCGCGCTCGAAGAGTGCCACCAGGACACGAATCTCTATCGCAACGCGCTCGGTCGCCTGTCCCAGGCGGCGGAACTCATGCCCGCCGAGCGCGCCGAGGCCGTGCTGGTGCTGTTTGTCGCCGTCGGTTGTTCGGCGGATGTGCGGTCCTCGGTGAACTATGCCATCGACTACGCGCACGCGACCTGTGGCGGAGGAACATCCACGCCGCGTTCGCTTGGCATGTCGATGACCGCGGGCGAACGCGAACCCGCCCCGGCGCACCCCTTGGGCTTGCTGCGCGTACAAAACAGTTTTGTCGTGAGCGCCCCGCGCTGGATTCAGCCGAGCGAGCAGGGTGTTGAGATTGGCGCGCTGGCCACTGGTGAGGGCGATATTACCGACGTCGGCGACGATGTCTCGGCCCGCCATGCTCATATCTGGTGCGATGCTCAAAATATCTGGCACGTCGAGGACTTGTCGTCCACCAACGGAACCGTGGTGGTAAACGGGGCCACGCGCGTCTGCATTCAGGTCGAGCCCGGCCGTTCCGCCCAACTCAATCCCGGCGACGAGCTCAAGCTCGGCGAATCCACTACCTACGCCATCCTCTTCGGTGCTCTCTAGCCGGCAGATAGGGACGTTTCTTTTCTTCCGGCACTTGGGGACACTCCTCGGCGCGCCAGAGCCAGTCGCCCGGGGATGGAGGGGCCATTTTGGCCCTTGGCGGTCAGTCGGGGCGAAACTAGAAGATCTTTCCGATTCGCGGCTGTTCATGCTTGTAGAGCATCTAAAACAATAGGATGTTATTCTGGAATATGCCGGGTGCGTGAACTTGCCTGTCTTAGCCTTAATAAGGTATAGGGGAGTTTGGCTCAGGGGTTCCGTCTTGTTCTTCAGCGCAGTATTGTGGGACAGATTTGCTGAGATTGGCGCCTTACACCGCAGAGCGCACGGAAGGCTCTCGATTTGTGTTCTGGCCCCAGAATACAGGGCCTGATACTTACCAACTGTGGCATGGATGTAACATCTGTAGAAATCAACCCTTTTGTTGTCGACCTTTGTAAGAAAAACACTGCCATCAACTCTTTGGATGACGAAACTAGGGTGCTTGAGGGGAGCCTTTACTCCCCTCTGAGAGATGACTCATGTTTTTCGCTTGTCGTTGTGAATCCTCCGTTACTGCCGATTCCGGATGAGATTCCTTATCCCTTCGTTTGAGATGGAGGACAATCGGGTCTGGATAAAACACTTCGTATTCTTAAGGGTGGCGATACGCATTTAGAGAAAAACGGTAAATACTGCTAATAGGGGTGACGACGATGGTGCAGGGGCGACCCGCGATGCTCTCATCAATACGTCGGATACTTGGGAAATCAGGTCTAGATGCATGTATGATGATGCTGTGTGGCTATTCAATTAATCCGCGTTCCGAATGGGTGCAGGGTATAGCTGCGACATCGTATGCTTTTGACCCGGCGCGATACTCAGATATTCCTGAGGCGGTTGACGAAGTTTATACGCACTATGCCGCGCAAGGCGTTTCGGAAGTTTGCACATCTACGTTACGGGCTTAGGTTTCTTCAAGCGAGCAGGCCGGTTGCGTTATTTCGAGCGATTTTTCTAGTCTAGACGACAAAAGGCAAAGGATTTGATGGGTATAAAACGCGGACGTTTGTGGGCGGATGCTCAAATCTATTGTGGCAATCGGGCGGTTGAAAAAGATATTTCAACCGCCCGATTGCCAGGTTCGTCGGAGGAGATGTCCGATTCCGACTCTCTTGTAGGAAGAGCTTGAGATCGTATTGGCCCAAGGCAATCTTAAAGCAGTCTCATTGGCAAATCTTCGCTCCTGTTGTGTTGAGGTGTAAGGTATCAGTGATTGATGTTTTGTGGCGGGTAGATTGGGGCCTTCCTTGATTCGATGCGTTCTCTCGAGGTTCATCAGAGCAAAAGGGGCTTTCGTCTTCATTGCTATCACGGTGATTGGAACCGCTCTCTCCTATGCCATGCCATACGTGAACGGGAAATTCTTAGATTTTCTTCTCGGTAACCGCAGCGAAAGAGACGCCGTACTCTTCGCGCTCCTGGTTGCGTCAATAGGAGTTTTCTCCACCCTCTTTACTTATTTTGCAGGAACACTTTCCATTCGCATAACCACGAGACTTTCCTTTGATCTTCTCAGGGAGGCCGTCTTGCGTTTTGAAAGAGACGATTACTTGGTGAGTCGGACCATCGATCCAGCCTATACAACGCAACGGATTATTTCCGACTCCAGCGTGGTCTCATCCTTCGTTTTGGCGAATTTTATCAGTGCGCCTCTGTCCATTGTAGCCATTCCCATCGTATTGCTTATCATATGGTCAATTGATTCAACTCTCGCGGTGTTTTCCATCATTCTCCTCATCGTGTATTTCTGTGTAATTACTGGGTTGAGGAAACTTTTGTATAGGGTCACGTATGAGAAGAAAGAGGCGGACAGCGCCTTTTACGCCGCAATTGCATCGCAGCTTAATCAGATTCTCAACATTCAACTGACATCTTCGTACGGCAAGAGCGAACAAGCGCTCGACGCTGGGTTTAAGAGCTATTTTCCCAAAGTTTTGCGCTCCGGAAAGCTATCATATTCTCTGACATCGCTCGATGGTCTTTTCGCAGCGTTGTTTCAAGCGGTGATACTTGTTGTTTCCGGAGTACGAATCATTAACGGAACTATGTCAATAGGCGAGTACACTATCATCGGTACATACTTCGCGGTTCTCTTTAAGACTTTGAAAAGTATGATGTCATTGTTCAAATCCTATCAAGATGCCAAGGCATCATGGGATAGGACGGCTATCGCGACGAGAGAAAAGGAGAGATCGGGGTGGAATCGGACCGATTTAGCTAAACTCGATGAAATAAATGACATTTCGGTATCTGATTTGGAATTCTCGGTTGCCCTTCCAGACGGATCTGTCCGAGAGGTCCTCGGCGGGTTTTCTTTCAAGTTTTCCGGTCCTGGTACATATTGCATAGTTGGGGAAAACGGAAGAGGCAAGACGTCACTTCTTTACTTGATGCTCGGGCTATACTCATCGAAAGGCAAAGTAAAATACAACGGCGTGCCAATCGAAGAATGCGACTTGGATTACATACGTGCGAGAGAGATATCGTGCTGCCCACAGTCGTGCTTCGCGCCGGACGAAACGGTGAAAGAGCTGTTAGAGTATTTCGACACGCCCTTTTCTTCCTATCACCGGGGTGTAGATGGCCTACTTTCGCTGGAAAACAGCGTGAAGGAGTTGCTCGGGAAACGTTGCTCCGCGCTTTCGGGCGGTGAGCTGCGCCGAGTGTACTTATGGTCGGCGATTTCACGCAAGTCGTCAGTTTTGGTACTCGACGAGCCCACGACTGGGTTAGACGCTGTAAGCCGCGCCGAGCTTGCGGCCTATGTTAAGCGCAACAAGCAAAGCCAGCTGATCATCGTTGTCTCTCACGATGACGAGATGGTCGGCGCGGTAGAAGGGGTAGTGGATTTAGGCAGCATGTACCAGGGTAAATGATGACAAGTGTAGTGCTACCCAACTGGCAGAGATAACAAAAAGGCGATGCAGATGCACGTAGCATTCAGGCGGTTCGGACTCGGTGCCTTCACGCCATCGCAACGCTTTCAGATATAGTTCTCGTTCTCTTACTAAAGGAAACTTTAGTCTACGTCATCTTGTCGAGACAGAGGTGAAGCGAAGTGTTGTCGCGACGTATCTTATTCCAGGTGGCTCAGTATCAGCGTGAGAATCGCACCAAAGTGTACTTACGATTCTCGTGTCCCACGGACAACATGAGCTGAGCATTGAGGTTCCACCCTTTGCTGCAACTACACGGGGTTGGACGGCAATGAATATGCCGGGCCGCATACCACGCGCAGCGGGGGTCCATGTCCCAGTATGTTGCCTACAGCAGCCTCGATGTCCGCGCACACATCATCTCTGCCTTCGCGTTCAATCCATTTGCCGGAGAGTGCGAGGGTTGCCAGGCCGTAGAATTCGAGCCGAACAAATGAAATGCGGTATCAGCGCATAGGATTAAACTGACGATTGCTTTGCACTGAGAATACGCTTGGAAAGCCGCTATGGGTGGCGGCCCGGGTTAAATAGAGAAGCCCGTCCGATCACTTTCATGTGGCGAACGGTCGGGCTTCTTATTCCACTTGCCAATGCTCGGCTCATATTGGAAGAAAGCTACGCTAATGTTTGCGTGACACTCCTATTTTCTCCGAAGAAAGAGTCGGATAATGAAGAATAGAATTAAAAAAGGTGCCAGATATAACGCAAATATAAAGGCTAATCCAACGAGACCTTGCAATAATGGCATAACTCCTCCCAGACACGAGATTTTGGTATTTGTTCCCATCTTATTCTGAATTGGACCAAATAGTTCCTAGCCACAAAACTACTCGTCAACTGGATCGCACCAATCTGCTGGCAAAACACAGCTTGATTCTTTATCGACATAGCACCAATCCGCAACAGGGCACTCGGCGATGTCGTAAAAATTGCATATATCAACTCCAAGACAACAAGGCTCAACGGGAGGATGTTCATTTGAACCAACAGGATGGATATGCTTCATAACAGCTCCTCACCTTAATCCAATTAGAGACTACGTTTGATCAATGCCACAGTGATCTACAACGCAGATGCTGCCGCCATCCATGTCATAGTCGCAGTAATCGTATGCACCACAGCCATCTGCTTTATCATAAACAGTACAGATGTCAGTAATGCCCAAGAGGCAGTCAAAAGACATCGGCTTCACGCCTGCCTCGTCGCCACTTCCTGGATTAATCGGATGAATATGCTTCACGACTACCTCCCTTTGAGTGCAGAAAAACCTCAATATTGTGTATAACAAACCAAGATGTCTAGTTCACCATATTTCTAGAATGGTTTCGGCGAACGTAGCAATAAGCTTCGCAGACGGTAATCAGAAGAACGAACACCTCCACAATGGTGACAGCAATGCGCTGAACCGCTTATTCCGATACAGTAGCTTCTCGTTGATTTTTCTCCTGCGAAGATGAGTGGCGGGAAATAAGGTCAAAAGCCATCTCGTAGCACATTTTTCTATATTCACATGATGCAGGGTGTAGACTCTTGGGCAAGTAGCCGTGCTCGTCTGCAGCCTCCCAGCTACAGCCCCCACCACAGAAAGACCGAGCCCAACAGTCCGTACAGTCAATTCTTTTTTCGACACCCTGACTCCAGTTTTCAATATACCTAGTTTCGTCAATTCCGGTGACGATGTTGCCCATTTTGAATCGCATCATCCCGACAAACCTGTGACAGGGGTATACGTCCCCTTCGGGAGTCACGGAAATAAAACGCCTGCCAGCCCCGCATCCGACAAAGGCGATCCTGTTGCTCATAATCAAATCAACTGCAGTTTTCAATGTTCTAAACAAGGGCTTTTCCCCTTGATCAATCTGTTTGAGATATTGATCCGCCAAATCTATTAGGCCCGCCCTGATTTTGTTTAATGAGTGTTCGTCGAGTTTGATATTCTCATCGAATGAGCTCACGGGCGAGAAGTAAATCCTTCTGAAGCCCATCTCTTTAAACTGAAGATAGTCTTCAACAAGGTTACAGTTATTATTTGTTAAGGTCGCTCTTGCGCCGAAGGGGAACGACTCGGAAAAACGACGAACGTTTTTGTCGATATCGGAGAAAGAGCCGCCTCCCGTCTTGTACGGGCGCGATGCATCGTGCTTGCATCCTGTACCATCGAGACTAATCAGAACAGAAAACCCGTGCTCCTTGAAAGAATTCACAGCAGTGTCATTCAAAAGCGTTCCGTTGGTCGTAATAGAATAGGTAAAGTTTCTATTGGGGTATATTCTTTTTGAATAGTCGACCGTTTTCCATATCAGCGGCTCGTTAATCATGGGTTCCCCACCAAAAAAGACGATCGCAAGCGTTTCGTTTTCCGATGAACTTGCGACGAGGTAGTCGACCGCCTTGAAGGCTATCTCGTCTGTCATCAGCAGAGGAGACGTTCCATAATCTCCTTTACCGGCAAAACAGTAACTACAACCAAGGTTGCATGCATGTGAAACGTGGAGTTCGATGGATCTAAGTTTTCGAGGCGTGTCTTTTGTTAAGAAAGTCCGCTCAGACAATCGTTGATACTCATCAATGTCGTCTTCAAGTTCTGCTATGGTCGTTTGGTCGTAGCCTTTCGCAGCAAGTGACTTTGTTAGCAACTTCGAGTTGACCGTTCTTCCCGATGCTTCAAATATGCGAAGCGCATCTTCTGATGCTTGGTCAACCTGAAAGCAATTGCGAGTGACCTCATCGAAGCAGTAACGACGATCACTTACTGAGAAAAAATGCATACGTTCCTCAATTTCATGCTGGACTGGCACTAACCTTGTTTATTGTTGCGCAGCTATAAAAAACCACCAGCGGGGATTCGGTGTGCGGCCCAATCGGACTCCCAAAAGGTTCTATTTGAGACTGGCAAGCTTTGTGTTGTTGGCACTTCGACAGCGCTCTTTATTCCAACATGGAGCCTCGCAGTTTGAGTCGACTTGCCTCTGGAAGGTCCGATCTTAACTTGATTTAGGATGAAAACAGATTACAGGCGCGCTCCTCTAGAAAGAAAGGAAACCAATCGCCGCCTTTCACCAGGAAAGTTTTTATAGCCCACCTCGAGCAAAATGAAAGATGCGAGAGCGATTGGGGAACAACGCGAATCTCCCCTTTTGGGTGGGAGCGAGCCTTCAGCCACCGGCGAACGACTCGCCCTGGTCAGAATCTGGAAGTGGTGCCGGGCCGCTTGGGCCTCCCCGGTGACTTCGTGGGGCTTACCTGCCTGACGTCGAGGAGTACATCCGCAAGATTCGTTCCCTATGCCGTTTGCTCTCACGCCCGCCTTAGTTCCAAGTCGGGCGAGCCGCCGCGCTCATGCGACCCGTGGCGGCGACACGTCGACGCCGCGCTCGCTGAGCACATCTTCGGTCGCGGGCGAGCACGAGGTCGCGCCGGCGCATCCGCTGGGACTGCTGTGCGTGCAAAACGGCTACGTGGTGAGCGTCCCGCGCTGGATTCAGCCGAGTGAGGAAGGCGTTGAGATCGGCGCGCTGGCAACGGGGGAGGGCGGCATCACCGACGACGTCTCGGCCCGCCATGCCCATATCTGGTGCGACGAGTCTGGCGCATGGTTTGTCGAGGACTTGTCGTCCACCAACGGAACCGTGGTGGTAAACGGGGCCACGCGCGTCTGCATTCAGGTCGAGCCCGGCCGTTCCGCCCAGCTCAATCCCGGCGACGAGCTCAAGCTCGGCGAATCCACTACCTACGCCATCCTCTTCGGTGCCCTCTAGCCGGCAGTTAGGGACGTTCCTTTTCTGCCGGCACTTGGGGACACTCCTTGGCGCGCCAGGGCCGGCCGCTTGGGACGAGGGACCATTTCATCCCTTGGCGGTCACCCGAGGTAAACCTTTACCGCCCGCCTATATTTGCCGAAATTACACTTGACGGCGGGGTACAATAAACCCGCATGCGGATTTCCGTTGCGGGCGCTTCCCATCGCCGGGGCGTGCCCGGGAGCATCCGGCATGCGGCCTTTGCGGCGCTCGGTCATGTGCAAGACGGGCGGTCGGGTCTGTGGGGCGCATCAGCTGCTCCTCGCCTCGGCATGTCTTCTCTCCACGCCACGTACCTGCTGCTGAGCCTGCCTGCCAGATGATTGGAAGCAACAGCGTAAATCCCATCACGCCAACATCCCGGCGATCGCCGGGGCCTGTATACCTATATGAGAGGAGAGGGGTATATGGCGCGTAAGTTTAAGTCTATGGACGGCAACGAGGCGGCCGCATATGTTTCGTATGCGTACACCGAGGTAGCGGGAATCTATCCCATTACGCCGTCCAGCCCGATGGCCGACCATGTCGACCAGTGGGCGGCCCAGGGTCGCAAGAATATCTTCGGCACCCCGGTCAAGGTCGTCGAGATGGAGTCCGAGGCAGGTGCAGCCGGTACCGTTCACGGTTCGCTGGGCGCCGGTGCTCTGACCACCACCTACACGGCTTCTCAGGGTTTGCTCCTGATGATCCCGAACATGTACAAGATCGCGGGCGAGCAGCTCCCGGGCGTCTTCCACGTCTCCGCGCGTTGCGTCGC
Source organism: Collinsella sp. (assembly GCA_048472015.1). Classification (GTDB taxonomy): domain Bacteria; phylum Actinomycetota; class Coriobacteriia; order Coriobacteriales; family Coriobacteriaceae; genus Collinsella. The sequence goes on along the minus strand of DBGAZC010000193.1, from coordinate 2,770 downwards.
TTCCCACGCCCTGAACATTTTTGGCGATCACTCTGACGTCATGGCCTGTCGTCAGACCGGCTTCGCCATGCTCGCCGAGGGTAACGTCCAGGAGGTCATGGACCTCTCGCCGGTGGCTCACCTTGCCGCCATCGAGGGTAAGACCCCGTTCCTTAACTTCTTCGACGGCTTCCGCACCAGCCACGAGATCCAGAAGGTCGCCATGTGGGACTACAAGGATCTGGCCGAGATGTGCGACATGGACGCCGTCCAGGCTTTCCGCGACCACGCGCTCAACCCTGAGCACCCGCACACCCGCGGCAGCCACGAGAACGGCGATATCTTCTTCCAGAACCGTGAGGCCTGCAACAAGGTCTACGACGAGCTCCCCGCCGTCGTCGAGGGCTACATGAAGAAGATCAACGAGAAGCTCGGCACCGATTACGGCCTGTTCAACTACTACGGCGCTCCCGATGCCGATCGCGTCGTCGTGTGCATGGGCTCCTTCTGCGACGTGCTCGAGGAAGTCATCGACTACCTCAACGCTCACGGCGAGAAGGTCGGCCTGGTCAAGGTTCGCCTGTTCCGTCCGTTCTCCATCAAGCACTTCGTCGACGTTCTCCCCGAGACCGTCCAGAAGATCGCCGTCATGGACCGTACCAAGGAGCCGGGTTCCATCGGCGAGCCGCTCTACCAGGATGTCGTCTCCGCTCTCTACGAGGCCGGCAAGACGGGCATCAAGGTCGTCGGCGGCCGTTACGGCCTGGGCAGCAAGGACACGCCTCCCGCGTCCGCGTTCGCTGTTTTCGAGGAGCTTAAGGCCGACGAGCCCAAGCGCGAGTTCACCATCGGCATTGTCGACGATGTGACCAACCTGAGCCTGCCCGAGGCCGAGGATGCGCCCAACACCGCAGCCCCCGGCACCATCGAATGCAAGTTCTGGGGTCTGGGTGGCGACGGTACCGTCGGCGCCAACAAGAACTCGATCAAGATTATCGGCGACCACACCGACAAGTACGTTCAGGCCTACTTCCAGTACGACTCCAAGAAGACCGGCGGCGTCACCGTCTCGCACCTGCGCTTTGGTGATTCCCCGATCCGCTCGCCGTACTACGTGACCAAGGCCGACTTTGTCGCTTGCCACAACCCCAGCTACATCGTCAAGGGCTTCAAGATGGTCCGCGACGTCAAGCCGGGCGGCACCTTCCTGGTCAACTGCCAGTGGAGCGACGAGGAGTTCGCCGAGCACATGCCCGCCGTGGCCAAGCGCTATATCGCGAACAACAACGTCAACGTCTACCTGATCGACGCTATCGACCTGGCCGCTAAGGTCGGCATGGGCAAACGCACCAACACGGTGCTCCAGTCCGCCTTCTTCGCGCTGGCCAAGGTCCTGCCCGCCGAGGACGCCCTGCAGTACATGAAGGACGCGGCCACCAAGTCCTACATGAAGAAGGGCCAGGCCATCGTCGACGCCAACCACAAGGCCATCGATGCCGGCGCTACCGCCTTCCGTAAGTTCGAGGTTCCGGCCGACTGGGCAACCGCCGAGGATGCCGCTTCCGTCGAGCTCTCCGAGGAGACCAAGTCCGCCATCGCCCAGCAGGTCAAGAACCTGCTCGAGCCCATCGATCGCATGGATGGCGACAGTCTGCCCGTTTCCGCCTTCGTCGATTGCGCCGACGGCCAGTTTGAGCTGGGCGCCTCCGCATACGAGAAGCGCGGCGTCGCCGTGGTCGTTCCCCACTGGGATGAGACCAAGTGCATCCAGTGCAACCAGTGCGCCTATGTGTGCCCGCATGCCACCATCCGTCCGTTCGCGATGACCGAGGACGAGGCTGCCGCCGCGCCCGAGGCCACCCGCACGCTCGACGCTATGGGCCCCAAGGCCAAGGGCATGAAGTTCACCATGGCTGTGTCCCCGCTCGACTGCATGGGCTGCACCAACTGCGTCAAGGTCTGCCCCAAGGGTGCCCTCGAGATGGTTCCCACCGAGCAGGAGATGGACCAGCAGCCCGTTTGGGACTACATGGTCGAGAACGTCTCCGAGAAGAAGGAGCTCATCGCGGCCAACGTCAAGGGCAGCCAGTTTAAGCAGCCCTACCTGGAGTTCTCCGGCTCCTGCGCCGGCTGCGCCGAGACCGCCTATGCACGTCTGGTGACCCAGGTCGCCGGCGACCGCATGTTCATCTCCAACGCCACCGGCTGCTCCTCCATTTGGGGCAACCCCGCTGCCACCGCTCCTTACTGCAAGGACAAGGACGGTCACGGCCCGGCGTGGAACAACTCCCTGTTCGAGGACAATGCCGAGCATGGTCTGGGCATGGCCGTTGGCTATGAGGCCGTTCAGCACAAGCTGATCGCCGCTACCCAGGACATCATCGCTGCCGATGGTCCGTCCGACGAGCTCAAGGCCGCCGGCCAGGCCTGGATCGACTCCATCAATGACGCCGAGGCCTCCAAGACCGCTGCCGCTGCCTACGTTGCCGAGCTCGAGAAGTGCGGCTGCGACGCTTCCAAGGCAATCCTCGCCGACAAGGCTTACCTCACCAAGAAGTCCTTCTGGATCTTCGGCGGCGACGGCTGGGCCTATGACATCGGCTTCGGCGGTGTGGACCATGTCCTAGCCTCCGGCGAGGATGTCAACGTCTTCGTGTTCGACACCGAGGTGTACTCCAACACCGGCGGACAGGCCTCCAAGGCGTCCAACATCGGCCAGGTGGCTCAGTTCGCCGCTGCCGGTAAGACCATTGCCAAGAAGAGCCTGGCGGAGATCGCCATGACCTATGGT
>DBGAZC010000192.1:0-7951 GCA_048472015.1 Collinsella sp. | reverse complement strand
ACCCATCGAAACACATCTCCACCGTTCCTTCAACTGGGAAAACGGCGCCCCCGGACCCCAGGAGGGGCCGCGGGGGCGTTCGGCTAACTGCGGGAGCGAGCCATCAGCTCAATGTGTTCGGTTGAGATCAGAAATCAACCCACGTGTCGCAGCGGAGCTGATTCAGTTGAGATTGCCTGAACATTCCGCCCCTCTTTACGCCCTCGGGTATACTCAAAAGCTACTGATTCGATTTGATGCCCAGCAACAGCAGAGGGGATAGTATATGTGCGGTTTTGTCGGTTTTGTCGGTGGGACGGATAACCAATCCGAGGTGCTCACCAAGATGATGGACCGCATCGTCCATCGCGGTCCCGACATGGGCGGTCAGTTTATCGACGGCCGCGTTGCCCTCGGCTTCCGCCGCCTGTCGATCCTCGACCTGACCGAGGCTGGCGCCCAACCCATGGCCAACGAGGACGGTAGCGTCGTCATTGTCTTCAACGGCGAGATCTACAACTTCCAAGAACTCCGTTCCGAGCTCGAGGCCAAGGGCTACAAGTTCCACTGCGGCGCCGACACCGAGAGCCTCCTGCACGGCTACGAGGAGTGGGGCGAGGCCGTCCTCGATCGCCTGCGCGGTATGTACGCCTTCGTCATCTGGGACAAAAAGAAGAACAAGCTTTTTGGCGCCCGTGACATCTTTGGCATCAAGCCGCTTTACTACTATCCCATGGCCGATGCGGGCGACGGCGCTCCGGGCGTGCTCTTTGGCTCCGAGATCAAGAGCTTCCTAGACTACCCGCACTTCCACAAGGCGGTCAACAAAAAGGCCCTGCGTCCGTACATGACGCTGCAGTATTCGGCAACCGAGGAGACCTTCTTCGAGGGCGTCTACAAGCTGCCGCCGGCGCACTACTTTACCGTCGATATCCCGACCGGCAAGATGAACATCGAGCGCTACTGGGATTGCGATTACTCTGCCGTCGAGAAGCCGTTCGAAGAGTATGTCGACGAGCTGGACGAGGTCGTGCACGAGAGCGTCGAGGCCCATCGCATCGCCGACGTCAAGGTCGCGTCGTTCCTCTCCGGTGGCGTCGACTCCAGCTACATCGCCGCATGCCTTATGCCCGACAAGACCTTCTCGGTGGGCTTTGACTACAAGAACTTCAACGAGACCAACTACGCCAAGGAGCTTTCCGATAAGCTCGGCGTCGAAAACGTTCGCAAGATGATTACCGCCGACGAGTTCTTCGGTGCGCTCGAGGACATCCAGTATCACATGGACGAGCCGCAGTCCAACCTGTCTTCCGTGCCGCTGTGGTTCTTGGCCGAGATGGCCCGCAAGGACGTCACCGTCGTGCTTTCGGGCGAAGGCGCCGACGAGCTCTTTGGCGGCTACGCCTACTACGAGGACACGGTCCCGGTGCGCAAGTACAAAAAGATGGTGCCGCTGCCCATCCGTCGCGCGCTCGGTAACATGGCGCTGCATATGCCGTACTTCAAGGGACATAACTTCCTGGTCAAGGGTGCCGAGATCCCCGAAAAGTCGTTCCTGGGACAGGCTCTGGTATGGCCGGAGCGCGAGGTCGACGGCGTGCTCAAGCCCGAGTACAACACCGGCGATGGCGCCTTCGAGCTTGCCGCTCCCATCTATGCGCGCGTGAAGGGTCAGCCCGAACTGGTCAAGAAGCAGTACCTGGACATGAACATGTGGCTCCCGGGCGACATTCTGCTCAAAGCCGACAAGATGTGCATGGCGCACTCGCTGGAGCTGCGCGTGCCCTTCCTGGACCGCAAAGTCATGGAGTTCGCCGAGCACATTCCCGATCGCTACCGCATCAACGAGAACGGCAACAAACAGGTACTCCGCCACGCTGCCAACAAGTCGCTGCCCGATGAGTGGGCCACCCGTCCCAAGGTGGGCTTCCCGGTGCCGATTGTCTACTGGCTGCGCGAGCAAAAGTGGTACGACTATGTCAAGGAGTACTTCACCGCGCCGTGGGCAAGTGAGTTCTTCAATACCGACGAGCTCATGCACCTGCTCGATCTGCACTTTGCGGGCAAGGGCGATTTCCAGCGCAAGATCTATACGCCGCTCGTGTTCCTAGTGTGGTACAAGCGCTTCTTTATCGACGAGGGCCAGCCTTCTGTTCAGGCTGCCTAGCCTCGGCTGACGAACGCCTGCGCGTAACGGCTCCTCCGGGAGCCGTTTTTGCGTGGGTGCGTTTCAGTTACTATAAAACCGTCCCTGCCAAATGGCTGAGAAAGGTGAAAGATGCACCATTCGGATTCCGCGACCGTGACCACGGTCGATACGCTTGCCAAGCTTCTCGATGTGTGCGGCGAGCTGCGCGCATCAGAGCAGGTTGACGAGCGTGCCGTGACCGGCTGCTCGTTTGATTCGCGCGCGGTCTCGGCAGGTGACGTGTTCTTCTGCAAAGGTGCTGCCTTTAAGCCCGCGTTTTTGAGCATGGCGCTCGATGCGGGCGCCGTCGCATTTGTGTGCGAGGAGTCACTGGTCGAGTCTCTGGAGCCGCTGGCGCAGGAGAGCGGTGCTGCGATGCTGGTTGTTGATAGCGTTCGCACGGCCATGGCCCTGTTGCCGCCGGAGGTCTACGACCGTCCCGACCACGACGTCAAGATCGTGGGTATCACCGGTACCAAGGGAAAGACCACGGCCGCTTTTATGCTCCAGTCGATTATGAAAGCGGCGGGCGAGTCCTGCGGCATGATCGGCTCGGTGAGTACCGACGATGGCATCGAGTGCTACGAGAGCACCAATACTACGCCCGAGGCCCCCGAGGTCTGGCGCCATATCGCCAACTGCCGCACGTCCGGTCGCCAGTCCATGGTCATGGAGGTTTCGAGCCAGGCGCTCAAGTACCAACGCGTCGAGAATCTGCCGTTTGACGTGGCGTGCTTCCTCAACATCGGCCGCGACCACATCTCGCCGATCGAACACCCCACGTTTGAGGATTATTTTGAGAGCAAACTCAGGATCTTTGACCAGGCAAAGACCGCCGTGGTGAATCTAGGCACCGAAGAGGTTGACCGTGTGCTAGAGGCAGCGTCGACGGCCGATCGCTTGGTGACCGTTGGGGTCGAGCATCCCGAGGCGAGCCTGTGGGCAAGCGACGTACGCATGGTCGGCTTTAGCATCGAGTTCAACTTGCATGGCCTGTGTGCCGACGAGTCCGAGACGGGGGAGAAGGTCCTGCTGGGCATCGCGGGCGACTTTAACGTGGAAAACGCGCTGGTCGCTATCGCCGCTGCGCGCGAGATCGGCATCGGTATCGAGGCTATCAAGAAGGGCCTCTCCAAACTGCGTGTGCCGGGCCGTATGGAGGTCGTGGAGTCGAAGGACGGCCGCGTGATCTGCGTCGTCGACTATGCGCACAACCAGCTTTCGTTCCGTTCGCTTTTCTCGTCGGTGAAGCGCGCGTTTCCCGCTAGCCCCGTCATTGCGCTGTTTGGCGCTGCCGGCGGCAAGGCGCAGGAGCGCCGCGAGCAGCTTCCGCGCGAGGCCGCACCGTATTCCGACCTGATGATCTTTGCCAACGAGGATCCAGCTCACGAGGACCCGATGAAGGTCTGTCGCGAGCTTGCCGAGCATGTTCCCGACGATACGCCGAACAAGATCATCCTCGACCGCGAAGCCGCTGTGCATGCGGCGTTCAAGGCGGCGCGCGAGGAGTACGTCAACCCCGATGCTCCCACCATTGTCTTGCTGCTGGCAAAGGGTGACGAAGATCTCATGCACGTGGGCGACGAGTTCGTGCCCATCGAGAGCGACCTTTCGTTGGCCAATCGCCTGATCGATGTTACCCAGTTTGACTAATGAACCATGATGGCGGCGGCGCCCTGAGTGCGCTGTCGCCATAAGCGTGTTCCCTCAATCAAAACATGCCGTCCAAGTCCAAACCCTTCTACGTAAACGGAGTAACCATGTCCCACAACACCCTGCCGACCGTTGCCGAGCTTTCGGGCGAGATGCGCGAGCGCTTGGCCAAGGTCAAGTACGTCTTTACCGACCTGGATGCCACGATGCTCGCACCCGGCTCGTGCGTGCTACGCGACAACGACGGCAACCCCTCGACCAAACTCGTCGAGGCCGTCGTGGCGCTCGCTCGCGCTGGTATTCAGGTGGTTCCCACCTCGGGCCGCAACCGTACCATGATCCACGAGGACGCGCGCGTGCTCGGTCTCAACTCCTACATCGGCGAGATGGGCGGCCTGGTCATGTACGACCTCAAAGCCAACGATTGGGAGTATCTGACCGGCGACATGCCCTACGACTCCTCTTGCGGCCTCACGCCGCACCAGGTGATCGAGCAGACCGGCGTGTGCGAGAAGATCCTCGCCCGCTGGCCGCACAAGATCGAGTATCACAACGACATGTCGACCGGCTACAAATACCGTGAGGTCACCGTCGGCATGCGCGGCGATGTGCCCGACGATGAGGTTCAGGCCATCCTGGACGAGGCCGGCTGCGGTCTGATCTGGGCTTGCAACGGCCATCTGACTCACCTGTCCAAGCCGACGACGCTCGAGCTCGATCGCGTCGAGGACGGTCGCGCATTCAACATCAACCCCGCGGGTCTCAACAAGGGCGTTGCCATCGCGCGCTTCTGCGAGCACCTGGGGATCGAGCGCGAGGAGACGCTCGCGCTCGGCGATTCCGAGTCCGACTTCTACATGGCCGATCACGTGGGCACGTTCTGCCTGGTCGAGAATGGCCTGACGAGCGCCGGCGCGCCCGAGTTCCTGGCTGCCTGCGAGAACGCTTTCGTTACGCGCGGCAAAATTGTCGACGGTTGGGCGGCGACGGCAGAGCTGCTGGTCGCGGCGCGTTCGTAGCGCGGCGTCGCTGCACTTGGACATGTCTTTTCGAGAGAGACTGGTGAGGTAATGTCCGATATCGAGAATCCGGCAGGCGACACGCGCCCGATTGGCGTGTTCGATTCTGGTTTGGGCGGTCTGACGGTTGCGCGCGCGATTGCGACGGCGCTGCCGCACGAGTCCGTCTACTACTTTGGCGACACCAAGCGCTGCCCCTACGGCACGCGCACCGAGGATGAAGTGCGCTCGTTTGCGCTGCAGGCGGGTCGTTGGCTTTCGAAGCACGACGTCAAGATTATGGTCATCGCCTGCAACACGGCGACCGCTGCGGCCTTGCGTTTGGCCCAGCAGGTGCTCGACGTTCCCGTGATCGGCGTGATCGCGCCGGGTGCCCGTGCAGCAATCAACAGCACGCGTACGCGTCGCGTGGGCGTGCTCGCTACCAACCTCACTATTCGCTCGGGCGCCTACACGCGCGCCATTCAGGATCTAGATGCCGGCGTCGATGTATACGGCTGTCCTGCCTCGAGCTTTGTCGAGGTTGTCGAACACGAGCTCGCCTCGGGTGCACATCTGCAGGAACAGTGGCTTGAGAACGAGGACATCTTCGATACGCCTGCCGTGCGTGCGCTGGTGGGTGCCACGGTTGAGCCGCTGCGCGACCACGGTATCGATACCGTGGTGCTCGGCTGTACGCATTTCCCGCTGTTGGTGGGACCTATCCGGCATGCGCTGGGGCCTGGGGTGCGCGTCGTGAGTTCCGCCGAGGAGACCACACGCGAGCTGACCGATATCCTCACGCGCCGCGAGCAGCTGGCGGGCGACGCCGCCGAGCCGCAGCATCGTTTTGCCACGACGGCCGATAACATTGCCGAGTTTGCGGTGGCGGGCAGCTTTATCTTTGGTCAGCCGCTCAAGAGCATCGAACATATCGATATCGATGAGCTGAAATAGATGTAAGGCAGCCGCCAAAGCCTTCGCCACATATTTTGCCGAAAGGATATTTCTATGGAGTACATGCAGGTCAACCGCGCCAACGGCCGCGCCGCCAACGAGTTGCGCCCCGTTAAGCTCACCCGTGGCGTCATGAAGCACGCCCACGGCTCGTGTTTGGCCGAGTTCGGTGACACGCGCGTGCTGTGCGCCGCCACTATCGAGGAGGGCGTGCCGGGCTGGCGAAAGGGAGCTAAGGCCGGCTGGGTGACCGCGGAATACGCCATGCTGCCGGCGTCGACCGGCAAGCGCTGCAAGCGCGAGCACGCCAACCGCAAGGGTCGCTCCATGGAGATCGAGCGCCTCATTGGCCGCAGCCTGCGTACCGTCGTCAACATGAAGGCGCTCGGCGAGTACACCGTCACCGTCGACTGCGATGTGATTCAGGCCGATGGCGGCACGCGTACAGCGAGCATCACCGGCGCCTGGGTGGCGCTGCACGACGCCCTTGCCATGTGGGTCGAGGCGGGCAAGATCGAGCGCATCCCGCTTACCGGCCAGGTGGCTGCCATCTCTATGGGCGTTGTCGACGGCAATACGCTGCTTGACCTCGATTATTCCGAGGACAGTCATGCCGAGGTCGACATGAACCTCGTCGCCACCGATACCGGTGAGATGATCGAGCTCCAGGGCACCGGCGAGCAGGCGCCCTTCGACCGCAAACGCCTCAACGCCCTGCTTGACCTGGGTGACAAGGGTGTCGCCGAGCTCATCGAGCTTCAGCGCCAAGCCATCGCCTAACCTGCCAAAAAGGGACAGGTTTATTTTGGTAGGTTTTATCTGCTGAAATGCTGCGTTGAAAGGTCCGATCGCCTGAGAGGGGAGAGGTCAAGTGCCCAAACGCCCCTCACGCGGCTTGCTATAGAGACAAGGAGGCCAGTCATGGCACTTGAGAAGATTGACATCGACACCCTCGACCCGGCGGCGACCATCGTCGTGGCAACGGGCAACGCCCATAAGCTCACCGAGATCGAGGCCATTTTGGGCAAGGTCATGCCCGAGGTGCGCTTTGTGGCGCTCGGCCAGCTGGGTGATTTTGAGGATCCCGAGGAAAACGGCACGACGTTTTTGGAGAACGCCATCATCAAAGCCCAAGCCGCGGTTGAGGAGACGGGCCTTATGGCCATCGCCGACGATTCGGGCTTGGTCGTCGACGCGCTGGACGGTGAGCCCGGTGTGTATAGCGCGCGCTATGCGGGCGTGCACGGCGACGATGCCGCCAACAACGCCAAGCTTCTCGTGAATCTGGAGGGCGTGGCCGACGAGGACCGCACTGCGCGCTTTATGAGCGTCGTCGCGCTCATCGACACGGACGGTTTGGTCACCTATGGCGAGGGCGCCTGCGAGGGCGTTATCGCGCACGAGGGCCGCGGCGATCACGGCTTTGGCTACGACCCGCTGTTCCTGCCGGTCGACACGCCGGGCAAGACCATGGCCGAGCTGACGGCTGACGAGAAGAACGCCATCAGCCATCGTTTCCACGCGCTCGAGCATCTGTCCGCCAAGCTGACGGGCGAGGAGTAGACCGTGCGTGCGGTGGTGCAGCGCGTGCTCAACGCCGGCGTGACGGTCGACGGCGAGTGCGTGGGCCGCATTGGACGCGGCTACCTGGTGCTGCTGGGTGTGGGCCATGGCGATACGCGTGCCGAGGCCGACAAGCTGTGGGGCAAGCTCCGCGGGCTGCGTATCAACGAGGACGAGAACGGCAAGACCAACTTGGCGCTTGCCGATGTCGACGGCGAGGTGCTCGTGGTGTCGCAGTTCACGCTGTTCGCCGACTGCCGCCACGGTCGCCGCCCATCGTTTACGGATGCCGGTGCCCCCGATGTCGCCAACGAGCTCTACGAGTACTTCCTGACGCTCGTTCGTCAAGATGTCGAACACGTGGCGCACGGCATTTTTGGCGCCGATATGAAAGTCGATCTTGTCAACGACGGTCCGTTCACCATCGTCTTGGACACCGATAGTCTGTAAGTAGTCAATTTGGGACCGGGCTTTTTTAGCTACTTGCGTATGGCCACAACAGGGTGCTATAGTATTAGAGTTTTGTCTATCTTAGGGGTATTATCCCCTTTTTGAATTGCACCTTCTGGAGGCCCTGTTCATGGAAGAGATGGAAGTCAATCACGTCGACGAC
>DBGAZC010000191.1:0-3549 GCA_048472015.1 Collinsella sp. | reverse complement strand
CGTCATGCGCTTGAGCTGATCGCGGTTGACGTGCTCACCGGTACCGCCTTTGCGCTCGCCAATGTCTTTGGCGGCGAACTTTTCGCTCGACAGGTGTATCCGCTCGTCGTGCATCTGCCGCTCGTCATCTATCTGTGCGCGCGCTATCGGCTGAGCCCTTTGCTCGTTATGCTCGGCGTCACCAGCGCATACCTGAGCTGCCAATTTAGCAACTGGATGGGCATCGCCGCGCTCGCCGCCTGCGGCTCGCAAATCGCGTACTACGCGACACGCATTATCACCACGGTCGCCGTCTTTGCGCTCCTGCTGCACTGGGCCGGCGACATCGGTCCGCGCTTGGCAGTCAAAAGCCCTACCGAGCTCGAGATTCTGCTCATCCTGCCGCTCGTCTATTACATCTTTGACTACGCCACCAACGTCTACACCACGTTGTTCCACTCGGGCTCGGTTGTGACCGTTGAGTTTTTGGCGTTTGCGCTTTGCGCTTTCTACCTTATGTTTCTTGCTGTGTATCTGCGCGAATACGAGGCTAAAGAGGCCGCCGAGCGCGAGCGTTGGATGCTCGAGACCCGCGATAGTGCAGCTATCAAAGAGCTCGAAGCCTGGCGTCAATCTGGACGCGAGCTTTCGGTTCTGCGCCATGACATGCGGCACTTCCTGCGCGGCCTTGCGGTTTTAATCGAAGAGGGTCACGTTGACGAGGCGCTCGGGCGCATCAACGAACTCTGTGAGACAAACGACCGCACCGCCGTGCGCCGCTACTGTGCCAACGAAACGGTCAACATCGTGCTTTCGTCATTTAGCTCCGATATCAACCGAAACGGTATCACCGCCGACCTGTGCGCCGCCGTGCCAGAGAACGTCCATGTGGCCGATGTCGACCTGTTTAGCGCGCTCTCGAATGCCCTGGACAACGCCATCGTCGCCGCGAGCGCCGCTCCCCAGGGCAAACGATTCGTCGATCTGGACCTGCGCTACGAAGACGGGCAGCTGCTGCTTTTGGTCTCTAACACGTTTGACCGCCCGCCGCGTATGGTTGACGGCATGCCCGTGGCCCAGCACGCCGGCCACGGCTTTGGCACCAAGAGCATTAAGCTCGCCGTCGAGCGCATGAACGGCAACTGCCAGTTCCGCATTCACGGCGACCGATTTGAGCTGCGTGCCGTGATGTAGGGACGCGACAAGCTGCCGGCATGCTCGGCCCGCCGGGGCCACCTTGCCAGCGCCGGTCCGCTACAGCGGCGCGGCGGCCGGAGTCAGCTGTTTAATGTAGGCCCACATGCGCTGCTTGGCGGCCTTGTCGGTGAGCGCCGCCTCAAAGCCGTCGAGCGCGAGCACGCGGCGCCCTTGCACATGGGCGACCAGGCCGGGCTTGAGCATGGCGGTGTCGAAGTCGTCGATCGCCACGAGCATATCGGCATAGGTCTCGCGCATGGTATCGGCCGCACGATCATCCAGCAACAGCACCGCCTCGGGGTCCAGCGCCTCGAGCGCCTCGCGGAACAGCTCGCACGGCAGGGCATGGCCCACCGCCACCGTTCCGTCGCCCGCACCGGCGACGCTTGCCAGCACGCAAAAATCCTCGGGCGCATAACCGATGGCCCCGAGCGCCTTACGCAGCGCCGCGCCATCCGCGCCTGCGGCAAGCTCGCCGCCCGAGCGCTCGGCCTCATCCAAATCGCCTTTTACCAGCACAATCGGCGAGCACGCGTTGCCTGCGATGCGCACGCCACGACCCGCAAGCGATGCGAGCTCCTGCTCGGCCGCCTGGGCGATGGCTTCTTTTTTCTGGCTTTGTGACATAGGTATGCGCTCTCCAATCGTTTGCGTGCCCACCATTATTTGACACTCCCCATGGCTAAAGCCAGGGGATTCTTGCTTCACCGAGAATTGCCTAGACTGCGCATGCAGCCGTAGGTCTTACGCCCTCTCCACAAGCGTTTGCGGCGTCTGCCGCGGTTCCCGCATGCCCTGCGGTACCTTCCAGGATTCTCCTTCCCTCGCGGGCGATGTTGACGGCGGCGTTCAGGTCGCGGTCGTGACGCATGCCGCACGCGGGGCAGTCCCATACCCGTTCGGCCAGCGTCAGTCCCCTGTAGACGTAACCGCATGCGGAACACGTCTTGCTGGACGGATAGAACCTGCCCACCCTTACGAAGCCGCGCCCCGACCATGCGCATTTGTACTCGAGCTGGCGCGCCAGCTCCGACATGGCGGCATCGCCCACGGCCTTGGCGAGGCGGCGGTTCCTCTGCATGCCCCTGACGTTCAGGTCCTCGACCGCGATGTTTTGGCTTTCTCCCACCGCATGCGTCGTGAACTTGTGCAGGGCGTCCTTCCGCCGGTTGGCAACCTTTTCGTGCGCCCGCGCGACCCTGACACGCTGCCTGGCGCGATTTGCGGAGCCCTTCCGCTTGCGCGAGAGCCGCCGCTGCTCCCGCGCCAGCCTCCTCTCGCTCCTTTGCAGGTTTTTGGGGTTGGGCAGGCGCTCCCCCGTGGAGCAGGTGGCTATGTCGTGTATTCCCGCATCGACTCCCAGGAACCCGACGGTCGGGGCCGGCGCGTCCGTGGCGGGGACGTCCACGCAGCATATCGCCACGTAGTACTTGCCGCTCGGCACCTGCTTGACCGTCGCGGACAGGACGCGCCCCTCCACGGGACGGCTCACCCGCGCCCTGACGGTCCCCAGCTTTGGCAGCCTCACGTGCCTGGCGTCGATTATCCCGACGCCGTTCGTGCGGTAGCTCTTCCTCCCCGCGCGTTTGGACTTGAACTTCGGAAAGCCCACCTTGCCTGGTGCGCGGAAGAAGTTCTTAAATGCCTTGTCCAGGTCGCGCAGGGACTGCTGCAGTGCCATGGAGTCCACCTCGGAGAGCCACGGCGCGTCCGCCCTCTTCCAGGCGGGGATCTGGGTGATGTAGGAGTTGATGTGCCTCGATTTGCCCGTCCGCGCGTACTCGTCCCGCCTCATCGCCAGCACCCTGTTGTAGACCCAGCGGCAGCAGCCGAAGGTCTTCTGCAGGAGGGCCTCCTGCTCGGCGCTCGGGTATATGCGGTACTCGAAGGTCTTGTCCATGGCCCTCACGCGTTCCTCTGGTCCTCGATATACTGCCTGACGGCCTCGGGCGTCGCCCCGCCGACGGTCGAGACGAAGTAGCTGTTCGTCCAGAGCGTCGGCAGCTTGCGCTTCAGCTGCGGGAACTCGGCGCGCAGGTCGTGGCTGGTCCTGCCCTTGATGCGCTTCACGGCCCGGTGGATGCCGAACTGGGGGTCGACTGAGACGAGCATGTGCACGCGGTCGGGCATGACTTTGATTTCCCTTATCTCGAAATCGAGTTCCTCCGCGACCTCGTGCGCGATCTCCTCGAAGCGGGAGCCGATGCCGTCCACGAGCACCTTCCTGCGGTATTTCGGGCAGAAGACCACATGGTAGTCGCAGTCCCAGACTATGTTGTCGTTGCTCCTGTATCTATCCATGAAAACAGTATACCACTTGCAGCCGTATATGTATATCGGCTGACGCCGATGCGCCTTATATCCCCATATCTG
>DBGAZC010000190.1:0-13254 GCA_048472015.1 Collinsella sp. | reverse complement strand
TGCGCGGGGCAGGCAAAACACCAGATTGATATCCTTGCGGCGCAGGCTTGAGGCACTTGTGTTGCGGTGATAGCCCATGGCCTCGGCCTTAGCGTTCACCTTGGCGCGCACGGATTCGCTCACGCCGGCCTTTCCCGTCAGAGCCTTGTGCACGGTATTGATGGAAACGCCAAGCTCGGCGGCTATGTCCTTCATGGTTACGCGAGCGCTCATGCGGTTACTCCGTTATAGATAAGTTGCCAATTAATAGTCCAGTTAACGATACCCCAAAAATACTCTTCGACTCGCCGTGCTCTCCCTCAAATGCACAAAGCGCCCCGCGAACGGATGCCCGCGGAGCGCTTGGATGTCCGGACCTTATTTGATACCGCGACCCAAGTCTTCGGCGATTTTGTCTACGCCCTTAAGTGCAGCGCACGTCTTTTTGTTGGAGCAATGCCCCGTGCAAACGCCACCCTGAGCGCAGTCGGCACAGGTGCCCTTGCGGTAGATGCGCACACATACCGCGACAAACGCAATACCGATAACAGCCAGTACAACAATATCGATAGGTGCCATAGCAAGCCTCCTCTAGTTAGCCATCACTTACTTTACCCCATTCTCCACCTAGCAAAAAGGGACAGGTTTATTTTGGTCGGTTTTATCTGCGGAAACGCCACATCTCCCCCACCAAAAAGCCCGAGTGTCGCTGGGACACCCGGGCTCGTGGAAAGGGGTTAATCCTTATTCGGACTTAAGCGGAAACTGCGGCGGAAGCAGTGTTGGTCTCGTCCTCGTCGGTCCATACATGCTTGGGCATGGGACGGAAGATCTGGAAGAGCATCGCAACCAGCAGCACAATGGCCACAACCGTCCAGATGCCAAACTGACCCAGAACAAGCAAGTTGTAGAACTGGTTGATGAACAGGCCGATCACCCAAGCGAAGGCGCACTCGTAGCCGATGGCAATCGCGGTCCACTTGCCAGAGTCCATCTGGTTGCGGATGGTGCCAATGGCGGCAAAGCACGGAGCGCACAGCAGGTTGAAGGCGCCGAAGGCAACGCAAGCGCCCATGGTGGGGAACATGCCGGCAAACGCGGTCCACAGGCTCGGGTCGGTCTCGCCCGCGTCGGCGACGGACAGCAGCGAGCCGGCGGTGGCGACGACGTTCTCCTTGGCGACGAGGCCAGAGACGGTCAGCGCGGTGGCCTGCCAGGTGCTAAAGCCGAGCGGGGCGAAGATCCAAGCGACCAGGTTGCCGAGCATGGCGAGCACGGAGTAGTCCATAAACTCCTCGGGGATGCCGTCCATCGCAGGCAAGAAGCCAAAGGAACCGTTATAGCTACCAAAGTTGGAGAGGAACCAAACGACGACGGTGGACGCAAAGATGACCGTGCCGGCCTTCTTGATAAAGGCCCAGCAGCGCTCCCACACGTGCAGCGCCCAGGAACGGATCGCCGGGAAGTGGTAGGCAGGAAGCTCCATGACAAACGGGGTCGGACGGCCGGCGAAGAGCTTGGTCTTCTTGAGCATGAGGCCCGAGGCGATGACGGCAAAGACGCCCAGGAAGTAGAAGAGCGGGCTGATCCATGCGGCCGTGGTGGAAGAATCGCCAATGATGGAGCCCATGAGCAGGGCGATGATCGGCAGCTTGGCGCCGCAGGGGATGAACGTGGTGGTCATGACCGTCATGCGGCGGTCCTTCTCGTTCTCGATGGTCTTGGTGGCCATGACGCCGGGGACGCCGCAGCCCGAGGACACGAGCATGGGGATGAACGACTTACCGGACAGGCCAAAGCGGCGGAACACGCGGTCCATGATAAAGGCGACGCGGGCCATGTAGCCGCAGTCCTCCAGGAAGGACAGCATCACGAACAGCAGGAACATCTGCGGCACAAAGCCGAAGATGGCGCCCAGGCCGCCAACGATGCCGTCGCAGACCAGCGAATCGACCAGGCCACCGTCCTCGGTGCCACCCGCCACGAGGGCATCGTGCACCATGGTGGTGATACCCGGGACATAGGGGCCGTACTGTGCCGGGTCGACCGAGTCGGCGTCGTCACCCGCGGCCTCGACAGCCGCGTCGTAAGCGTCGCGGCCCTGACCGAGCACGTACCAGCCGTCGGTGCCGAAGAGCTGGTCGTTGGTGAAGTCCGTCACCGTGCCACCCAAGGTGGAAACGGCGATGTAGTACACGCAGAACATGATGACGACAAAAATCGGCAGGCCCAGGATACGGTTGGTAACCACGCGGTCGATCTTCTCGGAGGTGCTCATCTTGGCCGGGGCCTTGGTGAGGCACTCGTCGATGATGTGTGCGATCACGCCGTAGCGCTCACCGGTGATGATGGACTCGGCATCGTCGTCGCAGTCCTGCTCGCACTGAGCGACCAGCTCCTCCACGCGAGCGGCCTTCTCCTTGGTGAGGTTGATGAGCTTGCAGGCGTCCGCATCACGCTCGAACAGCTTGACGGCGTAATAGCGGCGCTTGTTAGCGGGAACGCTCGCAGGCAGATTGTTTTCGATGTGGTCAAGAACGTCCTCGATGGAGGAGTCGAACTTGTGCTCCGGCACCTGGCCCTTGGAAGCTGCAGACTTCTTGACCTGCTCGAAGAGCTCCTTGATGCCCTTGTTCTTAAGAGCGGAGATCATCATAACCGGGCAGCCGAGCTTCTTGGAGAGCTTGTCCGTGTCGATCTTGTCGCCGTTCTTCTCGACCAAGTCGGCCATGTTGAGGGCAACGACCACGGGCAGGCCGGTCTCGATAACCTGAAGCGCCAGGTACAGGTTGCGCTCGAGGTTGGTGGCATCGACAACTTGGACGACAACATCGGGCTCGCCGCTCATGAGGTAATCGCGCGAGCATTGCTCCTCGGGGCTGTAGGGGGAAAGCGAGTAGATGCCAGGGAGGTCCGTGATGGTAACGTTCTTGTCGCTTAAGAGCTTGGCTTCCTTTTTCTCAACCGTGACGCCGGGCCAGTTGCCAACGTAGCCGTTGGCGCCGGTGATCAGGTTGAAAAGCGTGGTCTTGCCGCAGTTGGGGTTACCCGCCAGCGCGACATGGATCTGAGAATCCGCCATTCAATCCTTCTTCCTTGTGCGCCCGCGCTGCTTTCTCCGCACGGGCTGGATAATGTGCTTTAAAGTTGCTGCATTAAGTTAGAAATACCTAACTTTATCTGCAGAAATATACGCCGCGAGCCCTTACTGGACCTCGACGACGGCCGCCTCCTCCTTGCGGATGGAAAGCTCGTAGCCGCGCACGTTGATCTCGACCGGATCACCGAGCGGTGCGACCTTCACGACCTTGAACGAAGTGCCCTTGATGAGCCCCAGGTCCATAAGGTGGCGGCGAAGCGCACCCTCACCGTGAAGCTTGACGATGGTGGAGCTCTCGCCCACCTTAACGTCACCCAACGTCTTCATCCTCTTGTCCCCCTTTCGGTTTTTATGAAATGCTGCAGACTAACCGACGGTCATGATGTGCATGGCAACCTTGGAATCGATGCCAAAACGTGCGCCCAGCACCGTGACGATGATATTGGCACCACTCGAGCTCACCACGTGGATTTCGTTGCCCTCGACAAAGCCGAGGTCCTTGAGGTGGTGTTTCATGTCCTCATTGCCCTTTACACGAGACACGCGCACGGTTTCGCCCGCTTTTACCATCGAAAGCGGCATGGCCGGCATCTGCGGTCCGCAAGACATGAGTTGCTCCTAACGTCAGTTCGTCCTCAACATCGACGCGTAAAAAGTTAACCACGTCTATGTTCGCTATAGTAAACTAGCACGTGGTTAACTTTTTGGAAAGGGTCCCCATTCAGATTTCGAAAAAGTTTCCTATACGAAACAAAAAGGCGCGGCAAAGGACCATCCTTTACCGCGCCCTATCATGCTTAGAGCGAGAGATTTCTGATCGATGTGACACAGGAGGCCTCATCCACGCCCGAAACGCGGAACACGATGTCCTCGCCACATTCGCCACAGAGTGCCATGAGCCCTATAACGTCGCGGCCATCGACATGACGATTGCCAATCGAAACCGACACGTCACTACGATGCTTGGCGATAATGTCATAAAGCAGCGCAACCGGGCGGGCATGCAATCCCAACGGATCTTTAATCGTCTTCGTAAATTCGACCATGTCCCCTCCCACGACATCGCACATTCGGCCGGCAAACCCAGCCACGTGGTAGCTATTGTAGCGTTAGATGCTTGTCGAGAGCTCCTCTGAGCACCTCGTGGGCAAAAAGTGGCAAATATGAGTACTGCCACCAATTTAGTAGCAGCAAAATCGAGAGCAAATTGCTTACTTTAAGCGATTCGAAGAGGTTGAAAGCCGTCAAACGCCCTTTAAAGGGGGTTAGATAAATTGATTGTGAGCCCATTTTTACTCAGAACAGGCCGAAAAATATGACACCTCTTTTGCAACAGTACTCATATTTGGCATTTTTTGCCCACAGAGTCCAAAATCCATGCCCCAAAACACAAAAGGAGGGGCCTCGTAAGGCCCCTCCCTAGGAAAGGGAATCGATTTATTCCACAGCCGTAGATTAATCCTAGCCGCTACTCCATCATATCGAGGACGGAAGGGCGAAGCTCGTTCTCGGCGGCCTCGGGATCGGTCTCGCGCAGGCGGTTGATGTAGCGGTTGTACCACATCACGGCAAGGCCCAGGAAGACAACCACGCCGCCAACGTTGTAGACCAGCGTCAGCCACAGCGGCTGATCGAGCGGAATGGTGCCGCAGATAAGCACGAAGCAGAAGACCACAAGCAGGAATGCGGCAACGACCAGGCCAAAGCTGCGCGAGCCCATGCGGAAGCCACGGGGAGCAGCATCGAAGTTCTTGCGCAGCATAAAGTAGGCAAGCAGAATCAGCAGCGGCGGGAGCAGAGCGGTGGCAGCCGTCATGTTGGTGACAATCATGAGCAGGTCGTCGAGGTTACCGGAGCCCAGGGCCGGGATGATCAGGATGGGGACGACGATGGCGAACTGCAGCCAAGCGGCGCGGGCAGGAATGCCATGCTCGTTGAGCTCGACGATCTTGCTACCAAAGACGCCCTTGGGGATCTCGGTGAAGAAGACCTTGATGGGAGCGGAGGTCCACATCATGAGGGAACCCAGCGTAGCGGCGAGAAGGATCAAGCCGATGACGCGCGTGGACACTTCCATAGGAATGCCAAAGTGGGCAAAGACAGCGCCGAACACGTCGAAGATGCCGGTGGAGATGGCAACGCTGCCCTCGGGGATGAACAGGTTAACCAGCAGCGAAGCGCCTGCATACAGAAGGCCGATGGTCAGGCCGGCGATAACGACGGTGCGCACGAAGGCCTTGACGCCACCCTTAAGGTCGTTAAGGAACACGCCGACAGACTCAGCGCCGCCAACGCCCTGGATGATCCAGGCAAGCGTACCGAAGAAGCCCCACGCAGTTGCGAAGTTGCTCATGTCGGGAGCCATGTTAGCGGGAGTAGGAGCCGTAGCGAACTCAACGCCGCCAAAGGCAGCAGCCAGGGACAGCAGGATGAACACGGCGGTCAGGCCGAGAGCCGCGGTCGAACCGAAGGAGGAAATGGAGCCGATCCACTTAGCGCCCTTGGTCGAAACCCACGTGGCGATAGCAAAGACGACGATCTCGATAATGGTGATCCACAGCTGCGAAAGCTCGGCGTTGGCACCAAAGAACACGTAGCTCGCGTAGATGATGACATTGGGCAGGACGGACGCAAAGAAGAACAGGTTAACGAACCAGTAGCTAAATGCCGTCAGGAACGCCCAGCGACCACCCATCGAGGTCTTAACCCATGCGTACACGCCCGACTCGGAGTCCTTGTTGAGGCCGACGAACTCGGCGGTAACCAGGGTATAGGGGACAAAGTACAAAAGCGTGGCGAAGAAGAACGACGGCGCAGCTGCCAAGCCGATGGCCGCGTTGTTGTTGATGATGTTCTTGATACCGAACACGGCGGCGACCGTCATGCCCAGCAGAGCGAACGAACCGATCGTTCCTCGTTTTTCAGAGCTCATAAGCCCTCCCAATCATCCGTTATATCTCATCTAAAACCGTCCGGGCTGCAAGCGCAATCGTGGACGGCGCACCTGCTAAGGGGAATGGGGAAAAGGGAGTCAACAAAGCCATCCCCCTTAACGGCGCGAAGCAAACGCCCAAACGGACGAATACTACTTGTTGGGGAAGGAATAACCTTCGACCGTCACGTGCAGTACCACGACGCGGGGATCCGAAGCCTCGGCGATAACACGGTAAGCCTCGTCGATCTCGACGACGGCAACGCCGCCGGCGGGAATCGTCACGGTCTCCCCCGCCCCCTCAAAGCGCTCGCGATCATCGATATCGCTGTAAGCGCGGGTGCAGGTGAGACCTGCCTTGGGGGCAACCTCGACGGTCAGGTCACCGTCGAGAGGAGCGAGCACGGCATGGTAGCGACGGTGACCGACCAGATCGGCAGTAGCCGCCTCATGAGCGTTCACCCACCAGTACACCAACGAGTCGCCGATGGAGTACGCCACGTCGTGCTGCAGGTCGGCAACGCCATCGAGCGCCTGGCCGGTGCGCATCCACTTCTTGACGGACTTCATCTGGGCGTCGAAATCGGCGCGCGAGTTAAAGACATGCATGGCTTATGCCTCCTTAATGGGTGCCAGCGCCTGAGCCAGATCGGCAGACGTCAGCGGTCGCAGGGACACCTCAAAGCTGAAGCTCTCAAAACGGGTGCGATAGGAATCGAGCACCTCGGAACCCCAAGAGTTCGAGCCAAGGCCGAGCAACTGGTCGTTGATGTTGACCGTGACCGTGTCGCCCTTGACAAGGTCGTAGACGTGCTTGGCGTTATCGATGGCCTCGCAGCTATAGGGCCATGCCGAGAACGAGAACGGTTTGGAGGCGGCGTCAGCCGGACGAGTCACCAGCACACCGTCACCGTGGCTAGAGCGCAGGGCGACCCAACGGGTGCCCTCGCGGTTAGCGCAATCCTGGGGCATGACATACGGCGTGAACATATCGTCGACCGTAGTGCGGTAATGACCGACCGGGTTGGCGCGCAGCGAGTCCGGATAGTTCTCGCCCGGGCCGTGGCCATACCACTCGACGGCACGATCGCAACCGGGGACCTCGAAGGAGATGCCGATGCGCGGGATGATATCCGAGTAATCGCCGTAGGGCTCGCCGGAAACCTTGAGGTCGACGCGACCGCTCGGAAGCACGGTGTAGACGAGCTCGACGCGCATGCCGAACGCACGGACGGGAGGAGCGATACGCTGGCTCACGGTAACGACCACCGCATTGCCGTCCTGCTTCCAAGAAACCTTGCGAGTAGACGTCTGCATCACATCGATGAAGTTGTCCTTCCACAGTGAGTCATACTCCTGGGCGTGGTTATCGACGAGCGGATGCCAAAAACCAACCTGTGGACCAGAGGCCATGACGTCGCGGCCGGATGCCTTCCACTCGCTCACGGTGCCGTTTACCTTACTGAAGGTCAGCTCGCCGTTGAGGGAGTGAATGCGAATCTCCTGCTCGGTCTCCTCGACCGTAAGCTCAGGACGAGTGGGAGCCGCGATGGCCGGCGCTGGATGGTTTGCGATGGCAAACTGGCTTACGCCCAGTTGGAACATCGGCTCGCACCAGACGCGAGCAGCCATAGTGTAGGCGTGCACGGTCAGCAGGGTCTCGCCCACTGCGGCCTCGCGAATCACCAGCGGAAGCTGGACGGACTCGCCGGGGGCAACCGCGCCGGGCATGAGCGTCTTGCGGCAGACCACGTCGCCGTCCACCAGGGTCTCGGCCGACAGGCAGACATCCTCGAGAGTGGTGAACCAACGCTTGTTGGTGACGGTCAGCTCGCCCGCCTCGGTGTCATAAGCCATGCGAACCGGGCAGATGACCTGGCCATACTCAGTGAGGCCCGGGCTCGGCTGCTGCCAAGGGAACACCATGCCATCGATGCAGAAGTTGCTGTTGTTGGGGTAGTCGCCGTTGTCGCCGCCGTACATGTCGTAGGCAACGCCGTCCTCGGTCACAGCAGCCAAACCGTGGTCGCACCATTCCCAGATAAACTGGCCTTGGATGCAATCCCAGCGATCGAAGACCTCCTGATACTCGGACAGGCCTCCGGGGCCGTTGCCCATGGAGTGACCGTACTCGCAGTTGATGCGCGGCTTGGGGAATGGATGCTCACCAAAGTCGTTCATCTGCGACACGCGGGAGTACATGGTGGAGATAACGTCGACGGTATCGGCGTTGCGATCCTCCTCGTAGTGGACCGGACGACCGTCGAGCTCGTGAGCCTTGGCGTACATCGCGCGGATGTTGCAGCCATAGCCGCTCTCGTTGCCCATCGACCACATAATGATGCAGGCGTGGTTGCGCTCCTGCATCACCAGGCGCTCAATGCGGTCGACGTAGGCCGGCTCCCATGCCGGGTCGTCGGTCACCAGGGCGATATTGCCGATATTCTCGAAGCCGTGGCTCTCCATATCGGTCTCGGCGACCAGCATGATGCCGTACTCGTCGCACAGCTCGTAAAAGCGCGGGTCGTTGGCGTAGTGGGACGTGCGCACCGCGTTGATGTTGTGCTGCTTCATGAGCTCCAGGTCGCGGCGCATGCGATCGAGGCCCACGGCGCGGCCCTTGTGATCGTCGTGATCGTGGCGGTTGACGCCATGCATCTTAAAGTAAGTGCCGTTGAGGTAGATATGATTGCCTTCGACCGTCACCTCGGCAAGACCCTGGCGATGCGGGACGTACTCGCTGACCTGGTCACCGTCGTAGACCTCAAACGTAAGGTCATAGAGGAAGGGATCCTCGGGATTCCAGAAGTGGGCATCGGTCACGCTGCACTCGGCATGGCCGTCGACGCACTCACCCGTAGCCACCACGTTCTCGCCATCGCTGAGCGTAAACACAACGCGGGTAGCTCCCTCGGCAACCGTATCGAGCGTGATCAGAGCGGCATCGCCCTCGCGGTGCGTGCGGAACCTAAAGTCGACCAGGTGTGCGGCGGGACGCTGCATAAGGTACACATCGCGGAAGATGCCCGAGGCCCACCACATGTCCTGATCCTCGATATAGCTGCCATCGCTGTACTGCAGGACCTTGACCGCAAACAGGTTGTCGCCCTCGACGAGCGCGTCGGTCACGTCGAACTCGGCAGACAGGCGCGAACCCTTGGTCATGCCGATAAACTGACCGTTGACGTACAGCTCGCCATAGCTCTCGATGCCGTCAAAGCGAATGATCTCGCGAGCGCCGGCAGGCACGGCGGGAAGATTGACGATGCGCTGGTACACACCCGTGGGATCGTCAGAGGGAACGAACGGCTGATCCACCGGGAACGGGAAGCCCTCGTCGGTGTAGGCAAGGTTGCCATAACCATCCACCTGCCACAGGTGCGGAACCTCCACGTGATCCCACTCGGGCTCGTACGTGGAAAGCTCCTCGTTAGAGACGGCAGCAGGCCCCTCAAAGAGGCGGAACTGCCACGAGCCGGACAGCTGGACAAACCCGCGCGACAGCTCGCGGCTGTACGTAGCGGCGAGATCGGCGGTCTCGTAACCCATGAAGTACGCATGGGGTGCCAGGCGGTTCCTGTGGGTGAGCGCTTGGTTTTCCCAATCGTTAATGGCGTCCATGGTGATGCTCCTTCGTCATCGTAGTGATTCTTGTGCAACCGGTTGTCCTTATCTTACGGTCGATGCAAAAAACTGTGCAACCGGTTGTCCGCTGAACGGTCGATTTGGTCGGGTTAACGGTGCAACCGGTTGTACAACCGGGACACTTATGTCACCCTGAGTATCGACACTCAGCGCAAGACATCGTTCTTAAGCTCGTAGGCAACCACCACGCCCGCTGATATCTCACCCACACGAGACGTATTCGATTGTGGCTTGGTTGCAAAACGACACCGGTCACCGGATACCATGAACGCTGTTCAGGCGCACTATAGTAAGCTGTATCCGCACCAACCCGTATCAGCGACAACATCGACCGCATTCTCCAGGAGACGCCATGACCCAACCAGTTCGCACCGCACCTACGCTTGCCGAGGTTGCCGCAGCTGCCGGCGTGTCGCGCTCCACGGCATCGCGCGCTCTCAACGATTCGCCCCGCATTAGCGAGGAAACCAAAAAGCGCGTCCGCGCGGCGGCCAAGGAAGTCAATTTTGTCCCCAACGCTCGTGGCCGAGCGCTCGCTGTCGGACGCACGGAAATCATCGCCGTGCTCGTGACCGAGCCCCTAAGTGAACTCTTCAGCGACCCCACCTATAGCGAGTTTTTGAGCGGCATTACCGAGGAACTGTCGGAGTCGTCCTATCTGCCCGTTATCTTGCAGGCGTCTTCTACGCATGAGCGCAACCGCGCACGCGAGCACTTTGAGCGCCGCTCGTTCGACGCCGTGATCGACGTCTCCCCCTACAAGGGCAGCGAGCTGCTCGAGGTGCTGCGCGAGCTGGGCGTACCCACCGTGTTGTGCGGCCAGCTCGAGGGCCACCCCTATCGCGATGTGTTCTCGACAGTCTACTCTGACGACGAAGAGGGCGGACACTTTGCGGCACTCGCCATGAAGGAACGCGGGCGCAAAGATATCGTCGCCGTGTTGGGACCGCAAGACAACCCCGCTGTTGTCGACCGCCTGCGCGGCTACCGTGCCGTCTTGGGCGAAGACCTCCCAGACGCAAACGTTATCTATACCGGCTGGAACAACGGAGACGGCTATCAGGCCATGCACCAGATCCTCGCGCGCGAGATTGCTTTCGATGGCGTGCTCTGCGGATCGGACCGTATCGCGGCTGGCGTCATCACCGCGCTCAACGAGGCAGGCCTATCCGTTCCTGCGGACGTTTCTGTCGTCGGCTTCGACGATCACGAGATTGCGGCGCGCTGTGTCCCCGCGCTCACGACCGTCCGTCAGCCCCTGCGCGAAGAAGGCCACATGGCCGCCAACATTGCGCTCGACATGATCAAGGGTGCCGAGCCCACCACCTCCGTGATGCACATGCAGCTGATCCAGAGAGACTCGCTATAAAAAAACTGGGGCAGTCTTTCCGCCAGACAATTGTTGCGGAAAGACTGCCCCGTTTTGAGCGCTCATTCTGGGGTACAGTTTCCGTTAGACGGCTCAACCGGAAACTGTGCCCCATTATTTTGCCGAATTCTGGGTCGCGCTTTCCCAGAGGACCCCCTTTGGGAAAGCGTGACCCGTTCTGGACACAGATTCCGGGACGCACTTTCCGCGACGCCCGGTCATCCCAAGCCCTCACAATCTCGGCGCATAAAAAACGAGGAAAGGCACACGTCCTTCCCTCGTTGCAAGCAATATGTAGCCGCTCGCCTACATCAGGCGCAGGTTGACGTCCTTGAGCTGGGCGCCGGAAACGGCACTCGGGGCGCCCGACATGAGGTCGGAGCCACTGGCCGTCTTGGGGAACGCCATGACGTCGCGGATGGAATCGGAGCCGGTGAGCAGCATGCACACGCGGTCCAGACCCAGAGCGAAACCGCCCATCGGGGGTGCACCAAACTTGAGGGCCTCCATGAGGAAGCCAAACTGAGACTCGGCACGCTCCTCGGTAAAGCCCAGGAGCTTGAGCATGGACATCTGCATCTCGGCGTTGTGGATACGCATACCGCCGCCGCCGGCCTCAAAGCCGTCCATGACAAAGTCGTAGGTGCAAGAACCGGCTGCCAACGGGTCGGCCTCAATCTTGGCGATGTCGGTCTCGGTCGGCAGGGTAAAGGGCTGGTGCTCGGCAGCATAGGCCTTGCGATCCTCGTCCCAATGGAACAGCGGGAAGTTGACGACCCACAGGAAGTCGTGACCCTCGCGCTTGATCTCAAGCGCATTGGCCATGTGCGAACGCATGCCGCCCAGAATCTCGTCGGAGAGCAGGCGCGGGCCGGCGGCGAACATCACAAGGTCGCCGGGCTCGACGTCCATGCGCTCGCGCAGAGCGGCCATCTCCTCGTCCGAGAAGAACTTGACGATGGGGCTGTTGATGGAGCCGTCCTCGCGGAAGGCGATCCAGGCCAGGCCCTTGGCGCCAAACGTGGAAGCCACCCCGGCGAGCTTATCGATCTTGGCACGTGCCCAGGCACCGGCGCCCTTGGCGTTGATGGCCTTGACGACAGAGCCCTCCTCATTTGCGGCGGTCGCGAAGACCTTGAACTTGGAGTTGGCAAAGATGTCGGTCAGGTCGACCAGGTGCATGCCATAGCGGGTATCGGGCTTGTCGGAGCCATAGGTGTCCATGGCATCCCAGTAGTTCATGCGACGCAGCGGCGTGGGCATCTCGACACCCATGCGGCCGAAGGCATCGGCAAGAACCTCTTCGAGCGCGCTCATGACATCGTTCTGGTCCACGAAGGACATCTCGATATCGACCTGGGTGAACTCGGGCTGACGGTCGGCACGCAGGTCCTCGTCGCGGAAGCACTTGGCAACCTGGTAGTAGCGCTCAACGCCACCGACCATGAGCAGCTGCTTCAGAAGCTGCGGGGACTGCGGCAGGGCGTAGAAGTTGCCCGGCTGGATGCGGCTGGGGACGATGAAGTCGCGGGCGCCCTCGGGAGTGGACTTGAACAGGGAGGGCGTCTCGACCTCCATGAACTCACGGTTGTGCAGTGCCTCGCGAATGGCAAAGGTAAAGTCGGAGCGCAGCTTGAGGTTGGCCATCATCTCGGGACGGCGGAGGTCCAGATAGCGATAGCGCAGGCGGGTGTCCTCGCTGGTCTCGATGCCGTCCTCGATCTGGAACGGCGGGGTGACGGACGTGTTGAGAACCTCGGCGTGGTCGGTCAGGACCTCGATCTCGCCGGTCGCGAGCTTGGTGTTGGTGGTCTCCTCGCCACGGGAGCGCACGACGCCGTGGATCTTGATGGGCCACTCGGGACGCATGGTCTCGGCGATCTTAAAGGCGTCGCCGTCGGAGTGCTCGGGGTCGAAGGTGAGCTGCGTGATGCCCTCGCGGTCGCGAAGATCGCAGAAGATAAGGCCGCCGTGGTCGCGGCGACGGCTCACCCAACCGGTGAGGGTGACCTCTTCGCCCACGTTCTCGCGGCGAAGCTCGCCGCAGGTACGGGTGTGCATGGAATGCTCGTCGATGGGACGGGTCTGGCTCATACCAGTGATCCTCCTTTATGGATCTGTGCCGCCCCGTGTCGTTCCGGGCGGCGTCGTACAGATTTGCCCAGCCTGCGTAAACCGCGCAGCCAGACATGGCGTTCTATCTTATCGCACCTGTGTCGATGTGCCGCG
>DBGAZC010000189.1:0-8250 GCA_048472015.1 Collinsella sp. | reverse complement strand
GGTGCGTCTCGGACGTGGTGCCAAAGATTGACGCACCAAACACCAGGATGGTTGCGGGGGCGTCGTTGAGGCACAGGTCGTGCCACAGCTCGTCGTAGGCGCGCTGCAAAAACGTGCCGTACACACCAAAGACTGGCTTGGTGCCCGAGCGTGCAAGCGCGGTGGCAAAGGTCACGGCGTGCTCCTCGGCAATGCCCACATCGACGAACTGTTTGCCGGCGGCAGCGCGAAGCTCGGGTGTAAAGCCCATGATGTAGGGTGTGGCGGCCGTGATGCCCACGACCTGCGGATCGCGCTCGATGGCGGCGCTGAGCGCCTCGCCCGTAATGTCGGCATAGGTGCGCGGCGCAGGCTCGCTCGGATGGCCCGGGCAGAGCTTGCGTCCAGTTGCCATGTCAAACGGACCCACGTGATGCCAGCGTTCGGGGTCGTTCTGGGCTGGCTCAAAGCCCTTGCCCTTGGCGGTGGAGACGTGCAGCACGATGGGATGATCGATATTGCGCAGTTCCTGCAACGCGTCGACGAGGGCCAACACGTCGTTACCGGCGTCCAGATAGCGGTAGTCGAGCCCCATCGCGCGGAAAACGTTGCGCTCACAGGTACCGTTGCTGGCTCGCAGCTCGGCCAGATTGCGATAGAGGCCACCGTGGTTCTCGGCGATGGACTGGTCGTTGTCATTGACGATGATGATTAGGTTGCTATCGAGTTCGGCGGCATTGTTAAAGCCCTCAAACGCCAAGCCGCCCGAAAGCGAGCCGTCGCCAATAACGGTGATGACGTTGTACGTATCGCCCGCCAGGTCACGAGCGTGCGCCAGGCCGCAGCCCAGGCTCACCGACGTGGAGGTATGGCCCATGGCGAACAGGTCGTGCTCGGACTCGTCGGGATTGGCAAAGCCAGAGGCCTCGCCAAAGCGCTTCGGATCGATATAAGTGTACGCGCGCCCAGTCAGCGCCTTGTGGGCGTAGGTCTGGTGCGAAACGTCAAAGAGAATCTTGTCGATAGGGGAGTTAAACACGCGATGGAGCGCGACCGTAAGCTCAACGACGCCCAGGTTGGGGGCAACGTGCCCGCCGACGGCGGCGGAGCTTTCGAGGATGGCGTGGCGAATCTCGTCGCAGAGCTGCGGGAGCTCGGCACGATTAAGAGCCTTGACGTCCTCGGGCGTTGTCGTTTGCGTAAGCAGCATCGTTGTGGGTTACTCCATGCGAATCGAGCGCCGGCACTCCCTCGGCCGGCACAATTGCACAAGACAGTCTCGCACATTTTGGCGTTTGATATGTGACGGCGGCGCGGTAATTCGCCAACTGGTGGGGCAAAACGTTTTGTCCGATGCCATACTGATAAGTTCCATGATGATTTTATTCATTGCGTGCAGGCCGCGGCTTGCCGCCGAGCGCCGCCGGAAGGAGGCCGCATGTCCGATACCGTTCGTGCCGAGAAAATCGCGCGCTAGGTCGACGATGCCGCCCGTCAGCTTGCCCAGGCGGGCCGCTTGGACCTGATGCATGAGTTTATCCAACATGGCGATGTGACGGTTTATGCACATGTGACCTCGGTGGCGCGGGCAAGTCTGTCCTTTGCCGAGCGCCTGGGCCGCGTCGGTATCTCCGTCGACCGCTTATCGCTGCTGCGCGGGGCCCTGCTGCACGATTACTTTCTCTATGACTGGCACGATCCCGACCCAAGCCATCGGCTGCATGGCTTTCGCCACCCGTTTTTTGCCTTGGCGCGTGCGGAGGAAGATTTTGAGCTGACGCCGCGCGAGCGGAATATTATCGTACGGCATATGTTTCCGCTGGTACCGGTGCCGCCGACGTGTCGTGAGGCATGGATTGTGTGCCTGGCGGATAAATGGTGCGCGCTGCGCGAGACGATTGCCGGCCGTCTGCCGCGCAAAGGCGGCGCGAACGATTTGAACGAGGGGTCGAGTGACGGCTCGAGCAAAGAATCGAACGAAAAGAGGAGTGGGTAGACGGTGGGAACCGCGATCGACATGGCATTTGACGGCGCGACGCTTGCCGCCTGTCCGCTCTCGGCGCTGGTACTCTCGTTTGCCTTCTACGGTTTTTGCGGCTGGGTATGGGAGTCGACAGTCTGCGCCATGCTCAACCACGGACGCTTTGCCAACAGCGGCTTTTTGCTAGGGCCGTGTTGTCCCATCTACGGTGCGGGCGGCATCGCGTGCTGGTTGCTGCTGCGTGGAATCCCAGACGCCTCGAGCCAGTTTGTCGCTGCCGCGCTCGTATGCAGCGTGATCGAATATAGCGTGGGCGTGCTGTTGGAAAAAACGACGGGTGCCCGGTTTTGGGATTACTCGCATCTGCCGTTTAACCTGCACGGACGCATCTGCCTGTACTGGGCCTGCGCATTTGGCTTGGGTGCGTTGTGTATTTGCCGTTTAGTGGAGCCGGCATTGCTGGGGCTGCTTGGCCATCTGCCGGTGCTGATTGTGCGGCTGTCCGCCTTTATCGTCGCGGTCGCGATGATGGTCGATGCGGTGTGCTCGTTGGCCAGCTGGCGCCGCCTGTCCGATCAGCTTGAGCGTGTGCGTGCCGACCTTGCCGACCGCATCAATGAGTCGCTTGCCGACGCCTCCGACTCTATGCTCGAACGTATTCCCGATTCGGCGATCGACTCGGTGGCGCAGACGCATATCCGCGGTCGCGCCGTTAACGCTTGGCTGGCCGAGCTGGGCGACGCGGCGCTCGATGCCCTGCGCGAGAAGGCTTCGATGCCGACGTTTATCTCGGATGGTGCTCGCGGCCTGGCGCTTGCTGCCCGCCGCGTTGCCGATGCCGCGCCGAGCATGCCGCGTCCGTCGCTCAGTCGTCGCCTTGCCGGCAAGCGCATGAGCCGTCCGGTGCCGAGTGTGTCGCTCAGTCGTCGCGACCTGCGCTTCTTCAATGCCTTTCCGCGCTTGCGCATCAATCGCTACGAGGGCGTCATCCGGGCCACCGATCTCCGCGACCGAGCTCGCGAGCTGTTCCGGCGCTAGGCGGGGCGGGCGCGCTCACGGCTTCCTTGCTCGCGTATTTCCCGTTCGTTTCGCGCCCGTTGCCGCGCCGTTTCCAAGATTGCGGCACCGTTTCCATTCGACAACGCAGCGTTTAACAACGCCGTATCTGGTCTACACCAGTTGCCCCTCGGCCGCATTATGGGCGCCGACAACGTTCATGCGACCAAGGGGGACGAATGTACGATACGGGATCGACAACGTTTATGCTCATCTGCACCATGCTCGTGTTTTTAATGACACCGGGCCTGGCGTTTTTCTATGGCGGTCTGTCTAGGCGCAAAAATGTCATCAACACCATGCTTATGTGCTTTGGCGCCATTGGCCTGGTTGGTGTGCTGTGGATTGTTGCCGGCTGGTCGCTGGCCTACGGCGGCGACGGCTCGAGTCCGTTTATTGGAGGCCTTGACCAGTTGCTGTGCCTACCGGTGCTCAACCAGGTGCTGCAGGCGGCCGAGGGCAATGCTGCGGACGGTGTCGTCTACCCTCAGATCATCAACATCGCCTTCCAGATGGCATTTGCCATGATCACGGCTGCTATCGTCACGGGCAGCCTGGCCGGCCGCGTTAAGTTCGGTGCCACGACGGCCTTCCTGGGCATTTGGCTGCTCGTGGTCTATGCGCCGCTTGCTCACATGGTTTGGGGCGGCGAGGGCTCCTTTATCGGCGATATCATCGGCGCGCTCGACTTTGCCGGCGGCGACGTGGTGCACATCTCGTCTGGTCTTACGGGCCTGATTCTCTGCTTAATGCTCGGCCGTCGTCGCGGCTTTGGCATGGTGAGCTACCGTCCGCATAACGTGCCGTTTGTGGCGCTGGGAGCCGGCCTGCTTTGGTTTGGCTGGTTTGGCTTTAACGGCGGCAGCGAGTTCAAGGCCGACGCCGTGGCGGCACTTGCCATCCTCAATACCGTGACGGCCAGCGCGGCGGGCATGGTCTCGTGGCTTGCCGTCGAGCGCGTGCACACCGGTCGACCCACGCTGGTGGGCGCCAGCACCGGTCTGGTTGCGGGCCTTGTGGTGGTCACGCCGGGCGCGGGCTTTGTCGAGCCGTGGGCGGCGCTGGTCATGGGCCTGATCGTATCTCCCGTCTGCTACCTGGCCATCAGCCATCTTAAGACCAAATTTGGCTACGACGATGCGCTCGACGCGTTTGGCTGCCACGGCATCGGTGGCATCCTGGGCGGCGTGCTCACGGGGCTGTTCTGCGTGCCGGAGCTCTCGTGGACCGGTAAGGGCGGCCTGTTCTACACGGGCGATGTCTCGCTGCTCATCTCGCAGATTTTGGGCATTGTGGTGACGGTCGCTATTGTACTGGTACTCGACTTGGTGATCGCCGCGGTGGTCAAGGCGCTGTTCCACGGCAGCCTGCGCGTGGACGAGGCCGACGAGGCGCTGGGCCTGGACGCGAGTCAACACGGCGAGAGCGCGTATCCCTCGTTCTCGGGACTTGACTAGCGGCTTCCCCAGGCTCCGCACCTTGCCGTTCAATCGTCGCGCGGCTTTCCCAGGCACCCGACCTTGCCCCTCAAACCGTCGCTTGCGTACCGAAGTACGCGGCGCTCCTCTTTCGGGGCAATCTCGGGCACCTGGAAAACCCGCGTCATTGAATGGCAATTCATTTCTTTGATAAAGAGAGGAATTTACTATGAAGAAAATTACGGCGATCGTTCGTGCTGAGAAGCTTGAGGTTCTTAAAGACGCGCTGTTTGCTGCCGATGTTCGCGGTATGACTATCAATCAGGTGCAGGGCTGCGGCGCGCAGCATGGCTGGAAGGAATACGTGCGCGGCAACGAGTTGCTTGTCAACACGATCCCTAAGGTGCAGTTCACGCTCATTTGTGCCGACGAGCACGTCGACGGAATTGTCGACATCATCTGCAACGCCGCTCGCACCGGTGCCGTTGGAGACGGCAAGATTTGGGTCGAGCCGGTCGAGGAGGTTATCCGCATCCGTACCTGCGAACACGGCCCCGCCGCGGTGTAGGGCCGACCGTTTGCCATCCGCAACGTTAAAATATCGCAATAAGGAATAAGACTTGCGTTGCGGATGGGCGGATTATGGGTCGCAATAAATATCCCGAAGAGACGGTCGCGAAGATTCTCGACGCGGCGCTGGAGCTATTCTGCGCACAGGGTTATGAGGGAACGAGCATCCAGGATATCGTTGACCGTCTCGATGGCATGACCAAGGGCGCTATCTATCATCACTTCAAGAGCAAAGAAGAGATTTTCAACGCCGCGTTTGATCGAGCGATGGCTCCGATTGTTGAACGCCGCCGCGCGACGCTCGGTGCTGGCAATATGACGGGCGCCCAAAAGCTCAAGCGACTTTATGCGCCTGAGTCTGTCGTACCACAAATTGAGCTTTGGGCGCGCATACATCCTGCGGCGGATCCGGTAAAGAGTTCGCGTCTGCTGGCGATGCAGTATCAGAGTTCGTTTGACGAGTCGGCCGATGGATATCTCTTGCCGGTAATCGAGGAAGGCATCGCCGACGGCTCCATTGCGTGCGAATGCCCGCGCGAAGCAGCAGAGGCCGTATCGTTGCTAGCGAATCTTTGGCTGCTGCCATTGTTCCGTCCGCTCGAGCCCAAGGAGCGAATGGTCGCTCGCGCGCAATGTTTGACGCAGATGGCGGCCGCAGTGGGTCTCGATTTGGGGGAAGAAGTGCTTCAAACAACGTGCCAAATTTGGGACGTTTGGAACCGTGTCGGGTGGTAATATACATACTAACGGTATATATATTGATGTAAGAGGGTGGCTACGGTCGCCCTTTTCGAGCCGTTAAATACATACCAATAGTATGTATAGGAGGCAAAGCTCTATGGACGGGATGAGAGACTTCGATGCCGTATCAGCATCAAAGACAGCGCTGCCTATAAGACTCGTCGGTCTTCTCGTTGCGCAGCTGTGCGTGTATTCGACGTTGTCGGCGCTGTGCTTTGCGTGCCCGCTTTACTTGCTCGACCGCAGTGGTTCGTCAACGCTATATGGTGCCGTCGCGGCTATAGCGTTTATACCGGGCGTGCTTGCGACTCCGGCTGGCGGAGTATTAGCTGATCGAGAGGGGCATCGCGGCGTTCTAGCAGCTCTCGGTATTGCTTTAATGGTTGCAGCGATGCTATTTGTTCCCATGAAGTGCTCGTTGCCCCTTGCGGCTGTTGTGGCGGTGATGCTGTGCGTCCAATACGCCGTTCAATCTATTCTGAAGCCGATACTTCAAATTGAGACGCTGCACATGGTCGGCAAGGAAAAGGTCGAGCGGGCCACCGCGTTAGTGTCGCAGACGACCATGGCGAGCAATATTCTAGGTCCCGTGGTTGGAACAGCCGTCTACGGATGCTTTGGAATCGACGTCCTTTGCGCGATCGCGGCGGTGGCGTTTGCAATGTCGACGCTGCTGTTTTGGGCCACACTCAAACAAAATGTCCCCTCTGAAATGACGGGGGATAGCTCGACTCGTATGGCATGTCAAAGCGATTTTATGTCAGCGATTCGGTGCCTGCTCCAAAACACCTCGTTGCTCGCCGTGATTTTGCTTGCGGCTGTTTTGAATCTTGCGTTGGTTGGGTTAACGATTGGTGCACCCGTTATTGTTACCAGGCATCTCGGCATGCAATCTTCCTGCATTGGGATTATTGAGGCAGCTATGGGGCTGGGCGGTCTTGCAGGCGGCGGTTTGGTCGGTATTAGGCCGAATCGTTTTTCCTTCAATGACATATGTCGATACGTTGCGATGATCTGTTTTGGAGTCGTGCCGATTACTGTCACGCTGCTGAGCGGCGCTGGCCAAATTGTGTTTGCTGCGCTTGCGGTCGGTTCGGCATGGGTCATGGTGTGGGCGAGTATTGCGTCGGTCGAAATCGTTGCATTCGTTCAGCGGGCGGCGCCGGCGGAACTCTGCGGAAAGGCGCTTTCGGTCGTATATATGGCTCTTTCCTGCGCAACGCCTATTGGCCAATTGACATACGGATTTGCATATGATCGATGGGCGCCGGCGGCTGTGTTCGCAGCTATGCTGGTGGTACTGGTGCTGACGACGGTGCTGTTTTATCGCTTGAAAAGTCGCTCACCACAAACAATGTGACGTTCGCAGTGCAGCGGTTTAACAGAAACGATTGCTGCGGCGTGGAACGCCCATACGAGAACGAGCCTCTCCTTCGCCTACAATATCGTGCAGACGAAGGAAAGGCATGCCCATGATCAAGATGTTTGCGAGCGACTTAGACGGAACGCTGCTCAACGCCCTGCACGAGGCAGATGGGACCATCCGCCATGCCATTCGCGAGCTGACCGAGGCTGGCTTGCATGTGGTTCCCGCGACCGGGCGCTCGACGCTGCCGATTGGTGAGCATGGCTTTACGGGCCTGGCGCTTGACGCCTGCTGCTCCAATGGATCAATCGTGCGCGACAGCCATGGCGAGGTGCTCAAGACCTGGACCATCGACCCACAGATCACCGAGGAGCTGCTCAAGGAGTTTCCGGATATTTGCTTCGACTGCTCCACGCCCGATGGCATGTTCTCGAGCGGCTCGTTCGAGATGCATCAGGCGGGCTTTAAAAAGGACAGTCCTATCAAGCGCATCGTGATGCGCGGCATGCGTGCGCGTGGCGGCTATCACGAGGAGCAGTATTTCGACCAGTCGATCGGCGACATCTTGCGCCACGATGTGTGCAAGATCAACTGCCGCGTGACCTCGCCCGAGCTGGAGCGCGACCTAAAGGCGTATTTGGCCGAGCGCTCGGACCGCGTGGTCAACGCACCGTTCGATCCGGTGATGTTCGAGATCACGGACGTGGCGTGCAACAAGGGCGAGAGCGTGGCCTGGCTGGCGGGCTACTACGGTATTGCCGAGGACGAGGTCGCGGTCTATGGCGATGGCGGCAACGATATCGCCATGCTCAAGCGTTTCCGTCACAGCTACGCGACCAAAAACGCAAGCGATGCAGCTAAGGCCGCCGCGAGCGCGACCATCGGCAGCTGCATGGTCCACGCCGTCCCCAAACACATGCTCGCCACCATGCGCAAGCAAAACTCCCGCACTGTCATCGAATAATGTGACAAAGGGGCAGTCCCTGTCACATCCAAAATATTGCCTTTACGTGTTGATGCACACGGTGTGCAATAATACTCGCACTGTGCAATAGCGCACAGGCTGAGTAACAAGGAGGACGCTTGTCCCAGCTCGAGAAATGCGATCGCCGGTCCCTTCGCTCGCAGCGTGCCCTTCG
>DBGAZC010000188.1:0-15238 GCA_048472015.1 Collinsella sp. | reverse complement strand
TTTTTATGGGGGTGGCTATGCCAAGCTGGAACATTCATATCGCTCAGACGGAGCGTTTGCTGGAGCGCACCGGTGCGCTTGCCAATAGCGTGCGCGACCGCAATGCCTTTTTGTTTGGCTGCGTGGTTCCGGATATCTTCGTGGGCTATATGGTCCCTGGCATTGCCGATCCCATCCCGTACCGCATTACGCACTTTGCCAAGCCTGAGCCCATCCCTAAGCCTCGTGAGCATGAGTTCTGGGATACCTATGTGGCACCGCTGCTCAAAGGGGCGTCTGTTGGTACGCCGGCTGCCGCGACCTCGATCGCCGAGGAGCGCGAGCGACTCAATCGGGTGCATTATCCCCAACGCTACAAGGATGCCGAGCCGGTTGCCGGTCCCGGTGCTAGCGAGCTTTCGCTCGCGCCCGATGACGTGGCGCAGTCGCTGCTCGATTTAACGCTGGGCGTCTGGTCGCATCTGGTGGCCGATACCGTATGGAATACGCGCGTGAATCAGTATCTGGAAGCGCACGGCGGCAAGCCGTGCGAGGAATTCCGCATTAAAAAGCAAGGCGACTTTGACTGGTTTGGCAAGACGCTCGGCATTGTTTCTATCCCGCGTGCGACCGATCGCCTGTATACCGCGGCGGCCCAGTTTGGTCAGTATTCGATTCCGCAAGATTATGTGCTCAAGACCATTGGCGTCATGCACGAGATTGTACGCGAAAACCCCGGCGAGCCCGATCATCCGCCGTATCGCTTGCTAACCGAGGAGTTTTTCGATGCAACGTTTACCGAGGTCGTCGAGCTAACCGAGACGGGTTTTGCCGAGCGCGTGGCCGCTCCCGGCACGCCCGCGCTGCCCCTGATTGCTAGCTGCTAGCTGGCCGGCCCGGCAGTGAATATCTCAACCCAATTGACAAGTAGCTCTTGCCGCAGGGTGACTTCGGCGGCGCGCTCCTGTTTGGTCTTTGGGGTGTAGGAAAGTCCAGCCTTTTTATGGATGAGCTCGGCTATGTGGTCGAAGCTCTTCTTATCCTTAATCTGGCCAAAGGTAATTTGGATGACGTCGTAGCCCATGCTTGTGAGCGCGGTGGCGCGCTCGGCATCGGAGAGGCTCGCGGCTTCGCTGCCGTGGGCGGAGCGGCCTTGGCATTCAAGGATGACACCCATGCTGTCGGTGGCGCTTTCGATGAGGATATCGGCGTAGCAGCAGGTTTTGTCATACAGCGAGCGCGCGGCGTCGCTGAGTGGGATGCGCACGTTGTTTGCGATGTTGATGCCCATGCCGCCCTCGTCGCGGGGGAGCGAGATAAGCATGGAGGTCTGTACTTCGAAGGGCGAGGCGGTCTGTCCTGTCATGCGTTCGGCGGCCCAGCGGAGCTGCTTAACACCGCGCAGGCCTGCGGCCTGCTTGGCGAACGCGGCGATATCCGCTGCGGAAAGAAGCGGCGTGCGCTTCCACAAGTTGGTGTCCTTGCCGTTGACGTCGATAACCCGCTCCCAGCCGCAGTTGGGTGGAATGAGCTTAAGCGAAATAGCTTCATCAAGTTGCTGTTGCGTACGTTTGCAGGGTGTATACACAGCAAACGAGCTGCACATCTCATAACACGCCATAAGCAGCTGGTTGCGTGAGACCTGCGTAGCAAGGTTGAGCAGTGTGAACTCGGGCGATGTGACATCAAACCCATGCTCAGTTTGCCTAAACGACCCGGGAGGCGGCTCTTGGGTCAGGAGGTGCGATTTAAACAGGCTTCGCGACCCGGATTGTGCCCGAGTGAATACAAGCCTGTGAAGCGGTGCGTGAAGCAGGTCTTTTACAACTGCATGACTTCCGAGGCCGCAACATCTGCGATCCATATTGCCAAGGCTAATGGCAGGGTAAAGGCCTAATACCTGCGGCGGGATACGGTGATAGTAAAAAGCGGATTGACCGCATAGCGTCAGGTCCATGACGTCCTCCTGGTCGAAATATGCTTTTGGACCGTGCGATGCCAGTGTCAATTCGGAAGTATGCGGCAAAATCTAAACCCTGTGAGCAGACCTGGCTTTTGAGGCTAGTTTATCAGGCATTTTGTTGCGAAAAAACGGGGTGTGCTCGGAGGTATCAGAATTTGCCGCATACTTCCGAAAAGCAGGTCAATCCGGCTCTTGCTAAAACGATTTAGCAGCGTCGGTTAAGGTGTGGGTTTGCCACCGGGCGAACACTTTTAGCGCTTGGGACTTTATTCATTGGGTCTCGAAGGGTGGATTTCGCGCTTTTGGTAAAGAAATGAGTGTGTGTTTTGCCGTGCGACGGCATTGGCACAGAAAAGGGCCCGGAAGGCTTCGCCTTCCGGGCCCTTTGCGATGCAAGTGTGCTTGCAAGTACGACTTAGCGCACCTGAGCGACGTAAGCGACGTTGGTCGAGGAGACCTTGTCCTCGAGCTGGACGCTCATGCGGGGATCGCCAGCGGTGGCGACGGTCAGGTCGCCGGCCTCGACGTAGCCGAGCTCCTTAGCGGTCTCGATCGCCTTGACGATCGTGCCGTTGACGGTGCCCTGGGTAATCTCGGCCTGGTGCGGGATAACGCCCCAGTACATGATCATCTGCTGGACGGCCCACTCGTGGCGGGAGAACGCGCAGATCGGCATGTTGGGACGGAAGTGCGAGATCAGGCGAGCAGTACGGCCGGTGGTCGTCGGCACGGTGATGCACTTGGCGCCAACGGTGGTGGCCATGTTCACAGCGGACATACCCACAACGTTGTTGACAACGCGGGTGCCGTGAGCGTCAGCCGGAACCTCGAGCGGAGCGTGAGCCGGGAGGTACTTCTCGGTCTCGAGAGCAATGCTGGCCTGCATCTTGACGGCCTCGACCGGGTACTTACCGGCAGCGGACTCGCCGGACAGCATAACGGCGTCGGTGCCGTCGTAAATGGCGTTAGCAACGTCGGCAACCTCGGCGCGCGTCGGGCGCGGGTTCTGCTGCATGGAGTCGAGCATCTGCGTAGCGGTGATAACGGGCTTGTAGGCCGCGTTGCACTTGGCGATGATCTCCTTCTGGATGTGCGGAACGAGCTCGGGCTTGATCTCGATGCCCAGGTCGCCACGGGCGACCATGATGCCGTCGGAAGCCTCGAGGATCTCGTCGAAGTTCTCGACGCCCAGGGCGCACTCGATCTTCGGGAAGATCGTCACGTGCTCGCCGCCGTTCTCGCGGCAAAGCTCGCGGATGCCGCGGACGGACTCGCCGTCGCGGATGAAGGAAGCGGCGATGTAGTCGATGTTCTCGGTCAGGCCAAAGAGGATGTCCTGACGATCGCGCTCGGTGATGGCGGGCAGCGAGATGTTGACGTTGGGCATGTTGACGCCCTTGCGCTCGCCGATCAGGCCGTCGTTCTTAACGACGCAGGTCATGTCCTGGCCGTCGACGGACTCGACCTCGAGGGCAACCAGGCCGTCATCGATCAGGATGAGGGAGCCCTTCTCGACCTCGGAGGGCAGAGCCAGGTAGTCGAGGGAGATGTGCTCAGAGGTGCCGTGGAAATCCTCGGTCGTGGGCTGAGCGGTGACGACGATCTTGTCGCCGGTCTTGACGGCAACCTTCTTGCCGTCGACCAGAAGGCCGGTGCGGACCTCGGGGCCCTTGGTGTCGAGCAGGATGCCGACGGGCATACCGAGCTCCTTGGAAATACGACGGACGCGCTCGATGCGACCGTGGTGCTCGTCGTAGGAGCCGTGCGAGAAGTTAAAACGGGCGACGTTCATGCCCGCCTTGATCATCTCGCGGATGGTCTCGTCGCTATCGCAGGCGGGACCCATGGTGCATACAATCTTGGTGCGCTTGTACATTCAGACCTCCATCTGACATCGTCTTGCGCTGATAGATAAACCATAAGAAATAAAACCGAGTTGATTATAACGAAATGGCGTCCGAATACCCCAAAAAATCGACCGTATGCCGAATTAGAAGTTCATTTTTTGCGGAAAAACGGTATATGCAAAAACTTTACCAACCGTTCTAACCGCTGCTATCTGGGCGATATTTCAATTTGATGATGCGCCGAAGAAAAAACGTTTTATCAGTATTGAGCATCACACGGTCTGCACCGTTGCTTATGGACCATATTTCCAAATGGATTGTTTTGGCTAGACGCGTTGCTTTGGGGTACCATAGCTCCACTATCAACTGCCGCTCAGCACGGCAGCCTTGATGAGCCCTTGCCCTTCTCCTGGGAATTATGATCGGGCATCAATCTGCTGAGTGGCCCGAATCCCAGGAGGGGACTCTATATGCAAAAGGAATACCTGTCCGCCGCGGCGGAGGTGCTCAGCGACCAAGGTGTCGATGAGAACCTCGGCCTGAGCGACGACGAGGCGTCGTCGCGCCTCGCTAAGACAGGCCCTAACAAGCTCGAGGAAGCCGAGAAGACGCCGCTGTGGAAGCGCTTCTTTGAGCAGATGGCCGACCCCATGGTCATCATGCTGATCGTTGCCGCCGTCATCAGCGCGCTCACGGGCATGGTCAAGGGCGAGGCGGACTTTGCCGATGTCGCCATCATCATGTTCGTCGTTATCGTCAACTCGGTGCTGGGCGTGGTTCAGGAGGCCAAGAGCGAGGAAGCTCTCGAGGCATTGCAGGAGATGAGCGCCGCGCAGTCCAAGGTGCTGCGCGACGGCAAGCTCGTGCACCTGCCGAGCGCCGAGCTCGTGCCCGGCGATGTGATCATGCTCGAGGCGGGCGACTCCGTCCCGGCCGACTGCCGCGTGCTCGAGAGCGCCACGATGAAGATCGAAGAGGCCGCACTCACCGGCGAGTCCGTGCCCGTAGAGAAGCACGCCAACGTGATCGAGCTTGCCGCGGGCACCGATGACGTGCCGCTCGGCGACCGCAAGAACATGTGCTACATGGGCTCCACCGTGGTGTACGGCCGCGGCCGCGCCGTCGTGGTCGGCACCGGCATGAACACCGAGATGGGTAAGATCGCCGGCGCCCTGGCCGAGGCCAAGGAAGAGCTCACGCCGCTGCAGGTGAAGCTTGCCGAGCTCAGCCGCATCCTCACTATCATGGTTATCGTCATCTGCGTCGTTATCTTTGGCGTCGACATCATCCGCCACGGCGTGGGCAACGTTCTCACCGACCCGACCGCGCTGCTCGATACCTTTATGGTCGCTGTCTCGCTTGCCGTCGCCGCCATCCCTGAGGGTCTGGTTGCCGTCGTGACTATCGTGCTTTCGCTCGGCGTGACCAAAATGGCCAAGCGCCAGGCGATTATCCGCAAGCTCTCTGCCGTCGAGACCCTTGGCTGCACGCAGACCATCTGCTCCGACAAGACCGGTACCCTTACCCAAAACAAGATGACCGTCGTCAAGCACGAGCTCGCTGCGCCTAAGGAGAAGTTCCTGGCCGGTATGGCGCTGTGCTCCGATGCCCAGTGGGACGAGGACCTGGGCGAGGCCGTTGGTGAGCCGACTGAGTGCGCGCTCGTCAACGATGCCGGCAAGGCTGGTCTTACTGGCCTGACTGCCGAGCACCCGCGCGTGGGCGAGGCCCCGTTCGACTCGGGCCGTAAGATGATGTCCGTGGTCGTCGAGACCCTGGACGGCGAGTATGAGCAGTACACCAAGGGCGCGCCCGACGTGGTGATCGGCCTGTGCACCCATATCTACGACGGCGACAGGGTCGTTCCGCTGACCGAGGAGCGTCGCGCCGAGCTCGTGGCCGCCAACAAGGCCATGGCCGACGAGGCCCTGCGCGTGCTGGCGCTGGCAAGCCGCACCTACACCGAGGTCCCGAGCGACTGCAGCCCCGCTGCGCTCGAGCACGACCTGGTCTTCTGCGGCCTGTCCGGCATGATTGACCCTGTCCGC
This sequence comes from Collinsella sp., assembly GCA_048472015.1. Lineage (GTDB taxonomy): Bacteria > Actinomycetota > Coriobacteriia > Coriobacteriales > Coriobacteriaceae > Collinsella. Next base: position 9,401 of record DBGAZC010000188.1, on the reverse strand, counting down.
CCCGAGGTCTCCGACGCCATCCGCGAGGCCCACGACGCCGGTATTCGCACCGTCATGATCACGGGCGACCATATCGACACCGCCGTGGCCATTGCCAAGCAGCTGGGAATCGTCACCGATCGCAGCCATGCCATTACCGGTGCCGACCTCGACCGCATGAGCGACGAGGAGCTCGACGCGCACATCGAGGACTACGGCGTGTACGCCCGCGTCCAGCCCGAGCACAAGACGCGCATCGTCGAGGCCTGGAAGTCGCGCGACCAGATCGTCGCCATGACCGGCGACGGCGTCAACGACGCCCCGTCCATCAAGCGCGCCGACATCGGCGTCGGTATGGGCATCACCGGCACCGACGTCACCAAGAACGTTGCCGACATGGTGCTTGCCGACGACAACTTCGCCACCATCATCGGTGCCTGCGAAGAGGGCCGTCGCATCTACGACAACATCCGCAAGGTCATCCAGTTCCTGCTTTCGGCCAACCTTGCCGAGGTGTTCTCGGTGTTTATCGCCACGCTCATCGGCTTTACCATCTTCCAGCCGGTGCAGCTGCTGTGGGTGAACCTGGTCACCGACTGCTTCCCCGCGCTCGCGCTGGGCATGGAGGACGCCGAGGGCGACATCATGAAGCGCAAGCCGCGCAACGCCAAGGACGGTGTCTTTGCCGGTCACATGGGCCTGGACTGCGTGGTCCAGGGTCTGATCATCACCGTGCTGGTGCTGGCGAGCTTCTTTGTGGGCGTGTACTTTGACATGGGCTACATCCACATCGTCGATATGATCGCCGGCAATGCCGACGAGGAAGGCGTGATGATGGCGTTCATCACGCTCAACATGGTCGAGATTTTCCACTGCTTCAATATGCGCAGCCGTCGTGCGTCGCTGTTCACCATGAAGAAGCAGAACAAGTGGCTGTGGGCTTCTGCCGCGCTGGCACTGGTGCTGACGGTGATCGTGACCGTGCAGCCGACGCTTGCCGAGATGTTCTTTGGCCCCGTGACGCTTGAGCTCAAGGGCGTTCTTGCCGCGCTGGGCCTGGCCTTCCTGATCATCCCGCTGATGGAGATCTACAAGGCGATCATGCGCGCGGTCGAGAAGGAGTAGGTCGAAAGGCCATCCTTCCCACCGGCCCGACCGCCTGCGGGGTTTCTTCTTCGCTGGTCCTCGCGCTTCGCGCTGCGGGATCGCTCAGAAGAAACCCCTCCCGGCGGGCGGGCCTTCGGATGACCTCTCGGGACCGTAAGCTGAGGAAAAGTTTGTGAGCTGGTCGGGCTTTGCCCGGCCAGCTCTTTTTGATTTAAAATACCTGCTCAGTTGTGATTTATGGTGCTGGGAGGCGCTTGTGGGCAAGGCGAAGGCTAAGGCGAAGAAAAAGACGACGGGGGCGCGGGCTAAGCGCGATCGTCGTCGGAAGCTCGCGACCGAAGCCCCCGCGTCTGCCGAGGAGCTGCTGGCAAACGTGCCGGGACTTGACGCGCTGCAGGATGTTCCGGCGTTCGATGACCTGCCGGTCGATGAAGCTCAGCAGGCGGCATTTGACGACTTTTGCGCACATACCGAGGAGCCCGAGCAGATGCAGCTTGGCGCCGTGGTGCGCTTGGATCGCGGGTTTCCGCTGGTGGCGACTGCCGACGACACCTTCCGCGCCGAGCATGCCGTGGGGTTTGCCAAGTCGCGCGGCGAGGACGAGGTCCTGCTGCCTGCCGTGGGCGACCGTGTGGCGGTGCGCCGCGCTCCCGGGCACGATATGGGCGTGATTGAGTGCGTGCTGCCGCGCCGTACGAGCTTTGAGCGTTGGCGCGGCCGTGCCCGCGGAGAGCGTCAGGTGCTCTGCTCCAACGTGGATTGCGTGCTAATCGTGCAGGCGCTCGGTGCCGGTGAGGTGCTGCTCGACCGCGTGGCGCGCTCGCTGGTGTTGGCGCTCGACTGCGATGCCGAACCGGTGGTGGTGCTCACCAAAGCTGATCGCTGCGATGCCGAGGAGCTCGAGCGCGATCTGGACCGCGTGCGCCGCCTGGTGGGTCCGGACGTGCGCGTGATCGTGACGTCCTCTGCCGAGGGGCGCGGCCTGGACGAGGTTCGTTCCTGCGTGCCTGCCGGGAGCTGCGCCATGATTCTGGGCGAGTCGGGTGCCGGCAAGTCGACGCTGCTCAATGCGCTGCTGGGCCACGATACGTTGGCGACTGGCGGTGTGCGCGAACGCGACGACCAGGGCCGTCACACTACCGTCGCGCGCGTGATGGTGGCACTGCCGGGCGACGCCGGCGTGATCGCCGATGCCCCGGGCCTGCGCAGCTTACCGCTCGTGGGTCACGAGCGGGGTCTGGCGCGCGCCTTCCCCGAGATTGTCGAGGCATCGCGCGCGTGTCGGTTTGGCGATTGCACGCATACCCATGAGCCGGGTTGTGCCGTTCGCGAGGCCGAGGACGCCGGGCAGATCGACAGCCTGCGTTTGGAAACGTTCCAAAACCTGGCGTCATCCATGCGCGTGAGTGCTCAAATGCTCGATCCCGATGTCCACCTGTAATTGATTTTTCCTATGACAGCCGTCTTCCAACTGTTCGGGAGACGGCTTTTTTGCTGCGAAAAAGCCTCGAAACATGCAGTTTGCTGACGTGCTGACCAAAACCTTGCCACGAGCTTGACGGGCTGGTTAGTTTTTGGTCAGCGATTGGTTTGACATCGAAAACCGAGATCGCGATTGCGCCGCTTTGCACTCTGACCACCCAGACAATGGTGGTACGGGCATTCGCCCGGCACTGCCATGAGAGGAGCGGCCGTGAACAAGAGCAAGCGCATCGCCATCAGTCTGGTCGCGGGCGTGCTCGCTGCGCTGCTCTGCATGGTTTACGGCTCGTCGATTCGCTCGCAAGCCGAACAGGTCCAGGCTGAGACCTTGGCCAAGTACGGTGGCGATCGCGCCGAGGTATGCGTCGCGGCGCGCGATATCGATGTGGGCGAGACCCTCGATGAGACCAATGTCATAACCCAGGAATGGCTGACGAGTCTGCTGCCGCGTGACGCGGCGACCGAGCTGCGCCAGGTGCGCGGCGACGTGACGACTTCGCGTATTCCCAAAAACGCCGTGATCTGCAATGTCTACACCAAGGCCGAGAGCCACAAGCTCGAGGTGCCTAAGGGCAAGGTCGCCGTTTCGGTGGCGGTCGATGCCGAGCACTCGGTCGGCGGTGCTACGGGCGTGGGCAGCTACGTGGATGTGTATGTGCAAAAAGACGGCGTAACCGATCGACTGTGCGGCGCGTACGTGATCGATACCAGTGAGGATTCCGGTGCCACGCGCGAGGGCAAGATCGAATGGGTGACGCTGGCGGCTGACCCCGAAGACGTCAAGGAACTGCTGGGAGCCTCGGGCAAGGGAACGGTCAGCTTGACGATTCCCGCCACGGCGCGCGGCAAAAAGAGCGGAGGCGACGAGTGATGAAGGCGATCTGGCTTGCGTGCTGCGCGTGCGGCGATTACGGGCTGTTGCAGCGGGAAGTCGAGGGCCGTGATACGGGTGCACAGGTGCTTCGCGTGGGTGACCTGGACGGGCTGGTTTCCATGGCGCGGGCGTTTCCGTCGCGCCGCGGAGCTGCCATCATCGCGGCGTCTCTGTTTGATACCGAAGATGTGCGCAAGACTGTTGCGCGCCTGACGGCCGAAGGCCGCGTGAGTCGCGTGGTCGTGTTGATAGAAGCACTCGATCCGTCGGATATCGAGGGGCTGTTTCGCGCAGGGGCGACCGAGGTCATCGCTGCGCACAGTATATGCGGCAACGGGCGAGCGGGCGAGGGAGCGGTTGATTCCGATCGGCGCATGACGATTGAGCCCGATGCTTTTGTTGATAGGGAACCCGGGGCGCCTCGCGCTACAAGAGGCCCGCGTGTTGATGATTATGGAAAAGCGGAAGCCGAGCATGGTCGGCGCCCCCGGAACCCCCTTGTATACGATGACGCTGGAGGACCGGCGCAGCATGCTGGCGACTCCCCGGCTGTAGATATGGGATACGTGCGCGGCGTGAATCTGGCGGATGAACTCGACGAAGTTGAGGGCTTTGCCGGGTGCGGCGAGTTGTCGCTGATGCAGCATGAGCAGATTGCGCAGAACGAGCCTGCCTCGCAGACCGAACAAGCCGCCATGCCGGCTTGGACGCAGCGTGTAGTTGCGGCGGGGGAGACGGGGACGCTGTCACCGACGCCCGCCCCGCCGCCTCCGATGCCGCCGCTTCGCCGCATCGAGCTCCGGTCATCTGCGCCATTTCGGGTTCGGGCGGTTGCGGCAAGTCGACGATCGTTGCCACCATGGCACACACATCGTCGCTGTTGGGCTTGCGTGCCGCCGTGCTCGACCTGGACCTGATGTTTGGAAACCTTTACGACTTGTTAGGCGTCGATGCTCCGCACGATATGGCGGCACTTATCGAGCCGTCGGCGGCGGGCACGCTCACCGAGCCGGATATCGTGGCCGCATCGATGCGCGTCGCCCCGGGCGTTACGCTCTGGGGTCCCGTCGCGGCGCCCGAGCAAGCTGAGCTCATGGCACGTCCGGTGGAGCTGCTGCTCGATGTCCTGCGTCGCGAATCCGACGTGGTCTTTATCGATACCTCGGTCTTTTGGGGCGATGCCGTGGCGGCTGCGGTGGCGGCGAGCGACCGTTGCCTGGTCGTTGGCGATGCGGCGGTGTCGTCCGCGACATCGGCGTCGCGCGTCATTGAACTGGCAAGTCGAGTAGGTGTGCCGCGCACGCGCATGAGCGCTGTATTCAACCGGTTTGGCGCGCGCGGGGCAGACGAGGACGTCGCCATGCGCTTTGAGATTGCCTGTGCGTTGAGCTCCAAGATTCGTATCGCCGATGGCGGGCAGGATCTCGCCGCGCTCATGGCGTTTGGGCGCGCTGACGAGGCAGTGGGGCAGACCAGCGCTTTTGCGACCAGCGTGCGCGAGGCCACGCGCGAGATGCTCGTGGAACTGGGGTGCGCCGTCGGCCCTTGGAGCGATATGGTCGCCGACCGTGCAACGCGCACCGAACGTCCGCGTATCCGCCTTCCCTGGTCGCGCGAGGGTGATCAGCGATGAGCCTGCAAACGAGGATTAAGGCTGCCGGCGCTGCAGCGGCGGCAGCGCCTGTAGATGCGGGGCGTCGCCGCGCGGTGAAACGACGCACCAAGCGCGCCGTGATGGACCGCATGGGTTACGACGAAGTGGCGCGTATCAGCGCCTATATCGACCCGGCACTTGCCCGCTCGGAATTGCGTCCCGCGGTGGAGGCGGCGCTCAATGTTGAGGAGCCGACCGATCTCGCGACGCCCGAGCGCGAGACCATCATCGACGAGATTTTGGATGATGTGGTGGGCTTGGGGCCGTTGCAGCCGCTCATCGAGGACGACACCGTTACCGAGATCATGATTAACGGCTGCCGCTCGGCTTTCTTTGAACGCGGCGGCGTCTTGCACCCCATCGAGCATGCGTTTGAGGATGATGAACAGATCCGTGTGCTTATCGACCGCATCATCTCGCCACTTGGCCGCCGTATCGACGAGCGCAGCCCCATCGTCAACGCCCGCCTCAAAACGGGCTATCGCGTCAACGCGGTGATTCCGCCTGTGGCGATTGACGGACCGATTCTCACCATCCGAAAGTTCTCGGACCGTATCTGCTCGCTGGACGAGCTTGTGGGGCTGGGGTCGCTGCCGCTTTGGTATGCGCAGCTGCTGTCGTGCGCGGTGTCGCTGCGACAGGACCTGGCGGTTGCGGGAGGCACGGGGTCTGGTAAGACCACCCTGCTCAACGCGTTGTCATGCGAGATTTCCACCGGCGAGCGCATCGTGACGATCGAGGACTCTGCCGAGCTCAAGTTTGCGCATCATCCGCACGTGGTGCGCCTAGAGGCGCGCGAGGCTTCAATTGAGGACGAGGGCGCGGTGACGATCCGCGACCTGGTGACCAATGCCCTGCGCATGCGCCCCGACCGCATCGTGGTGGGCGAGGTGCGCGGTGCCGAGTGCTGCGACATGTTGCAGGCCATGAACACGGGCCACGATGGGTCGCTCACCACACTTCATGCGGGTTCAGAACAGGAGACCGTGGTGCGTCTGACGTTGCTTGCACGTTATGGCATCGATCTGCCGAGCGAGCTCATCGAGGAGCAGATTGCCATGGCGCTCGACGGCATCGTGATGTCCGAGCGCCACGCCGATGGCAGGCGTTTCGTCTCCTCGTATTCGGGGGTGCGTCGCGCCGCGTCGGGCGGCGTAGAACTCGAGCGCTATGTGACTTTCGATGCCGCCGAGCGCACCTGGAAGCTTGACCGCGAGCCGCCGTTTATCGCAGAAGGCCTGCGGTCGGGGACGCTCACACAAGAGGAGGTGGACGAATGGAGGTCGCTGTGCCCCTCGTCGTAGGGGGCTTGGCAGGGCTTTCTGTCGCGACGGCGTGCGGGGCGGAACCTCGTGTGCCGCAGGTACCGCCGGCGGAGCTGGCACGTCAGGCGCTCGAGACGGTGGCAGAGAAGCTGCCGCGTGAGCTGGTGGAAAACGATCTGCTGAAAAAGATCGCCCGTTCGTGGGCATCGCTGGCTCCGGCGCATCGCTTTGGCCTCGTGATTGAAGATGCTTCGGGGCGTTTGGCGTTTCTGCTGCTATCGAGCGGTGTCTGCTGCGTTTTACTAACGATGGTGTCGTTATCGCCCCTCGGATTTGCCTTGGGACTTGTTGCTCCGATTGCCGTTGGCGCCGCTCGGGATGGCTTTGAGAGCCGGCGCGAGCAACACGATGCAGAAGAGGCCATGCCCGAGGCGTTTACCGCACTTTCCATGTCGCTTGCCTCGGGACATTCGCTGGCCCAGGGCATGCGCTTTGTGGGCGCTCATGCGCAAGAGCCGGTACATACCGAGTTTTTGCGGGTAGCGGCGGCGATCGATTGCGGCATCTCGGCGACCGACGCGCTCGATGACTTGCTCGTGCGCATCGATGCCCCCGGCCTTTCGCTTGTGACCTTGGCGCTTAAGGTGTCTCAGCGCACCGGTGCTCCGCTTGCCGACTTACTGTCCGAGGCGTCGAGCATGGTGGGGGAGCGCATTGAGCTCAAGCGCCGCCTGGATGTTAAGACGTCGCAGGCTCGCATGTCTGCGCATATGGTCGCGGCGATGCCGGCGGGCATGTGCGCGGTGTTGGCGCTGCTTTCGGCAGATTTTCGTCGCGGTCTTGCGACGCCTGCCGGTGCGGGCGCTGTGGTGCTGGGTCTAGCCCTCAACGTCGTTGCCCTGGTGGTTATCCGGCGCATTATGCGGGTGGAGCTATGAGCGCCCTGGTTGCAGTTGTGGCTTGCCTGTGTGCCCTGAGTGTATTTGTCGCGACGGGTTTGGATCGGGCGGATGCGCGCAAGATCGCAGGGGCCTGCAAGCGCGAGGCGGTGCTGGTCGCTGCCGCGGGTCGCTCGGTGGTCGATGCCCTGACCGCGCGAGTGAAGGGCGCGGTTGGAGCGGGCGGCCCGGCGCGAGTGTCGCTCGGCGAAGTGTCCGAGATGATCGATGTTGTGCGCTTGGGCCTTTCGGCCGGTCTTTCGTTTGATGCGGCGCTTGAGATTTTCTGCGCCAACCGCCGGTCAGTGCTGGCTCTTCGCCTTGAGCGGGCCTGCATGGCGTGGCAGGTGGGCGTGGGCACGCGTGAGGACGAGTTGTTGGCCGCCGCGCGCGACCTGGACGTGCGAGCGCTCGAGACCTTTGCCATCACGGTGGGGCAGGCGCTCGCCCTGGGTGCCCCACTTGCCGAGACGTTGGCCGCTCAAAGTCGCGAGATCCGTGCGGCTCATCGCGCCGCGGTCGAGCGCGAGATTGAGCGTGCGCCCGTCAAGCTGCTGATTCCCACCGGCACGCTCATCTTGCCGGCGTTGCTTCTGTCCATATTGGGCCCGCTGCTGGGAGCAGGCGGGATGATGTAGGGAGGAATACATGAACACGATGGTCGAAGTTGCTGACAAGGCTTGGAACTGGGCTTTTTGCCGGGCGATTCTCGCTCGCCAGCATGCCAAGGAGCTGTTGCAGGAGGAGAGCGCGCAGGGTACCACCGAGTACGCCATTTTGGTGGGTGTGCTTGTGGTGATCGCGATTATTGCCATCGTTGCATTTAAAGGCAAGGTCCAAGATCTATGGAACGCTATCAGCGAGGGCATCAACAGCCTGTAGAGGGCGAGCGCCCCATCGGGGTGTTGCTGGTGTTTGCATGCCTGACCGTGGCGATAGCGGCGGTGCTTTGGGGGCTTAACGCCGCGCGGCAGCAGCGTCCTGGGGCCGCCTTCGATTCGGGCTCAGATTCGGCGGTGGCGTCTCAAAAAGATGAGATGCGAGATGCGGACGATTCGGATGTCGCTGTCACGGCGCAAACCTTTCTGCGGACGCTCGACAAGCGGTCTGGCACTGCGACGGATTCGCCTGAGGACAACGCGATTGCGGTCCGGCTTGCATGGTCCGAGGACCGACCGATGACCGAGGCAGCGGCGGATATGTTACGCGCCTACCGCGAGGTGCCAACGTCCCAGCTCGCCCTGAGCGGCTATCTCGATATTAAGGGCAACGTATGGGGCGCCATCGTGCGCGATGGGCGCGGCTGGGTCGATATGGTGACGGTTGCCGCGGATGCTGGCGATGCTTCGTGTCGTCTGCGCGCCGTGCGTCTGGTCCCGCAAACAATAAGCTCAAAGGAGGGATCGTGAAATGCATGGCGTTCTGCGTGAAGAGGTTGCCCAAGCGACTGTGGAATACGCCATCGTTACAGTGGCGCTGTTATCGATCGTGCTGGCGATCGCGGGGCTTTGGCGTGCTGGCACCGATGGGCGCTTGGCGGCGCTGGTTGAGCGGGCGGCATCCCATGGCGTTGCCTCGACGTCGGTTATCGACGCCGCTGCGGGCGCTAAGGACATCGCGTTGTATTGATATCGCGCGCGAGGACCGGGCGCAGTCTACGGTCGAGGCCGCTTTTTTGCTGCCGACGTTTCTGACGCTCATCCTTCTCGCACTGCAACCAGTGTGCTTGCTTTATACGCGCGCGGTCATGGAGTCTGCCGCCGCCGAGACCGCGCGGCTCATGACCACGACGACGGCGGAGGACGACGATCTTAAGGAGTTCACCCGCCGCCGGCTTGCCGCAGTGCCCAACGTTTCGATCTTTCATGCCGGCGGGCCGTTGTCGTGGGATATCGAGCTTGGCCGGGCCGGTGCGGGTGGCGTCTCGTCCGTGTCCGTTTCCGGCGAGGTCAAGCCGTTGCCTGTGATCGGTGCGTTTGCGCAGGCTATGGGTGGTACCGCCGAGGGCGGCTACGTTGAGCTCAAGGTCGATGTCTCGTATCAATCGCGTCCCGAATGGCTGGAGGGAGATTATGATTCGTGGATTGCTGCATGGGATTAAG
>DBGAZC010000187.1:0-2804 GCA_048472015.1 Collinsella sp. | reverse complement strand
TCTCGGTGCCTTCAACACCAACAACCTCGAGTGGACCCTGGCTATTCTCCAGGCCGCCGAGGAGGCCAAGTCTCCGCTGATCCTTCAGTGCACCGCTGGTGCCGCTAAGTGGATGGGCGGTTTCAAGGTCTGCGCCGACATGGTCAAGGCTGCCGTCGAGGCCACGGGCGTTACCGTTCCCGTCGCCCTTCACCTCGATCACGGTTCTTACGAGGACTGCTTCAAGTGCATCGAGGCCGGCTTCACGTCCATCATGTATGACGGCTCTCACGAGGAGACCTTCCAGCTTAACCTCGACCGCACCAAGGAGCTCGTTGAGCTTGCCCACTCCAAGGGCATGTCCATCGAGGCCGAGGTCGGCGGCATCGGCGGCACCGAGGACGGCGTGACCTCCAACGGCGAGCTCGCTGACCCTGCTGAGTGCAAGCAGATTGCTGACCTGGGCGTCGACTTCCTCGCCTGCGGCATCGGCAACATCCACGGCGTGTATCCCGCCGACTGGGCTGGCCTTTCCTTCGAGCGTCTGGGCGAGATCAAGGCTCAGACCGGCGACCTGCCCCTCGTTCTGCACGGTGGTACCGGCATCCCCGAGGATCAGATCAAGAAGGCCATCTCCCTGGGCATCTCCAAGATCAACGTCAACACCGACCTGCAGCTCGTCTTCGCCAAGGGCGTCCGCGAGTACATCGAGGCTGGCAAGGATCAGCAGGGCAAGGGCTTTGATCCCCGCAAGCTCCTCAAGCCTGGTCGCGACAACATCGTTGCCCGCACCAAGGAGCTCATGGAGGAGTTTGGCTCCGTCAACAAGGCGTAAGCGTCGCTAAACTTCCCGCCGGAAGCCCCGTCCCCCTACACTGTTTCCTTTGCGCTCACCTGGCTTCGCCAGAAGTCGCGCCAAGGAAACAGTTCCGGGAGACGGGGCTTCCTTCGTCTACAGCCGCAGGGTTACGAGTCTGAATTAAGAGGGCTATTGGCTTTGCCAGAAGTCGCGCGACGGAATCAGCTCCGGGGAAACGGGGCCTCCTTTGTTAACTCGCTACAGGGTTACTGGGCTAAATAATTTGCCCTGGCTTCGCCAGATGTCGCCCCAAGGAAACAGTTCCGGGGGACGGGGCTTCCTTCGTTTAACGCCGCAGGGTTACTGAGCTGAATTCATTTTTATAGGTACCGTTTATCAGTGTTGAGGGCTCCTCTATTGGGGCTTTCTTTTTTATCTCGCTACAATGTGCCTCAAGGGTTCTAGTGACTTGGAGTTTGGTATGGCTGTTATTAATGTGCTGCCTTCGGATGGGAAGGTTATTGATGAGGGTCCTGTTGGTTGCTCTGTTGATGTTTGCTGTGATGACTTTCGTCATCTCGATATTGGGCTACCGCCTGAGATTCTTCGTCTTAAGGATGCCGGGTATTTGACGCAGGCTGTTGCCGCCTGCGATCGCCTTTTGGAGCAGAACCCTGAGCCTTCGCTGGCTGCCTGCGTTCGCGCCGAGCGGTATCGCATGATCGAGACGCCGCTTCATTTTTCGGTGTCGCGTGATCGGGCTATCGAGATGATCCGCGAGGAGTGGCCTGAGTTTACCGAAGAGCAGTTTGACGACCTGATTGACCGCAAGCGTATCGATTGGCGCTTTATCGATGGCGAGCTGTTTGTTCTCGATAACTTCCTCGATTCGCTTCGCGTGTACCCTAAGGAGGTTCCGGGCCTGCGTCCCGATTCTACGGACGGCGTCGCGCTGCGTAACCAGATGCTCAGGGAGATGGAGTCGCAAAACGGGTTGGCTCGCGTCATCATGCTTAAGGCATCCGTGTCTGTCCCCGGTGCTCTGGAGGGAGAGGCTGTTCGCGCGTGGCTACCCGTTGCCGCTGCCTGCCGCCAGCAGTCTCATATCGAGGTTCTCGATATGACGTCGGAGGGGAATGTTGCCTCTGAAAACGTTTCGGCTCGTACTGCCTCTTGGGCATCTTCGACTGAACATTCATTCTCGGTGACCTATCGCTATCACATTGATGCCGCCTATTGCGATATCTATGGTGGCGCGCTCCCATCGCATCCCTGTATGGACGCGCCTCTGCCCGAGGACACCTCCGAGGACCGTCCGCACATTGCGTTTACGCCGTACCTGCGACAGCTGACGGAGCGTGTTATTGACGGGCTCGAGGATCAGCTCGATCGTGCTCGGGCTATCTACGACTACTTGACGCATCATATTGACTATCGCTATCAGCCGCCGTATCTGCTTCTGGGCTCCATCGCCGATGACTGCGCGCATTCGCTCCGCGGCGATTGCGGCGTTATGGCACTCACGTTTATCACCATGTGTCGCATTGCCGGTGTGCCCGCCCGTTGGCAGAGCGGCCTGTATGTTGCGCCCGATTCGGTGGGGCCGCACGATTGGGCTGAGTTCTATACGCCGCAGACCGGTTGGCTCAACGCCGACGTGTCATTTGGATCTTCTGCTCGCAGGATGGGGGAGGAGTGGCGCCGCCGTCACTACTTTGGCAATCTCGACCCGTGGCGCATGGTGGCCAACAATCGATTCCAGGCCGAGTTTGTGCCTGCTTTCGATGGCATGCGCGAGGATCCCTATGACAACCAGATGGGCGAAGTCTCGGTTAACGGACGCGGATGCCGTCGGCGCGAGATGCTCCGCACGGTCGAACTCATTGAAATGCTCGAAGTTCCATTTTCGGACTAATCGGTAGAAAGCTGTGATAAACTAACTCACGCATTACGTGCCCGAGTGGCGGAATTGGCAGACGCAGTGGACTCAAAATCCACCGTTGGCAACAACGTGCGAGTTCGAGTC
>DBGAZC010000186.1:0-16534 GCA_048472015.1 Collinsella sp. | reverse complement strand
GCGCTCGGCGTTTTCGACTGGTTTATGCACGCAAAGTCTGGGAATATACAAGTCGCATGTCTTACTGTCTAACCAGTTGCGCCAAGGAGGCACCATGGACTACAAGATTACCGGCTACGAGCCCGCCCAGCTGTTCCATTTCTTTGAGGAGGTCAGCGCGATCCCCCGTGGGTCTGGCAACGAGAAGGGCATCAGCGATTTCCTGGTCGCGTTTGCCAAGGAGCGCGGTCTCGATGTGTATCAGGACGAGGTCTACAACGTCATCATTCGCAAGCCCGCATCTGCCGGCGCCGAGAATGCCCCGACCGTGATGCTGCAGGGCCACATCGATATGGTGTGCGACAAGTTGGGCTCCGTTGAGCACGACTTTACGACCGATGGTATCGACCTGGTCGTCAAGGACGGCGTCCTTACCGCCAACGGCACCACCCTGGGCGCCGACAATGGTATCGCCGTCGCGCTTATGCTTACTGTGCTCAACGACGATTCGATTGCCCATCCGGCCCTCGAGTGCGTGTTCACCACCGACGAGGAGACCGGCCTGGTTGGCGCCGAGACGCTCGACAAGTCCCAGATCAGCGCCCGCACCATGATCAACCTCGACTCCGAGGAGGAGGGCGTTGCCACCGTCAGCTGCGCCGGCGGCGTCGTCGTTACCTACACCTGCCCCATCGTGCGCGAGCACAAGACCGGTAGCACCCTCACGCTCGACATTTCCGGTCTGTTGGGCGGCCACTCCGGCAGTGATATCAACCTGGAGCGCGGCAACGGAAACCTCATCATGGCCCGCATCATCGACCGCCTGATGGTCGCCGGCGAGCCCGCCATCGTCAGCTTCAACGGCGGCACCAAGGACAACGCCATCAACCGTGAGTGCAAGGCCGTTCTGGTCTATGCCGATCACGCTGCCGCCGAGGCCGCGGCCCAGATCGCAAAGGGCATCATCGCCGACGTCACTGCCGAGCTCGAGGTCTTCGACCCCGGCTTTACCTGCACCGTCGAGATTGCCGACGACGCCGAGGTCGAGGCCATGGACGAGAAGTCCGCGCTTGCCCTCATCCGCGCCCTGCGTCTTGCCCCTAACGGCGTGATTCGCCGCAACGTCGCCACCGACGGCTCCGTCGAGGTTTCCTCCAACATCGGCGTGGTCGCCACCTCCGATGACGAGGTCAAGATTATGCTGTCCCCGCGCTCCTCGATCACCTCGCTGCAGAACGAGTTCAAGGACCGCCTGCAGACGCTTGCCGATGTCCTGGGCTTCGACGCCAAGTTTGAGTTCGAGTATCCCGGCTGGAGCTATGCCGAGCATTCGCCGGTCCGCGAAGTCTTTGTCGAGAGCTATCGAGAGCTCTTTGGCTCCGAGCTGCGCATCGAGTCCATTCACGCCGGCCTTGAGTGCGGCCTGTTTGCCGAGGCTCTGCACGGCCTGGACGCCATCGCCGTGGGCCCGACGCTCTCCGATGTCCATACCCCGGACGAGAGCATGGAGCTCGCTTCTGCCGAGCGCTTCTACGAGCTGCTCATCGACGTCCTCAAGCGCCTCGCTGCGTAAAGGTTGCGCTAGCAGCAGTCCGAGCCACGTGCTAGCGGATTGCAAATGACATTATGAGAGGGGGCACCCGGTCTTTTGCGACGGGTGTCCCCTCTCTTTTGTTTGATAATTGCGAAATTAAGGCCACCTAGTCCATTTCTGCCTTGATGAGGTCGAGGGTGCGCTGGCAGTTTTCGCGGACGGGGCCGAGCATATGCTCGCGCAGGTCCGCCATGCCGGGCAGGTCGGCGTATTCGTCCATGACCTCTTCCATGCAAATGGGCACCTCGTAGGCGAGGTCCATCATGGTCGCAAAGCAAAACTTCTCGGATAGCCCGGCATCGGTGAGTGCCGCCTCCAGCGCGGGGTCGCCCATACCGTGGTATCGGCGGATAGCGCCTGGACCGATGCGCCCCACACGATTTTCGCCGCCAACGCTCATGGCAAGGCGCGCCCGGCGGCGCATGCGCTCGTATGCCAGCCCCGATGCGACATCGTACATGGGTGCGAGCGCCGCGTTTGTGCCTTTGCCAAGGATGAGCGAGTAGTTTTTAGCGTGTGCGTCAGGCGCTCCGATAATGGCGTTATAGAACAACATATAGGTAAAAAGCACAAGATTCATGTGGTGGGGGACTGTGTTAATCAGTCGTTCTTGGATGTCTCGTGTAGTTGGTCCTCCGTCGGCGGTGTATTTCTGGATTGGCAATACACCGAGCGCCTGGCAAAAGTCCTCCTGATGCAGCCTTTCGATATTTCCGCTGCTATTGACCATTCTGTCGTACCGTTCAACGACGAGCGCGGCTTCGTCTTCAAATGTGTAATAGGAGACGTTGGCAGTTGGAATGCCAACACGCCGAGCCGTTTTCATGCAGACGAATTCGTTTAAGGCCTGATGTTTGAACCCAACGACACCATTTTTGAAGATATGGGTAGTGGGGGATGACCCTAGACATTCGCACCATTGGCCATCATGCCAAGCTAGTGCAAATTTGCCTTGATTGCCGCCCAGGGACCAGCTTTCGTTGGAGCCCATCCACGTCTCTCTTTCGTCATCGCGAATTGCTTTGAGCTTGTGAGCGATTTGAGAATTGGTAAGCGGGCGGTATGCCGAGACCCTGCCGCGGGCGGCGTCTAATTGATCGGCTCGACAAAACTGAACGGCCCCCGCGCAGTCTAGACCGATATGGCACAAGAGGGCGACGGGGTTGTTGGATGCAACATCATGCTCGGTGGCAATAGCGCGACGCTGCTCTTGACTGTCGGGCAAAAGGCCAAATAGGAACGGGCGGACGATGCTATGGCCATACGTGCGATTGGAAAGCGGCATTGTTAGCGATAACGGTGCTCCGCGATAGGTTGGGGCGTATGCAAAGCTGCAGAGTCCATGCTCGTCTTGGCGGAGAGTGCCGGCGATTTCGCCACAAATGAGGGTCGCGAGCTCCATCTCTGCCATTTATTTCACAACCTTGCAGCCAAAGGAGAGGTTTGAAGTGCCGGAAAGGCCTTGCTCGGCTGCGATTTGGGCCAGCAAGGCACCATAGGAAGATGGCGTTCCTTGTCGAGTGGGTCGTCTGCCTGCGCTTGGCTTTGGCAGGGTATTCGAGTTCGCGATAGGGAGGTTCACTATCGTCGTCGGATGTTCGGAGGGCGATGCGATGGAGTCGTTATCGCTTTGCGCGAAGAGACCAATGCCGAGTGCGTTAAAGACGGTCAGCAACTTGTCGAGTCGAATGCCGGTGGCGTCTCCTAGCTCGAGCGATGCGAGCAGGCGTTCCGAAACACCGGCTTTTTTAGCGAGGGCGGCACGGGTGATCCCCTGCGCCTCGCGCGCCTGACGCACGTAGATGCCGGCTTGGCGCGGCGTGGTGATGGGAAGGATATCCACGGCGATCTCCTAACGTGCAGACTTTTGCATATCAGTATGACATGCAAAAGTCTGCATGAAAAGGCCTCATGCAAAACTCTGCATGAGGCCTCATACGGACGTTTAGTTTTGAAGGGTGTTTTACAGCACCAAAATCCCCAGGTGCTCCATCAAAATCTTGAGGCCGATGAGGATGAGCACGACGCCGCCCACGATGGTGGCGGGTTTTTCGTAGCGCTCGCCAAAGGTGTGGCCGATCGCTACGCCGGCGACGGAGAAGATAAACGTTGTGACTCCGATAAGCGATACAGCGGGAACGATGTCAACCGAGAGCGCAGCAAATGAGATGCCCACGGCCAGGGCGTCGATTGAGGTGGCGATAGCCAGAATCAGGTACTCACCCAGGTCAATCTTTTCGGCATCCTTGCCGTCGCTCTCGTCCTCATCCTCGTCTTCGGTAAAGGCCTCCCACAGCATTTTGCCGCCGATAAAGGCCAAAAGGATAAAGGCGATCCAATGGTCGATGGGTCCGATGATGCTCATGAATTGACTGCCGAGCGCCCATCCGATTACGGGCATGCCGGCCTGGAAGCCGCCAAAGAACAGGCCGAGCACTACGGCGACCTTAAGGTTGATCTTCTTCATGCCAAGGCCCTTGCAGATGGATACGGCAAAGGCGTCCATCGAAAGGCCGATAGCGAGCAATACGAGCTCTGCGAGTCCCATAGTCTGGCTCCCTTTCTGCGGGCGGGCCCGCGTGTACCTCTTGGGGGAGTAACAAAAAGACCCGTGGCGTACGCGTTGTGCGCACAGCCACGAGTCTCGTTCATTAAGGCAAGCCAGACCGCATCGGCCAGTATGTTGACTTGCCGCGCCACCGGAGGCGAACCCGATCACGCGACTACTCCCTCATTTATGCGAATCCCGATGCTACCACATAAGCAGTTCATTTGGATTGGGGCTCTCAGCTGTGTTCGCTCATTCTGTAAGCATCGGATTTTGCGGGCGTCACAGGGGCAAACCGTGAGAAACTTATTGACGTTTATGGAGCGTATACGATGGGAGCGATGCCTTGGATAAGAACGAGCTGCAAAAGCGTATGGAACAGGCCATTCGCCTGACGGCACCTGGCCAGCCGATCCGCACCGCCCTTGACATGATCATTGCCGGTCACCTGGGCGCCCTTATCTGCGTCGGCGACACCGAAAACGTGCTCGCCGCCGGCAACGACGGCTTCCCGCTCAACATTTCGTTCACCTCGAACCGTCTATTCGAGCTCTCCAAGATGGACGGCGCCATCGTCATCGATGGCGACCTCACCCAGATCCTGCGCGCCAACTTCCACCTCAATCCCGATCCCTCGCTCGCCACGAGTGAGACGGGCATGCGTCACCGTACTGCCGCTCGCATGTCGGTGCTCACCGATGCCATCGTGATCGCGGTCTCGGCCCGTCGTGCCGTCGTTAACGTGTACGTCCACGGTAAGAGCTACGAGATTCAGCCTGTCACCACCATCATGAGCTCGGTCAACCAGCTCGTCGCCACGCTTCAGACCACCCGTCAGTCGCTCGACCGCTCCCTGCTGCGTCTGACGGCCCTCGAGCTCGATGACTACGTTACGCTCGCCGACATCACCGGCATTTTCTCGAGTTTCGAGATCATGCAACAGGCAAAGACCGAGCTTAAGGATTGTATCGTCAAGCTGGGCAACCAGGGCAAGCTCGTGCAGATGCAGCTCGAGCAGCTCGCTGGCTCCAGCATGGATACCGAATACGACCTGATGATCCGCGACTATGCGAGCGATTCCTCCGAGGCAAACGCCGAGAAGATTCGCGCCGAGCTTAGCCGCATGACGCCTAAGGACTTGTCCGACCCACAGCATGTGGCGGCGGTTCTGGGTTACGACGACCTGGACGAGGACTCCGTCATGACGCCGCTGGGCCTGCGCACGCTTTCGCGCGTGTCCGTCGTGCGCGACGGCGTGGCCGAGAAGATCGTCGACGAGTACGGTTCGCTGCAGGAACTCATGGATGACATCAGCGAGGATCCGGAGCGCTTGGGCGACTTTGGCGTCAACAACCCTGCCATTCTTGCGGACTCGCTGTACCGCATGAAGGGCACCAAACAGGGGAACGCATAATGGCGCCCGTATGCGCCGTGGTCGTTGCCGGTGGCAGCGGCCAGCGCTTTGGTAACCCCGGTGGCAAGCAACTCGTCAATGTAGCGGGCCGTCCGCTCATGAGCTGGTCCATCCGCGCATTTGACCGTAGCGATAAGGTCGGCCACATCGTCGTGGTTTGCCCTGCCGAGCGTCGTGCCGAGATGCGCCGCCTGGCCATCGACCCGTTTGACTATGACACGCCCATCAGTTTTGCCGATGCTGGCGATACCCGCCAGGATTCCACCCGTGCCGGCGTGCATGCGGTTCCGGCGGGTTTCGAATATGTCGCCATTCACGACGGCGCTCGTCCGCTCATTACTACCGAGGCCATCGACCACGCTATCGACGTGCTCGTGAGCGACCGTGCCCTCGACGGTGTCGTGTGCGGCCAGCCCGCGATCGACACGCTCAAGATCGTCGATGGCGATAATATTGTCGAGACGCCGCCGCGCGAGCTGTATTGGGCCGCACAGACGCCGCAGATCTTTAGTGTCGACGCCATGAAACGCGCCCATGCCGCGGCGATTGCTGAGGGCTTTATCGGCACGGACGATTCGTCGCTGGTCGAGCGCATGGGTGGGCGTGTCCGCTGCGTCCAGAGCCCGCGCGATAATCTTAAGGTGACGGTGCCCGAGGACCTGCGTCCCGTAACCGCGATTCTGCTCGGTCGTATGGCCGAGGGAGAGGACCTTCCCCATGTTCAGTAACCTGCGCATTGGCCATGGCTACGACGTTCATCGCCTGGTGGAGGGGCGTCGATGTATCATCGGCGGGGTTGACATTCCCTACGAGCGCGGCCTGCTGGGCCACTCGGATGCCGATGTGCTCGCGCACGCGTTGGCCGACGCTATTCTGGGCGCCTGCCGTGGGGGAGACATTGGCAAGCTGTTCCCCGATACCGACCCTGCCTACGAGGGTGCCGACTCGATGGTGCTGCTTGCCCGCGTAATGGACTATGCGCGCGGGTTGGGCTTTGAGTTTGTCGATGCCGACTGCACCATTGCCTGCCAGCAGCCCAAGATCACTCCGCACCGCGATGCCATGCGCTCCAACCTCGCCCATGCCCTGGGCGTTGATGTCGAAAACGTGGGCGTCGCCGCCACTACGACCGAAAAGCTCGGTTGGGAAGGCCAAGGCGAGGGAATTGGCGCCTGGGCCGTCTGCCTGCTACAGAAAACCGCTAAGGAGTAACGAATGCGTATCTACAACAGCGCTACCCATAAAAAGGAAGAGTTCCAGCCCATCGAGTCCGGCAAGGTCCGCATGTACGTGTGCGGCCCCACGGTCTACGACAACATTCATATCGGCAACGCCCGTACGTTCATCAGCTTTGACGTGATCCGCCGTTGGCTCATCGCGAGCGGCTACGAGGTCACGTTCGCCCAGAACCTCACCGATGTCGACGATAAGATCATCAAGCGCGCCAACGAGCAGGGCCGTACGGCCGCCGAGGTCGCGACGGAGTTCTCCGACAAGTTCATCGGCGTCATGCGCGCCGCCAACGTGCTCGATCCCGATGTGCGCCCCCGCGCCACCAAGGAGATCGGCCCCATGATCGCCATGATCAAGACGCTCATCGAGCAGGGCCACGCTTACGCCGCCGATAACGGCGACGTGTACTTTGCCGTGCGCAGCGATCCCAACTATGGTCAGGTCTCGGGCCGCAATATCGACGACCTTATGGTTGGCGCGCGCATCGAGGAGAACGAGGACAAGAATGACCCGCTCGATTTTGCCCTGTGGAAGGCCGCCAAGCCCGGCGAGCCCAGCTGGCCGAGCCCCTGGGGCGAGGGCCGTCCCGGTTGGCACACCGAGTGCGCCGCCATGGTGCACCGCTATCTGGGCACCCCGATCGACATTCATGGCGGCGGCTCCGACTTGGCCTTCCCGCATCACGAGAACGAGTGCGCCCAGGCCACCTGCGCCTGGCACCAGGGCTTCTCCAACACCTGGATGCACGCGGGCATGCTGCTGGTTGACGGCGAGAAGATGTCCAAGTCGCTCGGAAACTTCTTTACGCTGGCCGAGGTGCTTGAGCAGCACTCTGCCGCGGCCCTGCGCCTGCTGATGCTGCAGACGAGCTACCGCTCGCCGCTCGACTTTTCTTGGGAGCGCCTGGAGGGTGCCGAGAACTCGCTCACGCGTATCGCCGGTACGGTCGAGAACCTGCGCTGGGCTGCAAGCCACGCGACGGCCGACGCCGATGCGGCTGCCGCCGAGACGTTTGCCGCCAAGGCCGCCGAGACCCGTGCCACCTTTAAGGAGTGCATGGACGACGACTTTAACACCGCTGGTGCCATGGGTGCCGTCTTTGGCTTTGTGACCGAGTGCAACCAGTACCTGGAGCAGGCGGGCGACGCTGCCGACAAGGCCGCCGCGCTTGCCGCCGCCGATACGCTGACCGAGCTGCTCGATACGTTTGGCATCGAGCTTCCCGAGCCCAAGGTCGAGTTGCCGCTGGGCCTGCTGGGCGTTGCCGCCGGCCTGGTCGCCTACACTGGTGACGACGTGGACGAGGCGGCTTCCAAGATTCTCGAGGCTCGCGCCGAGGCCCGTGCCGCCAAGAACTGGGATCTGGCAGATGCCATTCGCGATCAGCTCAAGGACTTGGGCCTGACGATTGAAGATACTGCCGCCGGCACCCGTATTAAGACTCTCTAATCCCTGCGGGTTTCCCAAGCACCCGACCTTGCCGTTCAAACCGTCGCTCGCGTACTCAAGTACGCGTCGCTCCTCTTTCACAGCAATCTCGGGCACTTGAAAAACCCGTACCGACCGCCCGAATTAATATTCATGGGCGGTCGTTTATTTTGTTTCGTTTGATAGTTGTATTTAGGAGGTCGCTTTATGGCCGACAATCGCAGGCGTTCGCCTCGTGGTGGCAAGCAGGCCGCTTCTGGCTCGCGTCCGATTCGCCGCAACGACCGCGCTGCCGCTCCCAAGGGCCAGCGCGATCGCACCCAGGCCGCACGCCCGCAGCGCGATCGCAACCGAGACGCTGTCCAGGCTCCCAAGGGCGAGTTTATCGAAGGCCGTCGTGCTGCCGCCGAGGCGCTGCGCACTGGTTTTCCCGTCAAGTGCGCGCTCATCGCCGAGGGCGGGGAGCGCGATGCCGCCCTGTCGCGCCTGGTCGACGACCTCAACGCCGCGGGTGTCCGCATTAAGTATGTGCTGCGCGCGCAGCTCGACGCACTGTCGAGCCATGGCGCTCACCAAGGCATTGCGCTCGAGGTTGGCAACTTCCCCTATGCCGATGTCGCCGATATCCTCGACCGCGCGGGCGACGGTCCGGCGCTTGTCATCGTACTCGACCATGTGACTGACGACGGCAACTTTGGCGCCATCGTGCGCTCCGCCGAGGTCGTGGGCGCCGCGGGCGTCGTCATCGCCAACAAGCGTGCCGCCGGCGTGACCGTGGGCAGCTACAAGACTTCAGCCGGTGCCGTCATGCATCTGCCTATCGCGCAGGTTCCCAATATCGCCCGTGCACTCGATGACCTCAAGGCCGCTGGCTTTTGGGTGGGCGGTGCCTCCGAGCACGCCGAGGGCAGTTGCTGGGACGCCCCCTTCGAGGGTCGCGTGGCACTCGTCATGGGCTCCGAGGGCGACGGCATCTCGCGCCTGGTGCTCGAGAAATGCGACTTTTTGACCAAACTTCCCCAGCGTGGCATGACCGAGAGTCTCAACGTGGCCCAGGCAACGACGGCGTTGTGCTTTGAGTGGCTGCGCCGCAATGCCGGCGAGCTCATGGGGGAGGAGTAGCGCATGTCCAAGAAGAACCGCGCCAAGTCCAAGGCCAAGCGCTTTGGCGAAGGCTCGGCCAAGCCGATTGTTTCGGCCGCGACCTATGGCGTGGGCGGCAATGCGTTTGCGCAGGCCATCGCCGATCCGGTCTCGACGGTGCACTCCAATAAGCCCGAGCTGCTGGTGGTCGACGGCTACAACGTGATTCACTGCACGCCGCGCTACGAAAAGCTCGTGTACGACCATTCCGATGATCCGTATTCCAGCGACGTTCACGATATGGCGCGCACCGCGCTCATCAACGATGTTGCGGCGTTTGCCCAGGGCCGCTACGAGGCTGTGATCGTGTTCGACGGTGCGGGCAATATCTCCAGCGAGCGCCCCAACCTGCCGGCCCGTGGCGTGCGCATCGAGTTCTCGCCGACGGGCGTATCGGCCGATACCGTGGTGCAGAAGCTCTGTATCGAGGCGCGCGAGGAAGGCCGCGCGTGCTCCGTGGTATCGAGCGACGGCACGATCCAAGCTGTTGTCATGGGCAAGGGCGTTACGCGCATCTCGAGCCGTATGCTGGTGGACGAGATCAAACAGATCGATAACGACGTTCACGAGGCAGAGGAAGCTCCGCAGATCAAGATGACCCTGGGCAGCCGCCTGAGCCCCGATGCCCTGGCCAAGCTCAAGGCGTTGCGTGGGAGGTAGGGGAGTTGGCGGGGCAATGCTGCCTCGCTAACTCCATTCAGCGATGTCGATCATTCTTTCGAGGCGCCACGTTAGCGCCTCTTTTAGATAAGACAGTCTCGCTGCTAGGGCATCGTTTTTAGACAGAATTTCGATCGCCTCGTCAACGAAGCCTTCGAGTTTGTCGCCGTCAAACCAGCCCATGTCCTCGACGAGCAACATTTGTTTGGCGGGGCTTGAATGAAACTGCGCGCTGGTAAAACTGTGCTCTCCCGTCCTAAGCTCCTCAAGAGAAATGTTGCACCAGAGCGATGAGCCCGAATCGAAGATGGGGGCAGGTCTGCAGGTTAGCGTGTTGACGTTTCGCACAAGGCCAAAGTTACGCCAATGGCGGTCATAGTTGGCGATGATGTCGTCGCATACGATCATGCGGTCAAGGGCATCCTTGACGCCTGTCGCCCCGAGCTCCTCGCAGTTTGCTACATATCGCTCGTAGTCGGTTAGTCGTTCATCTGCGTTTGCGTACTGGTTTACATAGAACGCAGGGACATACTCTTCTTCATCAGTTAAGAAGACATCGCATATGCTCAGGGCGGAAGTGCCCGTGCCCTCGAGCGAGTAAGGCACATAATCGCAGGTGTTTAGGATTCGACGGTGGAGTGCGGTCGCCACCATCTCGTTATAGGGTTCCTGGTTTAGATGCGCACCTGCCTTGTGGAGAATTCGACGGCCATCCTCGCATGTCCAGTACTTTTGAAGATTGCCGTCCGAGGTGTTGTCGGGCTTTGCGGCAGCTGCCTTGCCCTCTGGGGCGAAGGGCGCGATGGACAGAGAGACGTCGTCAAAAGCATTATTGAAGAAGTTAATATCTTCCCACGCGAGACCGGAGTCTTGGGGTCTAATCCAATACTGGTCGGATAGGGAGAGGCCAAGATTTCGCTGTACGAGTTCATCGGGAACATCGACTGCGGCTTCAGCAAGCAGGGAGGCTAGCCCAATGCGTGCGAGCGGGATACCGCGGCCGCGCCACCAGATGCGGAAGGAGTCGAGCGATATGGGACTATTAGGGCCAAATACTCCAATAGGGGCGTGGGCACGATCGACGTCGGCGCCGATGTGGGTAAAGTCTTTTCGCGATGTGCTGTAGACCAGCTGAGCGACTTCGTGCGTGCGGTTCATGAGGGTGAACGCGATCTCGCTCTTACCGTGGCCGCGGCGGGGACGTCCCCCCGTTTTGGTCACGGAGCGGAGTCGCGTGTCTACGCTGTCTTTGTCGATGAGCCATACACCAGAAGCCTTGTGGGCGGTCAGCGCGCCGTTCTTAATGAGCTCCTGCACCCTGCGCGGGGTGATGCCGAGCAGCTCGGCTGCTTCCTTTGTAGTCAACATCGCGAAACCCTTCGCCAAAACGAATAGTTTTATATAGCCAATTGTAATTAAAACTATTCGTTCTAGCGAATAGTTTTGAAATTGAGGGCGAACCGACAGAAATGAACGGGGCTGGTACCTGTTGTTGCTGGATTTTGCATATTTGTATAACGCCGTGTGGCCTGTTGCGCCCCGTCCGCAATTCCTTTATCCTTAACAGGCTTCGCGCGAAAGCGCCAAGTGTGCCAGTGTGGCGCAACGGTAGCGCAACTGATTTGTAATCAGTGGGTTGCAGGTTCGATTCCTGTCACTGGCTCCATGAGAGTTTAGGGCTCTGTTCCCTTGTGGGACAGGGCCCGTTTCTATTTAGGTGGTGCGCCATCGGGTCAGCGCCCATTCCGTTTTCGGTTTGTCTCGTCCTCCAGTTTGTCTAAATCTGTAACACCAAGACCGATATTTGGCATCTAACTGTTACAGATTGAGATGAAACTTAGGGTGTTTTAGGAATATCTTGATCTGTAACATGTAGAAGCGGAATAGGCCTCTTGCTGTTACAGATCGAGACAAGGGCGGGTGCGGACCTGGATGTCCTGCTCGAGCGTGGATTTCTGGACACGCGAGAGAAGAAAAACTTTCGACCGGAGAACGAGCGTGGATAATTAACTTGGATGGGGAGCTAAGGTAAACACCGATTGTCTATCGAAGGCTTTAGAAACAACGACCCCGATTTCATTGTGGAATCGGGGTCGTTTGTGCCTCAGGAATCCGAATGGATTAATCGAGCCCCTAAGGGACTTCTTGGGTTCTTGCTAACGGTCTGCCGAGGATGTCCCCAATGCAAACAGCGGGCATTTACTCAATATAGTTGGGATTCTTCTTGATAATCACGCGTGCAGCGATGAACGAGACGACGATGGCGATGACGGCGACAACGCACGCCAGTACGAAGTTGCTCATGGATCCATCGGGAGCGATAAAGATCAGCGCAGAAAGAAGACCGGGGCATGCTCCCGCAACATACTCCTTCAGGACGAAGATACCTGCAGGGAGTCCCGCGCAGAGGGCGCCGATTGCCGTGCCGACAAGCAGGCGGGGACGCTCGATGAGGCAGCCGTAAAATGCGGGCTCAGTTACGCCGCAAAGTGCGGTGACGGCAACCGTGGTGACCATACCTCTCTTCTCCTTGTTGCCTTTCATTGCAGTTGCCAAGGCGAGACTCGTGCCGCCAATGCAGAGGTTTGAGATGAAGCCAAAGATGATGGGCGCCCAGCCGAGCTGCGCCAAGCTCGTAACTTCGATCGCGATGTAGGCCTTATCAAGACCGAGCATGACAAAATAGGGGTTAAGGGCTGCAAGGATTGGAGTAGCGATAAATGCCACGTTATCCATGAGCCACGTGGCGGCATCACTCAGCGCGTAGCCCATCATGCTGCCGGCGGGGCCGAGGATAATCAGCTCAACAGGCACGACGATGAACATGGTGAGCAGCGGTTTCAAGAACAGTTTGGTAATGTCGGGGATGATTTTCTGAAGACCGCGATCAACAAAGTACATGAACACAACGCCCAGTACGATTGGCACCACCGTGCTCGAGTAGTCATTCGTCGGGATGGGGATGCCAAGAAAGTCGAGACCCTCAGCACCGCTAATAGACGAGCTAATCATGATTGCGCCCAGCAGTGCGCCCATGATAGGCTGCATCTTCATGACGGCGGCGAGCTGATAGCCGAGGTAAACGGGCAGGAAGCTAAATGAGGCGCTGAAGATCGCCAGCAGAACCTGGGCGGTTCCGCTATCGGTGCTCAATCCACAATAATTGACCAGGAGATTCTTGATCGAAAGAATGAGTCCGCCAACGATGAGCGCCGGGACGATGGGCATGAATACCTGTGCAGAGACGTTCCCGAATTTCTCAATCAAGCCCATGGCGGTGTTACCGCTTTTAATGCCTTCTGCAAGGTCTTTGGCGGTTTGGGCATCGTCGGCAACCGTGCCACCGCCGACTTCGATTCCCGCGAAGTCGAGGAAGTCGTTGTAAGCCTCGGTGACGTTGGGGCCGATGATCACCTGAAGCTGGCCACCGCTGACTACTGCCCCGAGCGCCTGGTCGGCCGATTTGGCGAGCTGGAGATCGATGATCGAGGTGTCTCGTGCGTCGATGCGAAGGCGCGTCGCACAATGAGTTACCGATGTAATGTTTTCTTTGCCGCCAACAGCCTTTAGGACTGTTTCGGACATTGCCTGATATTTCATCTCTTTCTCCTAACCTTCCTGCTCCTGATACTTCGAGATAAGGTCTCGGTACCAATACCAGCTCTTTTTGGGGGTGCGCTCCAGATTGTTCTCGAAGTCGATATGGACAAGTCCGTATCGTTTTTCGTAGCCGTTGATCCAGCTATACAGATCCATCGTCGACCAGAGGTAGTAGCCCTCAACGCGCGCGCCGTCGCGCTTAGCCCTCATCATGTGCTCGATGAACTGGCCCAGAAGCTCGATGCGGTCATCATCGTGGATCATTCCGTCTGCGTCTGGTTGCTCATAGGCGCCATGTCCGTTTTCCGTAATAAAGATGCGGGGCGCGTCATAGCGCTCGTGGACATCCATGATGGTTGAATACATGCAACTTGGGAGTATTTCGCGGCCCCATTTATTGCGGGGAACATTGCTGTCGCGGGCGCTTTCAAACAAGGGCGCAATGCATTTTCCTTCGACCTTTTTGCTCGAACCGCCCTTATTGTTCGCCGAAACGGCAAGCTCTCCACCGTGCCAGTCGGTTACATACTCTCGGCAATACACGTTGAGTCCAATAAAATCGACTTTACCGTCTCTGAATTCTTCTACGTCATTTGGGGATCGATAGAGCGAGACGCCAAGTTTTTCAAGGATTTCGTCCATTTCTGGCGGCAGTTGACCCTGAAGCGCTGGTGCCAGAATCATGCGATTGGCGAAAAAGTCTGCGTATCGAAATACGTCATCGGGGTGCTCGGTTGCCGGGTCGAGTTCGACAACGCCGCCATCGTGGACGGCGCCGATGATGCCGTCGTAGCCCATTTGACGATATGCTCGGACTGCGAGTGCGCTTGCGCGCATCAGGTTGTATTGAAACTGCATGTACGACTGAACGTCGAGCGATCGATTGGGGGGATAGTTGCCCAACATGTTTACGCAGTAGCTGTAGAAATGCGGCTCGTTAACGGTAGCCCAGATTTTGACGCGGTCTCCAAAGCGCTCAAAGCAAATCTCGGCGTATTTGCAGAACCACTCTGCCATGTCGTTGTTCAGCCATCCGCCTTTGCAAGCAAGCGTGAATGGCAGATCGTAATGGAACAGCGTAACGTTGGGCTCTATGCCATTTTCGAGGCAGCAATCAATGACTCGATTATAAAAATCGATACCCTCTTCATTCACTTCGCCGATACCCGTGGGGATGATTCGACTCCATGAAAGAGAGAAGCGATAGGTGTTTTGTCCGCCTTCTTTCATCATGCGGATATCTTCTTCATAGCGATGGTAGAAGTCGCAAGATACATCACCGTCAACATGGTTGATGTTCTTATTGCTTGTGTGGTTAAAGAAATCCCACTCGCCGAGGCCTTTGCCGTCTTCGTTCCAGGCACCCTCGCACTGATAAGACGCCGTGGCGGAACCCCAGAGAAACGGCATGTTGTTCACGTTGCCCATGAATCCCCTTTCCATCATTCAACACGGTGGATACGTGTGACGGAATTACGATTAAGATGACGTCAACTGATTTGAATCATAGGAGAACGACCAAAGCTGTTTGATTCAATAAATGAACCATAATATCGAGGAGGGCGGAAAGAGGGATCACGTGAATATCAATGACTTCGATGTGCTCAATCGCATTAGCTCCATCATCAACAGCGAGTTTGGGTCAAACGATGCCGCCATCGCTCGATATCTCATCGCTCACATTAGGCGTTCGAGCGAAATCAATGTTGCCGCAATAACCCGCGATGCATTCGTGACCCGTTCCGCTGTTCGTCGTTTCTGCAATCGATTGGGCTACCAGTCTCTTAGCGATTTGAAAGAATCATTTACTCAATCAGTTTTTCCAAGCGACTTAAGCCATCGAGAGGAGGAATATGGCTACGAGGAGTACAGGGCAGAGCTCGACGTTCGCATGATCGAGATGTTCGCTGAGGTTGAAAGCGGCGTGTCCGATATCGCTATTAAGCACCTTGCCGACGAAATTGATGGCCATAAAAACGTTGAAATCTGGTGCACCAATAATGTGAGCGCCAATCTCGTACGATTTCAGCAGGAAATGTTTTATGCGGGCAAGATAGTTCGCATAGTTGCTGGGGCTAACGTCGCGGAATTGAAAAACATGGGAGACGCTTCGCAGTCATTGATAATTCTCGTATCGGTCTCCGGGCTATTTGCGTCACAGGCGCGTGAGTATCTTGATTGCCGTTCGGGCAGGAAGATTCTAATTACTGCGTTTAGCAACGATGACAAATCGAGGTCTTTTGACCGTGTATATCGTCTTGGTAATGCGGGAAACGGAATTGACCGACTCGGCGTTTATTCGAAATACGCCATAACTTATTTATTCGACTTGCTATCGTCGTGTTACTTGAGTCGCTACCCCTGCACCAAGGGGGAGCCGCTCTATGGGTCTACTTTGGCCTGGCCCGAGTAGTTGCGGCTCTTTAGTTCTCCCGCCTGGAGAATGAGCGTGGATAATCTGCCGCTTTGGCCTTAGGGCCGCGCTAAAAGTGGGAGATTATCCACGCTCGATCGTGTCGTGGAAGCCCGATCGTGACCTATGTAATAGTGCAAGAGGGTCGGTATCGAAGGTCGATGGTGCAGATGTACTCCACCGTGCCAAAGTATTCCCTCGGGAAATGTCACCAGCGCAGCCAAATCCACCGTCCTTCATATCCAAACTCAGCAAAAACGCAGGTCAAAGGTATATAGATACGCCCGGCACCGTGTATCTAGAGGTTTTCGTTGACAGCCCCCAAGGTTGCATCGTATTATCTTTTTCGTTCGCGGGGGCGGCGGTCCAAAAGACCAAAGAACCTGCGGATACTTGAACGATTGGGAGTTTGCCCGAGTGGTTAATGGGGACGGGCTGTAAACCCGTTGGCTCTGCCTACATAGGTTCGAATCCTATAGCTCCCACCCGTCAAGTGCCTGTATAGCTCAGTCGGTAGAGCAC
>DBGAZC010000185.1:0-1593 GCA_048472015.1 Collinsella sp. | reverse complement strand
TCGAGCAGAAACTCGTTGGTCCCATCGAAATGCAAGTGCTCCGCGGCATCGATACCAAGCTCAACGAGCTTTCGATGGTTGACCTCGAAGCCCATCTGGAGCGGAAAACCGTCAGCGTTATCACGCAGCAGCTCAAAGGCATCCCACATCTTGTCGTAATCAAAATAGGGATCACGGCAGTGAGGAGTGCAAACGATTCTGGTTACACCGGCCCGCTTGGCAGCCTCGAGCATCGCCAAGCTCTCATCGAGATCGGCGGCGCCGTCGTCTACACCCGGCAAGATATGGCAATGAATGTCACGCATAGGTCAGCCTTAATCAACTAAACGTTTGCTCGGTTGGTGAAGATGCCCTTTTTGGAAGTCCCCTGATCGTCGGAGCCCTTCTTCACCTTCTTACCGTCCTTGGTGTAGTAGGAGTAGTAGTACTCGCTGGTCTCGGTCTCGCAGTAGTTCATAACGGTACCGATGAGCTTGACCTTCTCGGACTTCTTAAGCTGACCGATGGCGTTGAGCGCCTCCTCGCGCTTGGTGAAATCCTCACGCACGACAAAAAGCGCACCGTCGGTCAGGCTGGCAATCTCGGCAGCATCGATGAAGGTGCCAACCGGGGGAGCATCAAAGATGACGTACTGGAACTTGGCGGACAGTGCCTTTACCAGCTTGGCAAAGCGGTGAGAGACGATGATGTCGGCAGGATTGGGAATGTGCGGCTCGGCATCGAGGAAGTAAAAGTTCTTCTGACCCGTCTCGACAATTGCCTGGTCAATGGAGATCTGCTCGGAAAGGACCGCATAGAGTCCGCCGCGCGAACGAACGCCGAGCATATCGGAAAGGGACCTGCGGCGCATATCGGCCTCGACCAGGAGCACGGACTTGCCGCTCGTGGCGATTGCCTGAGCAAGGTTAATGGAAACCGTAGACTTGCCCTCGTTGGGAATCGAGGAGGTAACGGTGATGGTGCGAATGGGGTCGTCCACACTCGCAAAGCGGATGTTGGCCAGAAGGGTCTTGGCGGCATTCTGTACAACGAGCTTATCGGTGTTCTTTGCCTTAGCCATGCCTATTTACCACCTTTCATAGCCGGAATTCGGCCAACAACGGGAATACCCAGGAGCTCTTCTGCCTCTTCTGCACCGCGGATGCGGGTGTTGAGCATGTCTGCCAAAACGACATAGGCAACTGCGATAAAGATGCCCGCGAGGAACGCGACAGCAACGTACAGCATACGCTTGGGACCGCTGGGGGCTTCGGGGGTCTTAGCCTCGTCGATAACGTTGATGCTCTGGGCAGCGCCGACGTTCTGAGCGACCGTACTCACCGAGCTGGCCATGGCCTTTGCGACCTTAGCCGTCTCTTTGGCATCGGTGCCGGTAACCGAAAGCGTAATGACACGCGTGGTGGTCTCGGAGGAAACAGACACCTTGTAGTCATCCAGATCGGTGAGGCCCAGTTCATTGGCTGCGCCGCTCTTAACGCTATCGCTATCCAGCAGCGTGGCGATATCGTTGGAAAGCATCTGACTCGCCGAGAGATCGTTGTAGCTCATCTGACCGCTATCGTCGGTCTTGGCGAGAATGTACATGCTCGTCGT
>DBGAZC010000184.1:0-3556 GCA_048472015.1 Collinsella sp. | reverse complement strand
GTCGTGAGAGTTTTTCGTTGAATGTCAGGCGCGCAAATAGTACTGATACGACAATCGATAGTTTGTCGATCTGCACCACGACGCTCACCTGGCCTGTGGCGATGGCGTAGTAATAGAGCAGCCACGATGCTCCGGTCGCGATGCCCGATGTTGCGAGAAATGTGAGTTCGCGCCGGTCAGCGTGCGCGACCTGATCCAGTTTTCCCTTGGCTGCCACGATCGCCCATGCCATAACCAGTACCACGCAGGTGCGGATTGCCGTGGCCAGGTTTGACTCGACGCCTTCGATGCCAACCTTGGCAAGGATGGACGTGAGCGCCGCGAACACGGCAGCGCCGAGGGCGTAAGCGAGCCAGGTCCGGTCTTGCTGCTGCTCGGGTCCGGCAGACTGCTTCTTCTCGATCATTAAAAACGTGCCGAGGGTGATGACAGCGGTTCCCACGAGCTTAACCGCAAGGTTGCTCGTCTCGCCAAAAAGCACGATGGCGATCAGTGCGGCGAGTACGGTGCTCATCTTGTCGACCGGTACGACCTTATTGACGTCTCCGATGCCCAGCGCCTTAAAGTAACAGATCCACGAAGCGCCGGTAGCGAGTCCCGAGAGGACGAGAAAGAGCCAAGATCTGGGTTCGATGCTGCCGATGGTTCCAATGGATCCAGAAATGCCCGCCATTGCCCAGGCGAAAACGAGCACCACGCAGGTGCGAATGGCCGTCGCGACATCGGAGTCGGTCTGCTTGATGCCGCATTTGGCCAGGACAGATGTGACGCCGGCAAAGAAAGCCGACACAAATGCTGCTGCGACCCACGACACGGGTGAAATGCCTCCCCAAAGAACGACCGCGCCAGATTTACGGCGCTCGTCCGATGATACCGCCCCGCCATGAAGCTTTGGTATCGCTGTGGTGAGACAGGGGCCATAGTTCGAGAGGGCATTTGGTTAAGGCTCGAATCGAAGGTGAATGGTTTTCCGCGAAGTGAACGAGTAAATCTGGACCCCTGGAACATACACACTTTTTACGAACAAAACTGCAGGATTCTTAGACAAAAACCGCAGGAATTGAGTCCTTAAAAATGTCGATGCTACAGGGCACTGTTTTTACTCGTTCACTTCTCGGAAAAGTATTCACCTTCGATATGCTGACGGTGTCTTTTTGGTTGCCAAGAACTAGATGGCCTGCTGTGAAGGGCGGTGGTGACGCTATGCCGCCTCGTTACATTGAAAAAATAAGCGGGGTACCACCTAAGCTTTTTTAGCCGTCGATTACAGATCGCGTGCTCGATAAACCTTGGTGCTGACAGCGCAGCTGATTACACATAGTGCGAGCGCCAGTACGGCAATTCCTGCACACAGACAGCCAAGGACGGCAGGATCGGGATTCGCCCCGGCAATCGACATAAGCCAGTTGCTGATGGGGTTGGAGGAGCTCAGCGCTGCCATGGTAAGGCATCCGAGTAGGGCAAACAGGCCAACGGATAGGCGCAGTGCCTCCATGTGTCCAAATCGGAAGAACAGCGGCTGTGCCAAGAACACCATCATGAGGGAGATGAGCATCGATGCTGCCGAGGCAATTGCGATCTCAAAGATGGTTTGTCCTGTCGAGGCCACGCCCGCGCTGTTGAAGAACGGAAGGGCGATGATGTTCAAAAGCACGGCGGCGCAGGCCATGATGGCCGAGAAGACAACGATGCACAGGTAGCGTGCGCAAATAATGTCTTTGCGCGTGAGAGGCAGCGTTGCCCGATAGCGCTCCCATCCGTTTTGATTGTCGAAGCCGGCCAGCGAGCTCATGACCATGATGGGCGACATGGCGCTGACCGCGCAGGCGCCGGCGCTCATGCCGGAATCGCCATCCGACGCGTTGGCAAGGGTTAGCACGACGAAGATGAACAGGCCGACGCCCGCGATGCTCGGGGTGAGCGTGCGAACGATGGCGAGCTCGGACATAAAGGCGCGTTTCATTTCGAAGCCCCTTTCAGCATGAGGCGCAGATAGTCATCAATGGTTGCCCGATCGCAGGGAATCTCGGGAAAGGCTTCGAGCGTTTCGCGACGGTTGGGCACGAGCACGTCCACGCTATAGGCGTGGTGGACGGCACGGGCGCCTTCGACGCAAGCCATAAGCTCGGCGGCCTGTGCTTGGGTACAGTGGGCGATGCCGGCGCGGTCAGTAATGTCCTCGCGCGGCAGGTCAAAAATAATCGAGCCGTTATCGATGCAGATGACGCGGTCGGCGGCGCGATCGAGGTCGGACGTAATATGGCTCGAGAGCAGCACGCTGTGCAGGCCGTCGGAAACAAAGGCGAGCAGCTCATCGAGCAGCTCCTCGCGTGCCATGGGATCGAGGCCCGCGGTGGCTTCGTCCAAAACGAGCAGCTTGGCCTGGTGGCTGAGCGCGCAGGCAAGCTGCAGCTTCATGCCCATGCCGCGGGAGAGGTCCTTGACCTTTGCCTTGGGATCCAAGCCAAATCGGTCGATGAGGCTGGCGAAGGTGTCGTGGCTCCAGGTGGGGTACGCCGGGCCTACGAGTGCCTCGATCTGGCCCGCCTTGAGCGTTGAAGGGAAGGGGCATGTGTCCAGGACGAGACCGACGCGGGAGCGCAGGCAGCGCTGTGTCTCATCGGGCGCGTCGGCGCCACAGCGCTGCCCAAACAGGTGCACCTCGCCGGCATCGAGCTTGATAAGCCCGAGCGCGGCGCGAATCGTCGTTGTTTTGCCGGCACCATTGGCACCAACAAAGCCGACGATCTGGCCGGGCTCCACGGCAAGCGTGACGTCGCGCAGCGAAAAGCGGTCGCTTACAGTGCGTGAGATGCCTTTGAGTTCTAGCAAGTTTTGCATGGTATAGCCTTTCTTGCAGATGGCTACTGCATGGTTTCGGGGGCCACCAGGTCGAGCATCTCGTGCAGTTTGTCGCGCGTGACGCCCAGGGTTTCGGCTTGGCTCGCCGCTTTCGCAAGTAGCTCTTCGATATGGCAGAGCTGGTTTTCGCGCAAAAGCTCCTGGTTGCCCTCGGCGACAAAACAGCCCTTGCCCTGCACGGTGCAGATAAACCCGAGCTGCTCCAGGTCGGCGTAGGCGCGCTTGGTGGTGATGACGCTCACGCCAAGATCGCTCGCGAGTGCACGGATGCTGGGGAGTTTGGCGCCCGCAGCGAGCGTGCCCGATAAAATCTGAGCTTTGACCTGCGAGGTTATCTGCTCGTAGATGGGCTTATCGCTCGAATTGGATAGGATGATGTCCACAGCGGCTCCTTAGCTGATGGGCTACACGTGTATATAACCGGTAAGCACAGTATATATACACTATGCACAGTTATGCAAGAGGCAAATGCTGATTGGGCCGGCTACCCAGGCCCCAACTGATGAATTTGTCCTGATAGGCGCTCTAGAGCGAGGTTTCGCGGCTACAATAATGCGGTTACAACGACGTAATGCACTCAATGCAAGAAAGGATCCGCATGGCAAGCCTGTCGGATGAAATCTCGTCGCGCCGCACATTCGCGATCATCAGCCACCCGGACGCCGGTAAGACCACGCTTACCGAGAAGCTGCTG
>DBGAZC010000183.1:0-12064 GCA_048472015.1 Collinsella sp. | reverse complement strand
GGCACGATCGATGCCGACGATCCGGCTCCAGAGCCAACGCCTGCCGAGGCGCTCGGCGTATATCTGGCAGCGGTCAGCGTGTCCAATACAAAGCTCGCTCGCTATATGGCATCGGTTATCGAGCGCGGGGGCGAACGGGCGGCCTGCGAAATAGACCCTGTTTCATGGAGGGTGGCCCAGACACTGACGGCTGTTTGCTATGGGGACAACGGGCTTGGGCTTCCTACGAACCTGGCCGTGCCAGAAATCGAGACATCCCATACCGCACTCGATATGTTGTCTGCGCATATTGAGGTCAAGCGCTGTCTGACCGAGCGGGGAGATGACGGCGGCGTTCTACAGCAGCTCAAAACGAGCAAGGCCTACGACTGCGAGCTCGACATCGCGGGGATTGTTATACGGGCCGATAGCATGCTGGTGGAGCTCTTTGACGGGTCGTTTGCGGGAACCGACGAGCGCGACGACGAGATGACGGTGGTGCGGGAGGCGCTCGACATACGTGGGCTTAAGGCGATGGCTATCTGGGTGCGCATGGTGTTGGCGGCACGGCGGCTCCTTTCCGGCTTGCCGGTAACCGACGACGCGGCGTTCAACGAGCTCGATCGTTTTGCCGTGCGCATGCGCGACAACCAGATTCAGCTGTTTGGCCTGTTGCTAGAAGGCTGGCAGTCGCTGGCAGAGGGACGGCCGGTTAATGCAAAGTTCCGTGCGGTCCAAGTGCTCAAACTTGCCGAGGAGTCGATTGCGTACATGCGCGATAACGCATTGCTGCTGGAGCGCGCAGCGTATCTGCGAAATACATCGATGGTTTCGGTGCGCGAGGAAGCGGAGCTACTCGATATAAGCCAGACGCAGGTTGGTGGAGCAGAAGCCTGGATGGTGGCGCTGCATTTGGCCTGTGCGGGGCGAGATAGCGATCTTGCGGCCTGGATGTCCATGAATCGTGCGGGGATTCTAGAGCCATCGTATCGGCTCTTTGCGCGCCTTGCCATGCATTGTCTGGGCGAGCCGGCGGGCAGGATACGCAAGAAGCTTCCCGTGCGCGAGCTGTCGCGGTACTCGCTGCGCGACGATTTGGAAGGGGAGGGCGAGCGCCTGTTCCAGGCCGGCGAGGTTGAAGCCGTCGATACCATCGACCATATCGAGATTCGCATGTTTGGTGCGTTTCGCGCCGAGCGCGACGGGTTTCCCATCACGGATAAAATGTGGCGCCGCAAGAAGGCGGCGACGCTTGCCGAGCGGCTTGCACTGGGCATGGATGCGCTCGTCGATCGTGAGACGCTGGCCATGGAGCTGTGGCCCCATGCCGAGTTCAATAGCGCCCGCAACAACCTGTACTCGACGATATCGCGCTTGCGGTCGGCTTTGGGGCCGACGCCGGATGGCAAGTCGTGTGTGCTCATCCAAAATGAATGCATCGGACTCAACAGCGACTACGTCAAGACCGATGTACGGCTGTTCGACCAGATAAGCCGCGAGGTTTTGGGAAATCGCACGGGTGCGCGCGGGCCCCATTTAGTTGAGCTGTGCCTTAAGATTGAGCAGCTTTATGCCGGACCGCTGTATGTTCCCAATGGCTGTAATCCCACCTACTTTTTGCGTATGCGACGCATTATGCAGTCAAAGTGCATCGATTGCATGATTAAGGGAGCGAATGCCGCTCTAGAAGAAAACGATCTGCAGTCGGCGATTTGGCTGGCGGAGTCGGGGCTTCGGCAGGAAACGTCGCGTGAGGATATGGTGCGCTGCGCCATGCGCGTCTACAGTGCGGCGGGGCGGCGGCGCGATATCGTCGAGCTGTACAGCGGGCATATGCACCATCTGAGGGAGCAGGTCAATGGCGTGCCCGAGCCCGAGACGCGGCGTCTATACGAGCGTTTGGTGGAGGGGCGGCTCAATCGCGTGCTGGTCGAGCGATAAAAAACGGGCGCCCGAAGTACTTGGGCACCCGTAAGCTTGCTATGTGTTGGCTCGCCGGATCATTGGCTCTTAGACGAGCTTGATCTTCTCGATGTCCTTGCGCGAGGACTCGCGATACAGCGAGAACTTGCGGCCGATGACCTGGACGACCTCGGCGTGGCAGCGCTCAGCGAGCTCTTCGGCGGCCTCGCGGGCGGAAAGACTGGAGCCATCGAGCACGGAGCACTTAACGAGCTCGTGCTTCTCCAGATAGGCGACCGTCTGCTCGACGGTGCCCTCGTTGACATCGGACTTGCCGATGATGATGGCGGGGTTGAGGTGATGGGCCATGCTGCGAAGCTGCTTGACCTGTGCTCCTGTCAGTGCCATGGGTTCTCGCTTTCTATGTATGGGGCGCCCCGCAATGGGGCCTTAATCTACGTGAGCTGTCCCACGATAGCGCAGGAACGGCGCGGTGTGGAGCGCGTTTGCCCAGTTCAAAAAGAATGCGGATGCCGAGTGAGTGGGCGGTGCGGGCTGCGAACAGACTACGAGCGGGGTGCAGAGACCGGCTCCCATGCAATAAACGCCCAACGGACCTTGCGGACGTGGTCGAGTATATAGCGTCCCTGCGGCACACCCTTGGAGCCCGGCTCACCGGCATGGGGATTCTCGATCATGTGCTGGGCGATATAGTCGCGCAGGCGGTCGATCTTATCCTCGTTGCCATGTTCGAGCATGCGAGAAAAGTCTGCCACGCCCGCCTCGAGACTATCGAAGGTGTCGCGGCGGGGCGATTCAAAGTATGTAACCTGTGGCAGCGCACCCATCTGAATAAGGATGTTAAAGGCATACACAAAACCATTACTGCAGGTAACCGAGGCACCGATAGCGTTCATCAAGTGCAGATCATAGCGCGGGCTGGAGTTGGCGACCATCGTGACAGCACAACGCCGACGAGCCGTACGGTCAAGCTTGGCAAGCGCACCTTTTAGATTGGTCGTCGTAACCGACCGACTGGCAAAGGCAACATCCACCGCTTTTGCGATCGGTCCAACCAAATACCAGTCATCATCCCAAGCAAGCTCAAGCGGTGTAATAAGATCCTCGAGCCCGTAATACTCAACGCCGGCATCAAGGGTGCCCAACATAGCGGGGGAGAAGTCGGCTGCAATCACAGGATGCCCAGCCTGAGCAAGCGGAATAGCAATCGACCCAGCCCCACACCCCATATCGAGCACCGACTCACCAGGCTCAAGCGCCAGCAGTTTTATAAAATCCCGAGCATACGGGGCAGTCTCCAATGGCCGAAAATGCCGAGCCCGCTTATCCCACTCAAAAGGATCATCAGCCCGATGCCGATCAGCTTGCAAGCGCATCCATTCGTCATTCCAATCAGCAGAAAGAAGCTCAGAGCGAGCATCCCCATCAACCACGGGCCAACCTCCTAGCAACAAAAAAGCGACTCCTCCCAAAAGAAGAGCCGCAACCAGCATATATCAGAAAGAACCGATCCAACGCCAAACCGCCGTATCGACCATGTGGTGCAGGAGCGAAGCGACTGCAACCGGGATAGAACTCAATCGAGGTCCCGTTGTGCGGGAGCCCCGGGGAGGGCAAATATATAAGGTCGATCGCGAGTTCCGCACGAGCCGGAGAGCACTTAATGTGCTCTCCGTGCGAGTCAGGACTGTCCGAGCAGGCGACCTTATATATTTGCCCTCCCCGGGGCTCCTCGCCAGTCCCCCTCAGCTAGTTCTTGAGCGAGTTCAGCGGCGCCGGGAAGCGTCCGCCACGGTGGGCGAGCACGGTGCCGGCGTTGGGGTTCACCGGCATGATGGGCGCACGGCCGAACAGACCGCCGTACTCAACGCAGTCGCCCACGCCCTTGCCGATAGCGGGAATCACGCGCACGGCCGTGGTCTTGTTGTTGATGACGCCGATGGCCATCTCGTCGGCGATGATGCCGGCGATGGTCTCGACTGGGGTGTCGCCGGGGATGGCGATCATGTCCAGGCCAACGGAGCACACGCAGGTCATGGCCTCGAGCTTCTCGAGCGAAAGTGCGCCGGCCTCGACGGCAGCAATCATGCCGGCGTCCTCGGACACGGGGATAAAGGCGCCCGAGAGACCGCCCACGCTGGAGCTGGCCATGACGCCGCCCTTCTTGACGGCATCGTTGAGCATGGCGAGCGCGCAGGTCGTGCCGGGGCCACCGCAGGTGCCCACGCCGATGATCTCGAGGATACGCGCGACGGAGTCGCCGATGGCGGGCGTGGGAGCCAGCGACAGGTCGACAATGCCCTTCTCGACACCCAGGCGATGGGCGGCCTCGCGGCTCATGAGCTCGCCGGCACGGGTGATCTTAAAGGCGGTCTGCTTGATCTTTTCGGCGACTTCCATCATCGATGCGGAATCGGGCAGCGTCTCCAGGGCTGCAGCCATAACGCCGGGGCCCGAGACGCCTACGTTGATGACGGCGTCGGCCTCGCCACCGCCGTGAACGGCGCCCGCCATAAACGGGGAGTCCTCGACCATGTTGGCAAAGCAGACAAACTTGGAGGCGCCAACGGAATCCTCATCTGCCGTAAGCTTGGCGGCATCGATGATGGTCTGAGCCGCCATGAGCACGGCATCCATGTTGATGCCGGCGCGCAGGCTGGCGACGTTGACGCTGGAGCAGACACGGCTCGTGGTGGCGAGCGCCTGGGGGATGGACTGGATGACGCGGCGGTCGGCGTCGCCGATGCCCTTCTGGACGAGCGCGGAGAAGCCGCCCAGGTAATCGATGCCGAGCGTCTCGGCCGCGCGGTCGAGGGCATGCGCGATGGGGGTGAGGTCCTCATCCTTGCAGCACGCGGCGATCTGCGCCACCGGGGTGACGGAAACGCGCTTGTTGACGATGGGGATACCGTACTCGCG
Organism: Collinsella sp.; assembly: GCA_048472015.1. Lineage (GTDB taxonomy): Bacteria > Actinomycetota > Coriobacteriia > Coriobacteriales > Coriobacteriaceae > Collinsella. The sequence goes on along the minus strand of DBGAZC010000183.1, from coordinate 7,243 downwards.
CTCGAGGTTCTCGGCGGTCTCGACCAGGTGCTCAGCCGTGTGCGTCACGTGGTCGTAGATCTTCGTGCACATGCGGTCGAGGTTCTCGTCGCCGCAACCCATGAGCGAAACACCCATGGTGATGGTCCTGATGTCGAGGTTCTGCTCCTCAACCATGCCGCGGGTTTCCGCGATTTCTGCGGGCGTGATCGCCATCCTTGCGCTCCTATCTGCCAAAACGAGCATAGTCTTATCTATTCTAACGTGCCGCACGTGCCAAGTGGCGCATGCGGCACGTTTTGGTGCTCGGTTGTTTCCGTTGTGTTACTGCCCAAAGACCTCTTCGGCGATGCGCGCGCTTTCGGCGGCGTCCTTGGCGTAGTAGTCAGCGCCGATCTGCTTGGCGTATTCGGGGGTGAGCACGGCGCCGCCTACGATGATCTTGACGCCCGGCACCTCGGCATGAAGCAGCTTGATGGTCTCCTCCATGGCGACGACCGTGGTGGTCATAAGCGCCGAGAGGCCGACGAGCTTAATGTCGCGTTCCTTGACGGTCTTGAGCACCTCCTGCGGGTCGACGTCGCGACCCAGATCAAAGACGGTGTAGCCGTAGTTATCGAGCAGCATCTTGACGATGTTCTTACCGATGTCGTGGATGTCGCCCTTGACGGTGGCCACGCAGATCTTGCCCTTATCGGCAATCTCGCCGGCGGGCATCAGCCGCTTAATGGTGTCAAAGCCCACGCGCGCGGCCTCGGCCGAGGCCATGAGCTGCGGCAAGAAGAACTTTCCCTGGTCAAAGAGGACGCCAACCTCGTCGAGGGCGGGGATAAAGTGGTTGTTGATGAGGTCCATGGCGTCGTGATCTGCCAGAAGACGCTCGGTCTCGGCTGCGATCTCGCCTTTGCGGCCCGAGACGACCATGTGGCGGATGGGATCGTCATCGGCGCTTGCGGTGGTGCTTGCGGCAGGTGCGGCATCGCTCGATACTGCTTGAGCTGCTGCCGGGTTAGCGGCGATCTTGTACGGATCGGTCCAGCCGGCGTAGCGCTCGATGTATCCGGTCGAGCCCTCGTCCTCAACGCTCAAGACGCGATAGCTGTAGACGGTATCCATAAAGCGCTTGGAACCTGGGTTCATGATGGGGGCGTCCAGGCCCGCGCCGAAGGCGGCAGCCAAAAAGACCGAGCCCAGCAGCGGGCGGGCGGGCAGACCAAAGCTGATGTTCGACACGCCGAGTGCGCATTTGACGCCCAGACGCTCCTTGCACAGGGACATGGCGCGCAGGATCTGCTCGGCCTGGCGCTGGTTGGTCGAGGCGGTCATGACCAGGCAGTCGATGAGGATGCGGTTCGGTCCGATGCCGTAACGGGCAGCCTCTGCCACGATGCGCTCGGCGATGGCGAAGCGAGCCTCGGCGGTATCGGGGATGCCGTCTTCGTCGAGCGTGAGGCCGACAACGTTGGTGCCGTAGTGGGCGACTAGGGGAAAGATCTCGTCCATGATTTGCCGTTTGCCATTGACCGAGTTGATGATGGGCTTGCCGGCGTAGCGGCGCACGGCTGCCTCGACGGCTGCGGGGTCGGTGGAGTCGATCTGCAGCGGCAGCAGCGTGGAGCCCTGGAGCTGCTCGGTCGCCTGCTGGATGATCTTGACCTCGTCGATCTCGGGCAGGCCTACGTTGACGTCCAGGATGTCGGCGCCCTGTTCCTGCTGGCTGATGCCCTGGCTCACGACGTAGTCTAGGTCGCCGTCGCGCAGGGCCTGTTGCAGGCGCTTTTTGCCGGTGGGATTGATGCGCTCGCCGATGACGGCGATCTTGTGGCCGTCGCAGGGGAGGTCCACGACCGTCTGGGCGCTCGTGACCGACATGCTGGGCTTGCGGTGACGCGGGCTGGGCGTGTGATTGTCGATGAGGGTGCGAAGTGCCGCCATGTGCGTGGGCGTGGTGCCACAGCAGCCACCCACGACGCTCACGCCGTCCTCAATCATGCCGGCGACGGCCTCGGCGTATTCGGGTGCCTGGATGTCAAAGACGGTATTGCCGTCATCGTCCACGCGGGGCAGTCCCGCATTGGCCTGCACCATAACGGGCTTGTCGGTGACGGTGAGCATACGCGCGGCGAGTCCTCGGAGCTCGGCCGGGCCCTGGCTGCAGTTGATGCCCAGGACGTCGGCGCCGATGGCGTCGAGGGTGATGGCGGCGACCTCGGGGCTCGTTCCCAGGAAGGTACGGCCGTCTTCCTCAAAGGTCATGGTGGCAAAGACGGGCAGGTCGGAGTTCTCGCGGCAGGCGAGGACCGCCGCCTTGATCTCGGCAAGGTCAGTCATGGTCTCGATAATAAAGAGGTCCACGCCCGCATCGATGCCGGCGCGCACTTCCTCGGCAAAGAGGTCATAGGCTTCGTCGAAGCTCAGGGTGCCCAAGGGGCGAAGTAGCGCGCCGATGGGGCCGATATCGCCGGCGACGTAGTGGGCACCGGCCGCGCGGGCGCAGGCGACAGCGGCGGCAAAGACATCTGCCACGGTGGCGGCGCCGTCGAGCTTGTGGGCGTTGGCACCAAAGGTGTTGGCGGTGATCATGTCGCAGCCAGCCTCGACGTATTGGCGCTGAATGTCGGTAATGACCTGAGGCTCCTCAAAGTTGAGCAGCTCGGGCAGGGCGCCGGCTTTCATGCCGGCCGCCTGCAGCATGGTGCCCATGCCGCCGTCGAACAGCAGGTGCCCCGTGCCCTCGATGGCGGCGCGCAGGCGATCGTCCTTAATGCGAAGGTCGTCGATTGTGCGCGTCTTGTATACAGCGCCATTGCGGCGTGCGGCATCAACGGGCGCCGCCAGCGCGGCGCCGTCCAGATCATGAGTGATAAGCGGAGTAAACATCGAGGGCTCCTAATGGCTGGAATAGCAGGTGGTGTGGGCGGCGCGGAAGCGACAGTGCTCGCGCATGCGGCAGATATTGCAGGTGGGGCGGCTCTGGGCGTCGTGGACCTCGCCGTCAAACAGACCGATCACCGCGGTCACGCTCTTTGTGGGCATGAGCAGGCTGGTAGGCGTGACGGTAAGCCCGATGAGCCGCGTAGCGTTGAGCGCAGCAACGATTGAGCGCTGGGCCGTAAGCGGGCAGTCGCCGTAGCCGGGACTGAAGCGCCAGTTACCGGCGAGTCCGTGTGCGGCGGCCGCAGCCTTGACCTGCTGGTCCATCTGCTCGACGGCGGCTTCTACATAGGCAGAGCATGCGGCGTCGAGCACGGCTCCCTCCAGGGGCTGCTGGGCTCCCGTGGTGCGCAGACGACGCTCGGCGTCCATGCCGAGGGTGCATGCCATGAGTGCGGCAAAGCGGGCGTCTTTGAGGTGGCGATAGATATCGCGACCGCGCAGCTCAACGTTGGTGCCGACCAAGCGAATGCAAGGATCGCCCTGTTCATCGACTCCCGTGGCATCGATGGCAAATGTGCGGCGCACGCCGCGGGGCTCAATGTCCAGCTCCAGACGCTCAACGACAAGCTCAATACGCTGCGACAGCTCTGGCTCAATCTGCTGGCCGCCGTAGCCCAGGTAGCGCAGCATCTCGGCACGGTCGACACGAGGGTGGTGGGCAGCGTCGATACGATAAAGCGCCGGCGACGCAAGGTCGGCCGGCACTTCAACAACGGTTATATCGGCGTGCGGTTTTTCCATTACCCCAGGCGCTCCATAATGGTCGCGGCGATTGCAGGACGGTTCATAGTGTACAGGTGCAGACCGTCGGCACCGTGCTCCTTAAGGTCGCAAAGCTGACGAGCAGCATAATCTACACCGGCCGCCTGCAGGCTCTCGGGGTCGTTCTCGCACTTGGCGAGAATCTTGATGACGGGGGAGGGCAGCGACGCACCGCACATAAAGACCATGCGGCTGATCTGCGACTTGCCCATAAACGGCATGATGCCCGCGGTAATGGGCACGGTGATGCCGGCCTTGTCGGCAAGCTCGCGAAAACGGTAAAAGCACTCGTTATCAAAAAAGAGCTGCGTCACAAAGAAGCTCGCGCCGGCGTCCTGTTTTTGCTTGAGGTGCTCGACCGAGAGGTTGAGATCCTCGCAGGCAATGTGGCCCTCGGGGTAGGCTGCGGCACCCACGCAAAAGCCGGCGTCGACGAGCTCGGGGATAAGGTCGCGGGCGTAGGCGTAGTCCGAGGCGGGCTTGTCGTCCTCGGTCGCGCCAGCGGGAAGATCACCGCGCAGGGCCAGGATGTTTTCAACGCCGGCGGTGCGATACTCGTCGATCTTGGCGGCGATGTCGGCGTGGGTGCGGCCCACGCAGGTGAGGTGCGCTACCGAGGGCGTATCGAATTCGCTCGAAATCATATGCGCGATGGGGGCGGTGGTGGCACCGTTACCCGAGCCGCCGGCTGAGCAGGTGACCGAGACAAAGCTCGGCGAAAGCTTGCACAGATTGCCTGCCACTTTGCGAGCCGTGTCGAGGGTCAGCTCGCCCTTGGGCGGGAACATCTCAAACGAAACGGGTACGGTGCCCTGGGATGCTGCCTGCTTAAAAAGCTCGTCGACGCGCATATCGTGCTCCTTTAGATACGTAATAGTGCGATGTGTTGTAAGGATTCTACAGCACCACTGTGCCACGATGGAGTTTCACTCGCTATTTGGGGATACCAATCGAAAATGCTTCGCTATCGGCATTTCCTATAACAGTGCGGTCAATGTAGGATGGGGCTATATCGAATGGTATCTGATACGAAATACCAGTTAATAAAGCCCCGTCCCAAATTGACTACCCTTAAACCATGGGGAGAGGTCTGCAATTTATGCAGTTGATTGGCTGTTGAGGGTGGCAACGCCGCCTCGATAGGGTAACCTCAGTGATTGGTTTCGCGACAGCAACATAACGGTAATGTCGCGGAAACACGGCGAGTCTAAGCTATGACTCGTTCGTTAGTAATCAACACCGCTTCTCACGCGGTGCCGATACGAAGGGAGTTCCGTATGGCCGAACTTACTGACCGCTTCGGGACCATGGTGTTCTCTGAGGAAGTCATGAAGGACTACCTCCCCAAGGACATTTGGAAGCGCCTTGCTGCAACCCTCGAGGGCGGTGAGCCGCTCGACCTGGATGTGGCCAACGCCGTTGCCCATGCCATGAAGGTCTGGGCCATCTCCAAGGGCGCGACGCACTACGCGCACTGGTTCCAGCCGCTTTCGGGCATTACTTCCGAGAAGCACGACAGCTTCCTCGAGCCCAACCACGACGGCACCGCCATTACCAAGTTTACGGGCAAGAACCTCATCCAGGGCGAGCCCGATGCCTCGAGCTTCCCCAACGGCGGCCTGCGCGCCACCTTCGAGGCCCGTGGCTACACCGCTTGGGATCCCACCAGCCCCGCCTTTATCAAGGACGATGTCCTGTGCATCCCCACGGCTTTCTGCTCCTACACGGGCGAGGCCCTGGACAAGAAGACCCCGCTGCTGCGCTCCATGACCGCACTCTCGCGTGAGTCCAAGCGCGTTTTGGCACTGTTTGGCAAGACCCCCAAGAAGGTCGTTCCTTCCGTGGGCGACGAGCAGGAGTACTTCCTGATCAAGAAGGACGCCTACCGCAAGCGCAAGGACCTGGTCATTACCGGCCGCACCCTCTTTGGTGCTGCTCCATGCAAGGGTCAGGAGCTCGAGGAGCACTACTTTGGCGCTATCCGCCCCACCGTCTCGGCCTACATGAAGGACTTGGACGATGAGCTGTGGGCGCTCGGCATTCCCGCCAAGACCAAGCACAACGAGGTTGCTCCCTGCCAGCATGAGCTCGCCCCCGTCTATGGCGAAGTCAACGAGGCCATCGACCAGAACCTGGTCATGATGGAGAAAATGAAGCTCATCGCCTCCCGCCACGACTTGGTTTGCCTGCTGCACGAGAAACCCTTCGAGGGCATCAACGGTTCGGGCAAGCACAACAACTGGTCGCTTGGCACCGAGTCCGAGAATCTGCTCGATCCGGGCGACACCCCGCTCGACAACCTGCAGTTCATCGTCTTCCTCACCGCGGTGATCGAGGCCGTCGATAACTATCAGGAGCTCCTGCGTGCCTCCGTTGCCTCGGCCGGCAACGACCATCGTCTGGGCGCCAACGAGGCTCCTCCGGCGATTATGTCCATCTTCCTGGGCGACCAGCTTACCGAGGTCGTCGAGAAGATCATCGATGGCAAGGCTTCCGTCCATGCCACGCGCGGCGTGCTCGACCTGGGCGCCGATACCCTGCCCAAGCTGATGCAGGACAACACCGACCGCAACCGCACCTCCCCGTTTGCCTTCACCGGCAACAAGTTCGAGTTCCGTGCCTGCGGCTCCGAACAGAACGTCTCCGACTCCAACCTGGTGCTCGATGCCGCCGTGGCCAAGTCGCTCAAGTCCTTCGCCGACGCGCTTGAGGGTACGCCCGAGGATGAGTTCCAGGATGCCGCGCTCGAGTACTGCAAGAAGGTGTTGACCGATCACCAGCGCATCCTGTTCTCCGGCGACGGTTACTCCGACGAGTGGCCCATTGAGGCCGAGAAGCGCGGCCTTGCCAACAACAAGACCACGGCCGATGCCCTGCCCGCCTTTGTTTCCGATAAGGCTATCGCGCTCTTCGAGGAGACGGGTGTCCTGACCAAGGCCGAGGCTCAGTGCCGCTACGACTGCAAGCTCGAGAAGTACAACAAGCTCATGAACATCGAGGCTACCACGATGGTTCGCGAGGCGCGTCGTACCTATCGCCCGGTCATTACCGCCTATGCCACCAAGGTCGCTAAGGGCCTTGAGACTATTCGCGCCGCCGGCGCCGAGGCCGCCATGCAGTGCGAGCAGAATACGCTCAACAAGCTCTGCAACGGTATCACTGCCATCAACGACTCCATTAAGGCGCTCGACGCCGTGCATCAGAAGGCCGAGGCCCTCGATGGCCAGGAGCAGGCCAATGTGTATGCACACGAGGTCGTTCCCGCTATGGATACGCTGCGCGCCGCCGTGGATGCCATGGAGGAGATCGTGGCCGCCGACTACTGGCCGGTTCCGACCTACGACGACATTCTGTTCTATGTGTAGAACGTAACTGACATATCGTCACGGTATTGAGCCGGGGTCCGCATCGCGCGGGCCCCGGCTTTTTGTTCAAGACTTTAGTCCGCTGGCCGCGCAGCGGCCAGCTTTAAACCACCCGCTACGCGGGTGGAGACAAACGGCTTTACAAAGCCACCCCTCCGACCGATATTGACGATTGTTCAGGCCGTCAAGAATTCGAGTCG
>DBGAZC010000182.1:0-3798 GCA_048472015.1 Collinsella sp. | reverse complement strand
GAGTAGGCCTACGCGTTTATCACCATCACGTACCTGCGCCTTTGCCGTACGCAGATGAGCGGAGCGGCAAGTGATGCGCTGCGGGTATAATGGACAGCATTCAAACGGTGGGCACCGACGTGCCCGCAGGAGAGGAATGATCATGGGTAAGACTTTCAGCTTTGTCTCCGGCGCACTTTTTGGTGCCGCTGCCGGCGCTATTGTCGGCGTTGCTCTGGCCCCGCGCTCGGGCGCCGAGACCCGCGCCATGGCTGCCGATATCGCCAACGACGCCTGGGACAATATGCGCGACACCTACGAGCACAGCGCCGAGGAGGCCCGTGCTGCGGTGAATGACTTTGGCCCGATGGTCGACGCCAAGACCGACGACCTGCGCGCCAAGGTCGACCTGGCCCGCGAGCGCATGGACCAGCTGCGCGAGCAGCTCAACGACGCCATTTCGGGCGGCAACGTGACGCCTGCCGCCGACGTCGTGGTCGAGAACGCCGTCGAGGCTGATACCGAGGCTGCGGAGCCCTCGACCGAGGCATAATGCGCGCCGGGGATTTTGTCGGCGCCAAGATCTATCGCAAGCCTACTGAGGACAAGCGTACCAAAAAGGACGGCACACCGCGCAGCCCTAAAAAGCTCGGAAAGATTCACTTTCCGGTCTTTACCCCGGGCGGTACGCGCGTGGTCGGCTTTATGGTCCGCCAGTCCGATATCGCGGGTATGATCGAGCGTCCCGACCGATTCGTAGCGCTCGACGCCATTGGTGTCTACGAGGGCGCCATCGCGGTTGACGACGTCAAGGGCACCTACGATACCGCTGCGGCCAAGCGCCTCGACATCAACCTGGACGATTGCATCATCTGGGTCGGTATGGACGTGCGCACGGAATCGGGCGACGTCGTGGGCTATTGCTCGGACGTTGAGTTCAAGCCGCGCTCGGGCATCGTGCAGGCATTCTATGTGACCGCCGGTGCTGCTTCGAGTGTTTTGGTTGGTGACACGCAGGTGCCGCCGACGATGCTGCGCGGCTACGAGAACGGCGCGATGGTCGTCTCGGACGAGGTCAAGTCGCTCGGGTATTCGGGCGGTGCGGCTGCCAAGGCCGCCGAGGCCAGCGTCGTGGTGGGCGACAAGGTCAAAAAGGGCGCCAAGGTGCTCGACGACAAGGGATCGGTTGCCGTGGACAAGGGCAGTCGCGCACTGGGCAAGCAGCTCGGCAAGACGCGCGGCATGTTCAAGGCCTTTAAGGACGAATACCAAAAGGCGAGCGGAGGCTCGTCAAAAGCTACAAAATAGCGACGTACCAAATGATGGGAGGCAAGCCGGAGACCTGTTGCTCCGGCTTGCTGTGTTTATGGGGGAGGGCACATGCGCCAAAACGGATCCAACTTAAACGGGCGTTCGGGTGCGCGTCCGACGGCGCGCCGCGACCTGGGGCAGCTGCCCAGCGGTCAGCGCAAGCGTCACCGTAAGCCCGGCGCGATGTATCTCAACCATAGCCGCGGCTTTAGCGACCGCAGCGCTCGCATCGGCAACAGCCGTACGCCCCGTCGTTCGTCTCGCTTGCCCTATGCGCTCATTGCCGTGGGTTGCGCACTCGTGCTGTTTATCGCTGCCGTCGTGGGCTACGTCAACCGCAGTGTGGACGTGGAGCTCAACGGCCAGAAGACCGCGGTGCGTGTGGGCTCTACGCTGCAGAATCTCATCGACGACCAGGAGTTGACTGACACCTACGACGCAGGCGACCTGCTGGCCGTCGATGACAGCGTGCTCAAGCGCCATGGGGGCGAAAAGCTGTCGGTGAAGGTCGACGGCAAGCGCGTGAAGCAGGGCAAATGGGATAGCCGCGAACTTGAGGGCGGCGAGAAGGTGACGGTCAAGGATGGCCGTAACATCTACGAGAAGCACGAGGTTCAGGCTACGGTTATCGAGCCCAAGCTCAAGGTCGAGGGTACGGGCGCTATCGAGTATGTGCAGACGTGGGGTGTCCAGGGCCGCTCCGAGGTGTGGGTTGGTGAGCAGTCGGGCAAGACGCAAGACCGCGGCGAGGTTGTGCCCGCCACCGATTGCGTCGTTGCGTGCGCCAGCGTGGCGCCCAAGGGCAACAAAAAGTACGTGGCGCTGACGTTTGACGAGGGTCCGAGCGGCGCCACCAAGCAGATCCTGCAGGTGCTCAAGGAAAAGGGCGTCACCGCGACGTTCTTCCTTTCGGGCGATGCGGCCGAGGCCTCGCCTGCCACGGCCAAGGCGATTGTCGATGCCGGGTGCGAGATCGGATCCAACAGCTACAGCGACGATTCGCTCAAGGGTCGGGACCGTGAGGCAGTACGCGAACAGATCACGAAAGGCACCGATGCGATTAAGTCGGCGACCGGCGTGAAGACGATGCTGCTGCGTGCTCCCTACGCTGCCTTTGACGAGCAAAACTGGATTGATGCGATGGACCTGGTCTCCGCCGTGGTCTCGTGGAATATTGACTCGGGCGACTGGCTGCTCAACGGTGCCGACGAGCAGGTCTCGACGGTGCTCGATTCGGTGACGCCGGGCAATATCGTGCTGCTCACCGATAGAGACGAATGCGCCGAGCAGACGCTCGAGGCGCTGCCGCAGATTATCGACGGCCTCATTGCCGACGGCTACAAGATCGTGACGCTCAGCGACCTGGTCAAGACGGACACGTCGCTGAGCAAAAAGCTCACCTCGCTGACGAAGGCCACCATGCCCAAGGACGCCGTGTTCCCCCAACTTGCCGAGGACGACGACACCACAGAGTAGTCATTGGGTGGTCGTTTAAGAACGTCCCCAATGGCTATGTCACGGATGCGTCAGCGTTTGGTATGCCTGCAATGTGCAGCGCATAAATTCGATGCCGCAGGGCGATGCTGATGCTATAGTTACTGCGGTTAATGAGGGTCAAGAGAAAGGTTACAGGTGAAATCCAAACCTCGACCATACAGTCGATGACCCCATGCAGGTGCTTTTTGCGCATGCACGGGGTGTAAGCGTCGAGCGGCGTGCCGCCCGCGCATGCGTATACATATCCAGAAGCCCCCGGACGCCGCACGCGCGGTCGCGTCCGGAGGAATAATGATGGGGAGCACCATTGAATTATCTGAGTGAGATGCTCAAATTGCCGGTCTTGGACGTCGACGGCGAAAAGCTCGGCGTGGTGAACGATTTTGGCATTGCTACCGGCGAAGTTTTTCCGCACGTGACGTCGCTCGCGTTCCGCGGACCCGGCAAGACGCCGTTTATGATTAGCTGGCGTAAATGGGTCGACCGTATCGACGAGACGGGTGCACACCTTAAGACGTCGGCCACCGAAATCCGTTTTTCGTACCTGCAGCCGACCGAACTCTTGCTTGCCCGCGATGTGCTCAACAAGCAGATTGTCGACACGCAGGGCATGAAGGTCGTGCGCGTAAACGACATCAAGTTTTCCATGTCGGGCGAAAATCAGCTGCGCCTGCTGGGCGCCGAGGTCGGTGCCCGCGGTCTGCTACGTGCCATCAGCCCCGCGCTCGAGCGTATCGTCGAAGGCTTTATGAAGCACCTGGGCAAGCCGCTCAGCGAGGACATCATCGCTTGGTCCTACATGGACCTGCTCGACCGCTCGACCAAGAACATTCAACTCTCGGTGTCGCACAAGACGCTTGGCGAGCTGCACCCTGCCGACATCGCCGACATTATCGAGCAGCTCGACCCGCGCCTGCGTGCGCAGGTGTTTGCGCAGCTCGATACTGCCCAGGCCGCCGAGGCCATCTCGGAGTTCGATGACGACGAGCTTATGACCGAGATGCTCGAGGG
>DBGAZC010000181.1:0-2075 GCA_048472015.1 Collinsella sp. | reverse complement strand
CAGCGCGAGCAGGTGGCGTCGCTCGCCCACGACCTCAAGACGCCGCTCACCGTGCTGCGCGCCAACGCCGACTTCGTGGCGGAGGAGCTGGAAGACGAGAAAGACGCCGACCTCGCGGCCGCCGCGCGCGACATAGCCGGCGGTGTCGAAAGGCTCGACGGCTACGTGCGCCTGCTCATCGAGGCCTCGCGCGGGTCCGGCGGGGCGGAGAGGGCCCCCATGCGGCCGGCCGAGCTCTGCGAACAGGTCCTCGCCGAGGCTGCCCAGATCGCCCGGGCGCGAGGCGTGACGCTCGACGCGGCCACGGGCCCCGCTGTCGCGGGCGCGCCCGAGGCCCCACTCGACCGAACCAGCCTGGCGCGAGCCGTCGCGAACCTCGTGGCCAACGCCGCCGAGCACGCACGCTCGCGCGTGGCTGTCTCCTGCGACGTCGCGGGCGGGCGCCTCGTCATCGAGGTGGCCGACGACGGACCGGGCTTCTCTCCCGCCGCCCTCGAGCGCGGCTGTGAGCGCCTCTTCACAGACGACTCCTCCCGCTCCTCGCGCGACGGAGGCCGCCACTACGGGCTCGGCCTCCACGCCGCCTCCGAGGCCGCGAGCGCCCACGGGGGCTCCGTCTCGCTCGCCAACGGCCCCTCGGGCGGCGCGGTGGCCACCATCGCGGTCCCCCTGTGAGGGCCTGACGACTCAGGCCCTCACACCGGCGTGCCTCGCAATCAAACGCTTCCCAGATAATAATGCCCGTTGCAGGGATCGCCCTGTCTAGTCGCCGCCCATGTGCATGAGCATGTCGGCGATGCGAGTCGCCATCTCGTCCTCCACTGCACGGATGTTGGCGACCCAGGACGCATGGCCGGCCTGATCGGATGCCTCCGCTTCAAGCACGTCGCAAATGACGGCGGCGACCACCCCGTGAGCCGCCCGCGGCCGGGCACGCGAAGGAGCCTCGAGACGAAAGGAGCTCGAGGACGACCATGACCAAGAGCATTAGCAGGAGCCAGGTGAGGCTCATCGCATCGACCAACGCGATATTCGGCGCCGACGAGGCGTGCGCGATGCTGCGCATCAGCCGCGACGCCATGTACCGGCTCGCCCCCCTGCACTTACCGTTAGAGTATGCTATAAGGTTACTGGTGGCCCATTGAGCTACCTCCAAGTGCCGGGGGAGTCCCCCGGCTATTTTTTATCCATTCCATTAGGAGTCCCCATTGGCCTAGGAGCTCAGCATCTTCGTCGACGAGAGCGGACCGCGGCGACAAGGCTCGCTACTACCTGCTCACACTCGTCTTTCACGACCAGGAAGACAGCATCGCCGAGGCGGTCACGGACTATGAGGCCAAGCTTGCCAGGGGCGATCTCCCCAACATTCCGTTTCACTCCGAGCCTCTCATGAACGGACACAAGGACTTACTGCATGATTCGTGTGTTATAGTTAGATGTCTCTAACTATTTGGGGGCGATAGCAATGCACGAACGCAAGGGCTTCTGGGACAAGAATGCCGGTCGGTACGACCGTTTCATGCGAAAGGACCGGGCGGCGTATGGGAAGATGTATGAGCTGATCAGGCCGGTGGTGAAAGCAAAAACCGTACTGGAGGTTGCCACCGGCACGGGGCTTATCGCAAAGAGCATCGTAAATGCGGCGGCGCACATCGAGGCTACGGACGCTTCTGCAAAGATGATCCTTGAAGCAAAGCGTGACAATCAATCCGCAAAGCTGCACTTTTCCGTACAAGATATGTTCCGCCTGCCCTATGCACAGAAGTCCTTTGATGTGGTGATCGCGTCCAACGCGCTTCACATAGTGCCGCATCCGGAAAAGGCCCTGCAAGAAATCAGGCGGGTGCTGAAGGACGACGGCGTGCTCATCGCGCCAACCTTCACCCACGCGGGGAGCTCGGTTTCCGGCAAGGCAAAAGCCTTTTTCATGAGTATGGCGGGATTCCCCCTCCACAGCAGGTGGACAAGCGAGGAATACCTACGTTTCCTGCGTCAAAACGGCTGGGCGGTGCAGAAAAGCGCGGTGCTAAAGGCCTCGTTCCCGTTGACCTATGCGGAATGCACGAAATCGGAGG
>DBGAZC010000180.1:0-3432 GCA_048472015.1 Collinsella sp. | reverse complement strand
CGAGGGTCACAAGAAGTTCGTGCTGCACGACGGCCCTCCGTACGCCAACGGCCCGATCCACATCGGCCACGCCATGAACAAGATCTCCAAGGACATGATCAACCGTTACTGGATGATGCAGGGCTATGAGGTTCCCTATGTCCCCGGTTGGGACTGCCATGGCCAGCCGATCGAGCATAAAGTCGAGGAGAAGCTCGGCACCGAGAAGTTCAACCAGACTTCCACTGCCAAGATTCGCGAGCTGTGCAACAAGTTCGCTGTCGAGAACATCGAGCTGCAGAAGGCCGGCTTCCGTCGCCTGGGCGTGCTTGGCGACTGGGACAACCCCTACCTGACGCTCTATCACCAGCATGACGCTGCCGACATCGAGGTCTTCAAGGCCATGTTCGATAAGGGTATGATCTATCGCGGTCACAAGCCCGTCCATTGGTGCAAGCACTGCCATACCGCACTCGCTGAGGCCGAGATTGAGTACTCCGACGAGACGAGCCCCTCCATCTTCGTGCGCTTTGAGATGACCTCCAAGCCCGCCGGCCTCGAGAACTTCGACGGCCCGGTTGACTTCATCATCTGGACGACCACGCCGTGGACCATCCCTTCCGACCAGGCCGTTTCCCTCAAGCCCGGCGCCGCCTATGTCGCCGTTGAGCATGATGGCCGTGCCGAGGTCATGCTTGAGGACCTGGCTCCCAAGTGCTGCGAGGAGTTTGGCTGGGAGTACACCCCAGTTATGGTTGACGGCAAGCCCTATGTGGTCCCCGCCGAGACCTTCCACCACATCCACTACAAGCAGCCGATCTTTGACGGTGTTGAGGGCGTGGCGTTGCTGGCCGATTACGTCGGTGTCGATGACGGTACCGGTATCGTCCACAACTCTCCCGGCCACGGCGTCGACGACTACTTCGCCTGCCTCAAGGAGGGCATCACCGACATCTGCATGCCGGTCGATGACGACGGCAAGTTCTACACCGGCGAGGAGTTTGGCACCGGTGGCCCCTTCAGCGGCATGGATACCGATGAGGCCAATCCGCACATCATTGAGTTCCTGCGCGAGCGCGGCACCTTGGTTCTCGAGAAGAAGATCACGCACAGCTATCCGCACTGCTGGCGCTGCAAGCACCCGGTGCTCTTCCGTGCTACCGACCAGTGGTTCGTCTCGATGGACAAGACGGGTCTGCGCGAGCAGGCTGGCAAGGAGGTCCGCGAGAACGTCAAGTGGTATCCGGCCCATGCCGCCAACCGCATCGGCGCCATGGTCGAGCAGCGTCCTGACTGGTGCATCAGCCGCCAGCGCAACTGGGGCGTGCCTATCCCCAGCTACACCTGCGCCGACTGCGGCGAGAAGGTCATGAACGACGCTACGCTCGACGCCGTCATCAAGCTCTTCCACGAGAAGGGCTCTGATGCCTGGTTCACCGACGCTCCCGAGAGCTACCTGGGCGATGCCTGTGTCTGCCCCAAGTGCGGCGGCCATCACCTCAAGGCCGATAAGGACATCCTCGACGTGTGGTGGGACTCCGGCGTGTCTTGGAAGGCCGTTTGCGAGTACCGTCCCGAGCTGGAGTACCCGGCGGACGTGTATCTTGAGGGCTCCGACCAGCATCGTGGTTGGTTCCAGAGCTCGCTGCTCACCTCGGTGGGTGCCAACGGCCACGCTCCGTACAAAGCTGTCGTCTCGCAGGGCTTCACGCTCGACGGCCAGGGCCGCAAGATGTCCAAGTCGCTCGGCAACGTCATCGACCCCAACAAGGTCTGCGACGAGATGGGCGCTGACATCATCCGTCTGTGGGTTGCCTCTGTCGACACCAGCTCAGACGTCTCCATCGACCACGAGATCCTTGCTCGTACGTCCGATGCCTACCGTCGTTTCCGCAACACGCTGCGCTTCCTGCTCTCCGAGCTCGAGGGCCAGTTTGAGCCCGAGATCGACGGTGTCGCCTTTGCCGACCTGTTGCCGCTCGATAAGCTCATGGTTGCCCGCCTGACTCAGGTCCAGGCCGAGGTCGACGACGCCTATGCCAGCTACGAGTTCCCGCGCGCCTACCGTGCGCTCTACGACTTCGTGGTTACCGAGCTTTCCAACGTGTACCTCGACGCCCTGAAGGACCGTCTGTACTGCGAAAAGCCCGGCTCGCTCGAGCGCCGCAGCGCCCAGACCGTGCTCGCCGAGCTCTTCTCGATGCTCATGCGCGACCTGCAGCCGATCCTGTCCTACACGGTCGACGAGGCCATGGCCTATGCGCCCGCCGGCTGCGTCGATCACCAGAAGTACGCCGCGCTGCTCGATTGGTACAAGTCACCTATCACGGTCGACGAGGCCAATGAGTTCGAGGGCGTGCTCGAGGCTTCACTCGAGCTCCGTAGCGCCGTGACCAAGGCCCTTGAGGATGCCCGTTCTGCCGGCACCTTCACCAAGAGCCAGCAGGTCCGCGTCAAGGCGGTCGTTCCCGCCGAGATGTACGCGCTGCTGACCGGTGATAAGGCCGTCGATCTGGCCGAGTTCTACATCGTCTCCGATGTTGAGCTGACTCAGGGCGAGGAGCTCTCCGTCTGCATTGATGCTGCCGAGGGCGAGTGCTGCGACCGTTGCTGGAACTACCGCACCACCGTTGGCGAGTACAACGGCCACGCACATATCTGCAAGCGCTGCGCTGACGCTTTGTAGTTACGCGGTTTTACCAAACCGCGTAACCGGTTGACGCTGCAAACCCGCCAGAGCGGCAATCTGCCTTTCAGCTTCGGCGGCATGATCAAAAGATCTATGCCGCCTTGCTTCAAGGCACTTTGCTCCCTCTGGCGGGTTTTCGCTGTCGGTAACGAATCATCGGTTATTTCGTTGCTGGTCAATATAAGATATTGCTTTGCGTTAAACGTTATTCGATGTTCTTGAGGGTAGGGGATTTCTTTGGGTCGTACTGGGGATATGACGCCGCCTTTGCGTTGGCGGTTGGGTGTTGCTGGTGGGGTGGCGCTGGTTGTGCTGCTTCTTGACCAGCTGACCAAGCTTGCGGTTCGTGCCGTGGGCGACGCTTTGCATGTGACCGTCATCCCCGGTGTCATTGACTTTATGTTTGTCCGTAATATCGGTGCTGCCTTTAGCATGGGCGAGGGGCATGGCGTTGCGTTCGCTTTGCTGGCGCTTGCGGTCATTGTCGCCATTGCCGTGTACTTGCTTCGCACGCCCCAGCTTGCTCGCTTGGAGGTTGTGGGCATGGCCATGGTCGTGGGTGGCGCCATTGGCAACGCGATCGATCGCCTGGCTTTTGGCTTTGTGACCGATTTTATTGCCATCACCTTCATCGACTTTCCCGTCTTTAACGTGGCCGATATCGGCATCACCGTAGGCGTTGTGCTTGCCCTCATCGGCTACATGTTCTTGAGCCCTGCGGCCCGCGAAGTCGATGCGACTGCCGAGCTCAATGCCCGTGATGA
>DBGAZC010000179.1:0-5815 GCA_048472015.1 Collinsella sp. | reverse complement strand
TGCCGGTTCGACCGGCGCGCCACGGGTCAAGATGCACTAGGCCTGGACGAAGTCCGGGCCCGCGCCTTTAGACGCGAGCCCGGGGCCCGTGGGTTATACCCTAAGAGCAAACCACCCTTTTTAAGGGTGGTTCTGATTTGCGAAGGACGCTTTGAAGCCCGTTTTGCCGCCGATGTGCCTAGGTATAAAGGGCTATGGGCAAAAAACGTCAAATATGAGTACTGTCACAAGTCCTGTAACATTATTTATTTGCAAAATATGTAGTGTTACGCAACATATGTCCAAGTACTTAGCCGATAAACGTCTGCAATTTTTCCGCCGTAGGACGCCCGACGGCTAAATCGCCTTCTGAAGGCATGAAATCGCTGTAACTAAAATGGTAACAGTACTCATATTTGCCATTTTTTGACCACAGGCCTTGCGATGATGCCGGGATTCGCACCCTGTCGGGTTCGAATCCCGGCATATCGGTAGCAAAAAGCCCGTCACCGCGGGGGTAACGGGCTTCTAGTTTCAAATGGTGCCCCCAGCGGGATGTCCGCGTGCGGCTGGCGCCGCCCGCTTCCGCTGCGTCGCTCCGCTCCTTGCGTGCTGCGCTGGAAAACGCTTGCGCGTTTCCTCAGCTTCGCACCCTGTCGGGTTCGAATCCCGGCATATCGGTAGCAAAAAGCCCGCTACCGCGAGGGTAACGGGCTCTTCAATTCAAATGGTGCCCCCAGCGGGATTCGAACCCGCGATATCCACCTTGAAAGGGTGGCGTCCTTGGCCGCTAGACGATGGGGACAGCGGGAAAGAGTATAGCAGACTTTTTTAGCCGTTCACATATCGTTGGCAAACTGAAAAACCACCACAAAGGTGCCTGTCCCCTTTGTGGTGGTGAGGTGCTAGGGGAGGAGCTTCATGGCGGCGTCGTGGGCGGCGTGCTCGTAGGTGTCGTCGAGGGGCTTGAGCGGCAGCAGGGCGGCAGCCTGTGCATCGCCACGGCGCTCGAGGGCATGGGCGATCAACCAGTCGGCGAGCTCGGGGTTCTTGGGCAGCGCCGGGCCATGCAGGTACGTGCCGATGACGCCCTTGTAGATCAGGCCCTCAAAGCCATCGTCGCCGTTGTTGCCGGTGCCCGTGACGACGGACGTTCCGAGCGGCGTGGCATCGGCGTCCAAAAGCGTGCGGCCGCCATGGTTCTCGAATCCCACAAAGGGCTCAGGTGCCAGGTCGGTTTTGACGGCTACGTTGCCGATCAGGCGGTCGGAGCCGCGTACGGTTTCGGCAGCAATGACCCCCAGACCCTCAATGCGATCCTCGCCCATATAGTACGAACGGCCGAGCAGCTGATAGCTGCCACAGATGGCGAGCAGCGAGCCGCCATCCTCAACATAGGATGCGACCTTGTCTTTTTGGGCGAGCAGCTCGTGTGCCACGGCTAGCTGGTCGCGGTCGGAGCCGCCACCCATCATGACGATATCGGCATCGGTGAGATCGAGTGACTCGCCCATACGGACCTCGTCCACGCGAACGGGGATGCCGCGCCAGGCGCAGCGACGCTCGAGGGCGATAACGTTGCCGCCGTCGCCGTAGAGGTTGAGGGCATCGGGGTACAGGTAGACGATGCGCAGCGGGCGCGAAAGCTCGACTGGCGCGATGCCGACGGGGACGGCACTGCCATCGGCACACGTTGCAGCGCGGGCAGCAACCGTGGCTGCATCGGCACCCTTCAGCCCATCGAGTTCTTTGACCAGCGGCGGGAAGGCCGTGTAGTTGGCGACGGCATAGAAAGTGTCGCCTGCGGCTTCATCCGCAACGGCGCCAATTGCCTGCGCGACGTCCGAGATAATCGCGGCATCGATGCCGGCGTACTTGAGGCGTACCTGCATGTCGTGCGCACGCGTGCCTCCGGCAAAGGCGACAAGACCCGGTGTGTCGGCGATGCGCTCGAAGTCGACGTCGTAGATCCACGAGACATCGTGGCCGTCGGCGTCGTTGTCGTTCAGGAAGAAGGCGCAGAGCCTGCCGCCTGCCGTTTTAATGGACTGGATCTGGCGATCGAAGCCCACGGGATTTTTGGCCAGGTTTGCCTCGACGGTACGGCCGGCGATCTCCCAGCGGCCCATACGTCCGCCGGCGGGGACGTAGGCATCGAGCGTAGGCTGTAGAAACGCCGTGTCCACGCCCAACTCGCGTGCGGCAAAGAAGGCGGCGGCAACGTTATAGACCATGTACAGACCGTTGTAGCGTGTGGCGATGTGTACGGCAGCCGCGTCGGGCGCAGATCCAAAGACCAGGTCGAAGCCGTAGCCGTCGCAGCCGAGCTTCACGCCCGTCACACGGCGGACCAGTGCGGGGCGTGCCCAACCGCACGAGGGGCAATGGTATGCGCCAAGCTGGCCGTATTGCACGTAGTCGTACTCCAACGGGGCGTTGCACTGCGAGCAAAAGCGCGAGTCGCTAATGCGGTCGGACTCGGTGTCGGTGGCGCCGTCGATGCCAAAGGCAATACTCGCATTGGGAACGCGCGCGGCAATCGAGGCGCACAGCGGGTCGTCGGCGTTGTAGATGAGCGTCGTTGCCGGCGAAAGCTCCAACGCGTGGGCGATGACCTCCTGGGTGTGATCGATCTCGCCATAGCGATCTAGCTGGTCGCGGAACAGGTTGAGCAGCACAAAGTACGTCGGCTTGAGCTTGGGCAGAACGCGTACGGTGTAAAGCTCATCGCACTCAAAAACGCCCACGCGCTTGCCGCTGCTGGTGTGTTTAAGGCCGCCGCGGGCCTCGAGCAGAGCACCTACCACACCAGGCTCCATATTGTTGCCGGCACGGTTGCACACCACGGCAGCACCGCTGGCAGCAACGGCGTCGGCGATGAGGTTGGAAGTGGTGGTCTTGCCATTAGTACCCGTAATCACCACGCTGCGGTCGACAAGGCCGGCGAGGTCGCTCAGCAACTCGGGGTCGATCTTCATGGCGATGCGGCCGGGGAGTACGCCGCCCTGGCGCTTAAGGATAGAGCGCAGCCCCCAGCGGGCGATATCGCTCGAGGTGCAGGCGAGAGATGAGCGGAAGTTCATGAAGTCGTTCCTAACGTGAATGACATGGTCGGGGCGATCGCGTCGCTAAAAGCCGTAGCGGCGCGCAAATTCCTGGGCGAGCTGCGATACATCTTCGCAGGCGTTGGCCCAGGGGGCAAAGTCGGGGGTGTCCGAGATAATGCCGTCGGCCTCCCAAACTGCCTGGTGCGAAAGGTCCCAGGGGTCGCGCGGCTCGGGTCGGCAGGGAAGATACGGCGTCTGGTACATGGGGTTCAGCAAGAAGAACGCGCCACCCTCGCAACGGTTAGCGAACTCACGCAGCGCGCGCGTCGCCGGGCGCATCTTGTTTGTTTTGAACAGCAGAATCGTGCGGGCGAGCAGGTACCAAGGAGAGTTTTCGAGTGCGTCTGCCCCCATCTGTTCCTCGAGCTGATGCGCCAGGGCAAAAAAGCCGTCTTGGTCTTCCAAGCGGGCGAGGGTGAGCAACACGGTGCCTGCGGCCCGAGTGGGATAGCCTTCTGCTTTAAGGACGCGGCGGGCGTAGTTGGCAGCAGCGCGGTAGCGGGCGCTCGCCATGCACAGCTGCGAGATGGCCTCGAGCGTGTGGAGCCACCCGATAAGGGCCGGCTCGCTCACGGTGAGCTCTGCCGCCGTCACGCCGTCCGTCAAAACTTTGTTGGCCCAGTAGTGCGGGGCCTCCATATCGAACCCGGGCACACTTTGCTGCAGGTAATCGGCCGTGGTCGCCTCGAGCTTCATCAGGTCGCCCAGGCAGGCGTCGACGGGCGTGTCCGCTAGGATGATGGCGAGTAGCTGGGCATCGAGGACATGCGCATCGATGCGGACGATCTTGAGCAGCTCATCACGCATATCGTCGAACAGGCGGTTGCGCGTCTGCTCAAATTCCTCGTCGCTGCCCATGTCCTCGATGCGATGGAGCTCGTCGAGCAGGTGGCGATGAACACCGGCGTAGGACAGCAGCGCCTGAGCATGCTCGGACTGCGCATACTTTTGGGGATTCGCACTAATGTCGTTATGGACAAGCTCGCGTGCTGCATCGGTGAGCTCGGGGTGCGACGCCAGATAGGTGCGCTCCAAGTAGGCGGGGATGTAGACGCTCGGATCCATTAGAGGTCCCCTCCCTTAAATGGAAGCCCCTGCTCGGCTGCACGCAGGATGCGCTCGTCGATCTGGGAGCGCACGATGTCGTTGGTGGCGACCCAGGCGGCAAAGCTGGCGTTGTCGGGCGCGCCCAGGCCCTCCTGTAGCACCGGCGTCGCCTCGGACAGGGCAAGGACGAGCTCATCGGTGGAGCCCACACCCACGTTGACGCGGGCATAGACGCCATCGGGAAACTCGGTTTGGAAATAGAGCGCCTCGGCTGCGTGTGGGCACGAGCGTGCAAGGATGCGCAAGTAGTGCTCGGCGCCCTCGTAGTCCAGCTCGCGCCAGGCAGCGCTCATCAGCGCGATGAGCGTCCATGGGTCCAAGTCGCGCTCCGCGTCCTTGGGACGACGGCGTAGCGGCGTGTTGGTGAGATAGGGGACGGAGTGGGCAGAGCGAAAGCGCTTGAGCTCCTCGGCGGGGTATTCGAGCTTAGCCATGGCGAGCATTGCGGTGTGGCGGACGCCGGCCGGATCGTTGGGGGCAAAGTCGAGGCTGCAGTTTGCGGCTTCGAGCGACATGCGATAGCGGCCGCTAATGAGGGCGCGTGACGCAAGGGCGGCAAGCCAGCGCAGGTAGGGACGGCGCATAAGGTCGCCTGCGGCCTCGCGCTCGTAGGGGTCCTGCGCCGAGGCGATCTTGAGTGCCAGGTCGTGCTCGACTTCATCGCGCTTGGATACCAAGTACTGTACGTACTCCTCGTTGGAGTTGGCGGTGAGGGCGATCAACATGCGCTGGGCATCCCAGTTGGTGGGGTCGAGCGCGGCTGCCTCGCGAAGCATGTTCTCGGCAGCGGCCTCTTCTTGCTCTGCCTGGGTATCGTCAGGGATAAAGGGAATGCGGTAGTCGACAGCCTCGACCACCTTGGCAATGAGGTGCCCGGCGCGGTCGCGGTCGTGCACGATGAGCGGCGCGGGGTTGCGGGTGAATTGTTCCATCAGACGCTCTACGGCGGCACCGTCGGTGAGCGGGATATTGTCGCGGCGCAAGGCCTCAAGAACGAGGCGATGGCAATCCTCTTGAATGGGATCGAATGCCATGGGGCCTCCTTTGCTGCGGTTAGGGTTCAAATGTCTCTATATAAGGTTCTAGTTTACCCGCATGTGGCACACCGGGGGTGCCGCACTTGGACATGCACCTTTGCACCACGAAGACGGATGTCGCACAAATGTCGGCACCTTGGACGACTGAGTGGTATCACGGTGCCGCAAACGGTCGATTTTTGGCGGCGAACGGGGCGCATTTTGGAGGGCCACAGTCCTGCCCGGGATATGTGGTCAACCTTGATAAAACGTTTGCCCAGCTTGGGAGTATGAATGCCCCACAAGGGTCTTCAGGGATAGAAAAAACGTTTCATCATTGTCGGCTTTAGGTGAATAACTGACCAACCAGAACGGTAGAATAGTGTTTGTCTGAGCGTTGAGACGTTTAGACATCGCGCATTGTCATCGCCGGCAACGCGCAAAACGGTCCTAACGGAGCCAATTGGGTGCTCCGTTATATACGCAAGTCTAAGAGGGGCTTGTTTAGGAGGCACAGTATGGGACGTTTTACCAATCCTCGCGATCTGTACTTTGGTGAGGGCGCTCGCCACGAGGTGAAGAACCTCAAGGGCAAGAAGGCCATCA
>DBGAZC010000178.1:0-12276 GCA_048472015.1 Collinsella sp. | reverse complement strand
CATGATGTCGCTCATAATGAGCTCCTCTCTGTAACGCCCGGCGAGACCGCGCGGCGGGCGCAAATACGGTGTAGCGCTAGCACAGCGCCGGCGACCCCGCGGAGGTCGCCTATACGCGCGTCGGATGCGGCGAAACATCCGGCGCGCGTGAATCTACTTGTGAATTAGTAGGTGCGATCGTTGAGCGTGCTCCAGAGCTTCTTGGACTCAGCCATGGTCCACGCGTTGATCTTGTCCTCATCGATACCGACAAACTCGCGATCCTTGTACAGGACGCGGCCGTTGATGATGGTGGTGCGGCAGTTTTTGCCCATCATGCCAAAGAGCATGTGGCCGTCGATGTTCTCCTCGCTCAGCGGCGTAAAGGGCTTGTAGTCCATGACGATGACGTCGGCGGCAGCGCCGGCCTCGAGCACACCGAGCTTGCGATCGAAATACTTGCTGGCCATCTTGGCGTTATTCTCGAACAGCATGGTCATGGCCTCACACCAGCCCACGTTGGGCATAGCGGCGTTGTGGCGCTGAATGATCAGGAAGACCTTAAGGCTCTCGAGCATATCGTGGGTGTAGGCGTCGGTGCCCATGCACACGGGGATGCCGCGGCGGAAGAACTCGAGCACGGGGGCGCAGCCCACAGCGTTGCCCATATTGGATTCGGGGTTGTTAACCAGCCAGGTGCCGGACTCCTTGACGATATCCATCTCGGCGGGCGTCACGTGGATGCAGTGGCCCAGCATGGTGTCGGGGCCGAGCAGGTTGTGTTGCAGCAGGCGCTCGACGGGGCTGATGCCGCCGCGGTTGAGGCGGGAATCCCACACATCGTTCATGCCCTCGCACACGTGGATGTGGAAGCCGGTCAGACCGTTGTTGGCCTCGGCCATCTTATCCATGGTCTCATCCGACAGCGTAAAGGTGGCGTGACCGCCAAACATTGCGGCGATCATGTGGTTGTCGTTATCGCGACGCTCCTTGGCGGCCCACTGGGCAAACTCGGCGTTCTCGGCAATAGCCTGATCGCACTTTTCCTGGCCACGGCGGTCGGAAACCTCGTAGCACAGGCACGAACGCATGCCCAGCTCCTGAGCGGCGTCCTTAATGGTAAAGAGGCTGCCCGGAATCTCGCAGAAGCTCGCGTGGTGATCGAAGATCGTGGTGACGCCGTCGCGGATGGAATCCAGAATCGTGGCATAGGCGCTGGCCTTGGTGCCGTCGAGCGTCAGGTTGTCGTCAATCTTCCACCACTGCTGCTCAAGATTCTCCAGGAAGTTGGTGGGGTTGCAGCCCTTAATGGCAAGGCCGCGGGCCAGACCCGAGTAGATGTGGGTGTGGCAGTTGATAAGTCCGGGCATGATGAGGTTGCCCTGGGCGTCGACGTACTCGGCATCCGGGTACTTGGCCTTGAGCTCGCGCTCGGGGCCCACTTCGACGATCGTATCTCCGTCAATGGCGACCGCACCGTTGGGAATAAACGGAGTCTGAGCGTTGCGGGTAAAGACGGAACCGTTAGCGACCAGAAGCATAAATGCTCCCTTCAACATCAGGGGCGGGGTTTGACACCTCTGACATGGCGGAAGTGCGAAGCGCCGGCCTACACCGGAAACGGGCCCTCTCCCGTCAACGCTTCACCAAAGGGACAAGCCCTTTGAAGTGCGGCTTGGCGCCGCATGGCGCCGGCGGACGAGGCGATGCGTCCGCCGGCGAATAGCACCGAATTGGTTATTTCTTGCTCTCGGGCAGGACCAGATCCACAGCGGCATCCTTGGCGGCATCGATGTGCTGAGCCACGACCGGCGTCTGCGGAAGGATCAGGTTAAGGACAATGGCCATGATGGCGGTGGGGGTCACGGCGTTGGAGCCGATGACGGTGGACACCCAGGTGGGCATGCCCTCGCCGGCGAGGCAGCCGCTGGCCATCCAAATACCCAGGCCAAAGACGACCGAGGTGCCGACGATGGTGGTGGTGCGCTGCGTGAGGCCCTCGCGGGTGAACATGCGCACACCGTTCATGGTGATGGTGCCAAAGACGCCGACGGTCGCGCCGCCGATGACAGGCTGCGGGATGGCGGAGAGCACGGCAGAGAGCTGCGGGAACAGACCGGCGATGGCAAAGACGGCCGCGATGATCACAAAGACCCACTTGTTGACGACCTTGTTGGAGCAGATGATGCCCACGTTCTGGCCAAGGGCGCTGGTGGGAAGACCGCCCAGCAGGCCGCCGACCATAGAGGTGAGGCCCTGGGACACAATAGCGCCGGAGAGCTCGCGCTCGGTGGGCATACGGTCGATGGAGCCCAGGCAGGCGGCGGAAACGTCACCGATAACCTGGATGGCGACCATGGGGAACACGACAGCGAGGGTAATGCAGACCTCGGGATCAAACTCGAGCGCGTAGGGCATGAGCTTGGGAAGGGCGAAGACCTGAGCGGTGGCGACGCTGGAGAAGTCGATCATGCCAAAGGGGATCGAAACGATCATGCCAACGATCATGCCAAAGAACACGGATCCCAGCTTGAGCGTGCCCTTGCCAAAGTTGGCGAGCGCAAAGACCACGGCGAAGGTGATAAGAGCGACGCACCAGGCCTGCGGGGTGCCCCACAGCGGCGTACCCATACCGCCGGCCATATACTTGACAGCCGTGGGATAGAGAGAGACGCCAATGGAGAAGATGACCGTACCGGTCACGACGGGCGGGAACAGCCACTTAATCTTGCTGTAAGCCAGACCAAAGAGGACCGCGACGGCGCCGCCGACGATCTCGCCGCCCAGCAGCGCACCAAAGCTAAAGCCCGAGGCACCCATGGCCTGGAGGGCCGGGAGGAACGCGAACGAAACGCCCATGACGATGGGCAGGCCGCCGCCGATGCGACGGAAGGGAGCGAAGGCCTGAAGGGCCGTGTCGATTGCCGAAAGAATGAGCGCGACCTGGATGATGTCGGTGCTCTGCTGGCTATTAAAGCCGTAGACGCCGGCCATGATGACAGCCGGGGTGATGATACCGGCAAACGAAGCCAGTACGTGCTGAAGGGCACACGGGATCATTTCCTTAACGGGAGGCATGCCTTCA
The DNA here is from genome assembly GCA_048472015.1 of Collinsella sp. Classification (GTDB taxonomy): domain Bacteria; phylum Actinomycetota; class Coriobacteriia; order Coriobacteriales; family Coriobacteriaceae; genus Collinsella. The sequence goes on along the minus strand of DBGAZC010000178.1, from coordinate 9,212 downwards.
CGAGTGAACAGGGCTTCAGTGCCGTTCTTAACCGTCTCCTGGGTCATTTGACCACCAATCCTCGAAATAGTTGTTTTCGCATCCAACGCTCTATTGTGACGCAGTGCGGGGTTGAGGTTGTGCCTTCGTTGCATATCGTATTAAAGATGATTCTCATTCTCAATAATAATTTTTTGTTATCAGACTATTCTTGAGCTGAGACAATGCATTTCCGCAGGTCAAGAAAGTGTCTGGTCAAAATAACATCTAACTTTTCTTTTGGTCGACCGTTTACCGCCGAATTCCTACCGCTCGTCTGTATTACGCAATGTACCTGCGAATATACGAGTCAATAGACACCGTGTTACCATGAGAAAAAATTGTTATGAACATTTCCGATTTCACCCAAAGGAGTTGCCCGTGAACGAGACCGTACGTCGCTTTTTGCCGATGGTCGATTTCCTGGAGCAGATACTCGGCAAAAACAGCGAGATCGTGCTGCATGATTTCTCGGATCCCGACCACGCCATCGTCGATATTCGCAACGGCATCGTGAGCGGCCGTAAGGTCGGCGGTCCTGCCACCGATCTGGCACTCAAGATCATGCACGATGCCAAGTATCGCGACCTGCCGTTTATTACGGGCTACGAGGGGCGCGGTGCCGGTGGCAAGACGCTGGAGTCGGCGACGTACTTTATCCGTGAGGGTGACGAGATCGTCGGTATGCTCTGCGTCAACACCGACCTCTCGACCGTGCGCTCCATCAACGCCATGGCGCAGCAGCTCATGGCATGCTTCGACGCGGCGCCGACGCGCACGGAGCCCGCGTCTATCGAGGTCGAAAGCCTTTCGGAGTCCACGCAGGAGCTCATCGACCGCAGCATTACCGAGTTGCTGAGCGCGCGCGGGCTGGATGTAGCGTCGCTTGGTCAGAGCGACCGCGTGGACGTTATTCGCCACCTCAACGGCAACGGGGTGTTCATGCTCAAGGGCGCCGTGGCCTGCGCCGCCACCGCGCTGGGCATCTCGGAGCCCAGCGTCTACCGCTACCTGCAAAAAGTCCGCAAGGAAGGCTAAACGTTAACCCTTGGGGACGGAGGGAAACGGATCATTTTTGTCGCATCGCTTGACAAAAGACCCTGCAGTTCACACGCACTGCAGGGTCTTTTGCATGTCATGTTTTGTTTTCGCCAACGTCTTAGAGAGCGGCGACGACCTCGATCTCGACCAGACCGCCGGCCGGAAGAGCGGCAACCTGGAAAGCGCTGCGCGCGGGGAACGGAGCCTCGAACTTGGAAGCGTAGATCTCGTTCACGGCAGCGAAGTCGGCGATGTCGGCCAGGTAGACCGTGGTCTTGACGACATCGGCAAAGGTGGCGCCGGCAGCGGTCAGCAGAGCCTCGACGTTAGCAAGGGACTGCTTAGCCTGGGCCTCGACGCCCTCGGGCATCTTGCCGGTTGCGGGGTCGATGCCCAGCTGGCCGGACAGGAACACCATGTTGCCGGTCTGGATGCCGGGGGAATACGGGCCGATGGCTGCAGGTGCGTTATCGGAAGACACGACGGTCTTGCTCATGTTTTTCTCCTTACGATCAGATAGAGAGCATGAGCGCGGCGTTCACACCGGGAGGCACAATTCGGTCTGAACACCGCGCTTGATTTGGGATAGTACCCAAGGTTTCCGCGCGATGCAAGATTATTATCACGTTGCGAGAATATTTTATCGCCCAACGGCGCCTGTCAGCCGCTGAACGGCACGACCGGACGGTGAAGCTCAAAATGATCCGTTTCCCTCCGTCCCCATCGAATCAGGCGATCCATAGGGGACGGAGGGAAACGGATCATTTTTGCTGCAAGGGCTGCTGAAGACTTTATCCTGCTTGGGCCACAGGGCTCGTCTGCCGCAACAGCACCACTATACTTTTGAATATCTGAGCATTTTGAAAGGCAGGATATGACCGCAACCGCCAGTCGAACCACCAACCGCAGACCCGAGCTCTTGGCCCCCGCCGGAGGCCCGGAGCCCTTTGCCGCCGCACTCGCTGCCGGGGCAGACGCCATCTACTGCGGCATGGGAAGCTTCAACGCCCGCCGCAAGGCCACCAACTTTACCGACGAGGCCTTTGAGCAGGCCTGCCGTGCTGCACACCTGGCCGGGTCGCGCGTCTACGTCACGGTCAACATCGTCATCAAGCAGTCCGAGATGGGCGATGCGCTGCAACTCATCCATCGCTGCTCCACGCTGGGCGCCGACGCCTTCATCATCCAGGACTGGGGTCTGTTCTTTGAGGTCAAGCGCACCATGCCCGGCATCGAGACGCACATCTCAACCCAAGCAAACATCCACGATGACCGCGGAACCCTTTGGTGCCGCGAGCAGGGCGCCGACCGCGTGACCCTCTCGCGCGAGCTTTCCATCGACGAGATTGCCGCCATTCACGATGCCGCGCCCGATGTGGACCTTGAGGTCTTTAGCCACGGCGCCATCTGCTTTTGCTACTCGGGTCTGTGCCTGCTGTCGAGCTTTGCCATGGCGGGCCGCTCGGCCAACCGCGGCATGTGCGCTCAGCCCTGTCGCCTGCCTTACGAGCTGATCGACGAGAACGGCCGCGCGTTCTCCCCCGCCGGCCGCGAGCGTGCGCTATGCCCGCGCGACACCAACACTTCGCAGCTTGTTCGCCGTCTGTATGACGCCGGTGCCGCATCGCTCAAGCTCGAGGGCCGCATGAAGGCGCCCGATTACGTGTACTCCATCGTTGATGTGTATCGTCACGAAATTGATGACATGCTGGCAGGGGTCGCCGTTGCCAAGGACGAGGAAGCCGCCCGCCAGCGCCAGCTCAAGCGCTGCTTCAACCGCGACTTTACGCACGCCTATCAGGACGGCACCTCGGGCGACGAGATGATGAGCTACGAGCGTTCCAACAACCGCGGCCAGATCGTGGGCACGGTGCTGGGCAGCCGCCCGGCCAACCGCGATGTGCGCGGCCTCAAGCCCGACGACCGCCGTCGCCGTGCCGCCATCGCCCGTATTGAGCTGTTTGAGCCCGTGGGCAAGGGCGACCTGCTGGAGCTTCGCCACGACGATGAGTTCGACCAATTCCTGACCACCATTGCCGCCGATGATGCCGCCGCGGGCGACATCATCGAATGTCGCGTACCCCGCAGCATGCCCGAGGGCTGCCGCGTCCGCGTGATTCGCAGTCAGCGTGCCATCGACGCCGCCGGCGCCGCGCTCAAGCGCGATGTGCTGCGCCGCCGAGCTGTTGATGTGTCCGTCGTGGCGCGCCTGGGCGAGCCGTTTACCGTCACACTCACCTGCTGTGACAACCCCGCGCTCGCCGCCACCGCCACAGGCTTCACCGTCGAGGCCGCCAAGACTCGCGCCGTCGAGGCGGCAGACCTGGTTGAGCATGTGGGCCGTATGGGTTCCTCGCCCTTTGAGGCTGCGAGCTTTGACGTTTCGCTCGACGCCGGCTGCGGCATGGGCTTCTCCGCCGTGCACAAGGTGCGCGCCGCCGCCTGTAAAGCATTGGAGGAGACCATTCTGGCGCCGTACGAGGAGCGCGCGAAAACGCTCGAGATTCCGTTGCTCGACAAATGTACGCGCGCCATGCCCGAGCATTACCGCGATGAGCCGCAGATCTGCGCCACCGTCACCTCACTCGAGGCCGCCGAGGCAGCTCGTGCCGAGGGTGCAACGCGCGTCTACATGACTACCGACGCGCTCGATGCGGCCGAGCTCTCCCCCGCCGATGCGTTTGAGCAGGGCATCGTACCCGTACTCGACGAGGTCTGCCGCGCCGCTGACCACGTACGCGTCGACCCGTGGATTGTTGCCGGTGCCACGGTCGCTATTGGCAACATCTCTGAGCTCGCCCTGGCCGCCCAAGTTGGTGCCACGGCCGAAATTCGATCCTGCCTGCCCGTGCACAACACGCCTTGCATGGAGGCACTCGCCGAGCGCGGGGCCGGGGCGTTTTGGCTCTCGCCCGAGATCACGCTCGACGAGATCGTCTCGCTTGGCACCTCCGCGCCCGCAGCCCTGGGCATCACCGTTTTCGGCCGCCCGCGCGTTATGACGAGCGAGCACTGCATCCTGCAGGTGGCCAACGGTTGCATCCACGATTGTGCCAGCTGCCGTCTGCGCGCCCGCAAGCTGTCGCTCAAGAATATCGACGGCAAGGTCATGCCGGTGCGTACCGACATCCACGGCCGTTCGCGCCTGTACGATGCCTACCCTATCGACCTCACGCCACAGGTTCCACAACTGCTCGATGCCGGCGTGCGCCGTCTTATGGTCGACGGAACCTTGCTCGAGGCCGATGAGATTGGCCGTGCCGTCGCTCGCGTCCGCCGCGCCATTGAGGCAGCTCAAGCCGGCCGCAAGCCCGCCGCCCGCCTGCGCGGGGCGACCTCGGGCTGCATGTTTGTGGGAATTAGCTAACCGAAAGGCTTACACGTGAACGAAGAACCTCAAGTCCTCTACTGCGACGCCTGGCTTATGGCCATCGATAAGCCCGCCGGCATGATCGTCCACGGTGACGGCACCGGCGAGCGTACACTTACCGACTACGCCAGCGACCTGCTGCTGGCCATGGGCGACGGTTTTGCCGCGACTGACATGCAGCCGCTCAACCGCCTGGACCGCAACACCACCGGCGTGGTGCTGTTTTCGCTCGACAAACAGACGCAGCCTGCTTTTGATCAGATGGTCATCGATCACGCCTTCGAAAAGCACTATCTGGCGCTTGCCGAGGGCAAAATCGACTGGAACGAAAAGCTCATCGACAAGCCCATCGCCCGCGACCGCCACGACAGTCGCAAGATGCGCGTCGGTGCCAGCGGCAAGCCGTCTCAGACGCGCGTGAAGGTGCTCAAGCGTCTTAAGAGCCGTCGTGGCCTGCCCACGCGCTCGTATATCGATGTCGAGCTGCTCACCGGCCGCAAGCACCAAATCCGTGTGCATCTGGCAAGCGAGCGCCATCCCCTGGTTGGCGACGACCTGTACGGAACGCCGCGCCCCTGCGGCCTCATGCTCCATGCCCATAGCGTGTCCTTTACGCATCCCGTAACCGGCGAGCACATCCACATCGAAGCCCCCTGCCCCTGGGAGCCCTAAACCACCACAATGGGGACAGGCACCTTTGTGGTGGTTTTGCCCCAATGGCTCAGCCGCGGTCCCAAAACGTCTCGATCTGTAACAGTTAGAACCCATTTTCTGGTCTATCTGTTACAGATCGAGACATTCGAATCCTCCTCAAGGGAAAATCTCAATCTGTAACAACAACTCGGCAAAATCGGCCCAAGATGTTACAGATTGAGATATTCGGATCCCACCGGAGAAATCATCTCGATCTGTAACATCTGGAGCCCGCATTTTGACCTTCCTGTTACAGATTGAGACGTTATGGGACCACCAGGAAAAATATCTCAGCTTGTAACATCTGGAACCCATATCCCTCTCTTCCTGTTACAGATCGAGACAAATCCCCAAACAGCAAAAGGCGGCAACGTCCCTGGTGGACGTTGCCGCCTTTCCATTGGCAAGACCCTTCCGCTCCCGCTACTCGGTAGCCTTGTCGAGAGGCTTCTTAAGGAAGCTCAGAACCAAGCAGCCGACCACAGCGCCGATAGCAAGGGCCAACAGGTACTGCACCGGGTTCGTGATGACCGCGATAACCCAGGCGCCACCGTGCGGAGCGGGGCTCGCGCAACCAAAGAGCATCGACAGACCGCCGGCGGTCGCAGATCCCAGGATGCAGGCGGGCAACACGCGAAGCGGATCGGCCGCGGCAAAGGGAATGGCACCCTCGGTGATAAACGACAGACCCATGATGTAGTTCACCAGGCCTGCCTTGCGATCGGCCTCGGTCCAGCGGTTCTTAAAGAACGTCGTGGAGAGCGCGATGACCAGCGGCGGTACCATACCGCCCGCCATGACGGCAGCCATGATCATATTGCCCTGCAGCGTTTGCTCGGCAAGGGCCGCGGTGCCAAAGACATATGCGGCCTTGTTGATGGGACCACCCATGTCGGTCGCCTGCATGCCGGCGCAGATAATGCCCAAAAGAACGATGCTCGTGCCCGAAAGACCGTTGAGCGCGCCGCTAATGGCGGTGTTGATAACGCCCATAATCGGGTTAACGGCCATCATAAAGAGACTCGTAAAGAGAATGCCCAGCACGGGGTAGATGAGCATGGGCTTGATACCGTCGAGCGACTCGGGTAGCACGCTTGCAGCCTTCTTGAGCGCATTGACGATAATGCCGGCGGCAAAACCGACCAGCAGCGCGCCCAAAAAGCCAGCAGAGACAAGCTGAGCCTGGGCATCGGCATCCATTGCCGTGGTGAGATAGCCCAACGTAAAGCCCTGCTTTGCAATCCAGCCACCCACAAAGCCCGCGGCCAAGCCCGGACGGTCAGCAATGGACATGGCAATATAGCCCGCAAGGATGGGGAGCATAAAGTTGAACGCCTGGTTGCCCGCAAGGTTAAAGAAGGCCGCGACCGGAGTGCTGTGGCCGTATGCGCTCGTGCCCAGCCCCGCCTGGTCCAGCAAGAACGAAAGCGCCATGAGGATGCCGCCGCCAACAACAAAGGGGAGCATGTGCGAAACGCCGTTCATCAGGTCCTTATAGACCCTGCGGCCCAAACCCTCGGATTCGCCCTCGGCAGCCGCCTGTACCGCGGCGCCGCCGGACACATGATGAATAGGCGCATTGCCCGCAAGCGCAATATTGATAAGTTCCTCGGCGTCATTAATGCCACGCGTCACCGCACAGGAGTAAACCGGCTTGCCATCGAAGCGATCGAGCTCGACATTTTTATCCGCCGCAATGATGACACCCTTGGCACCAGCGATGTCTGCCGCGGTCAGTACATTTTTAGCGCCGCCCGAACCCTGAGTCTCGACCTTAATGCTCACGCCCATCTTGGCTGCCTGGTCTTCCAACCCTTTGGCCGCCATAAATGTGTGAGCAATGCCCGTTGGACATGCCGTGATGGCAACGACATCGTAAGTGCCGCCCCCCACCTTCTCGTTTGCAGCTGACATGTTTCCTCCTTTTGCACAAGCAGGCCCAGCCCTCCCCTTCTGAGGGTCACAACCTGCGTATAACCTTGTGTTTGAGTGATTGATAGCGCCGAAGTGACGGCGCTTTTAAGCGATATCTATACGATGGCCCCGGCGGGCATGATCACGTCGTATGGAAACAGGGGTACTGGGAAATCATGCCCGACGGGGCCATCGGAACCACCACAATGGGGACAGGCACCTTTGTGGTGGTTTTGGCCTTACTTCGCCCCGTTGCTAAACCGTGATGACGTTTTCCATCGTCTGGTACTTGGCGGGCACCTCGCCCGCGGTGATAACCGTTGCGTCACGGAAGTCCGCGAATTTTACGGGAGCCACCATGCCAAACTTACTGGCGTCCGAGATTACGAAGCGTTTGGCTGTATGGCGCATCGAGATACGCTTGACCTGCGCTTCCTCGATATCGGGCGTCGTAAAGCCCTGCTCGGCGGCAATGCCGTTAGAACCCCAAAAGCCGCAGTTAAAGTTGTAGCGGTCTAGGGTTGCCAGAGCATCGGGGCCAACGAGCGCCTCGGTCTCGGGTTTAAGCTCGCCGCCCAGCACCACGGTGCGCATGCCGCGCACAGCGAGATGCTGAGCATGGAGCACGGAATCAGTCACATAGGTGACCGATTCGAGATGCGGAAGATGCTCGATGAGTCTGAGCGTTGTCGAACCCGAATCGATGTACACAAAGCTCTCGGGCTCCACGAGCGCCGCGGCGCGGGCGCAGATACGCTCCTTGTCGTCGTTATGGAGATCACTGCGCTCACTGATCGTTAGGTCGCGCGTCACGTGCGCGCGCTCAAGACTTGTCGCGCCACCGTGCACCTTGGCGATGCGGTGCGCTCGGTCGAGCGTCTGTAGGTCGCGTCGAATGGTAGAGGCCGTCACGCCCAGGGCATCGGCAAGCTCGGGCACCGTTACCGAGCCAGCCTGCTGCACCATCGACACGATCGTATTGAGCCTATCTTCCGCAAGCATCGCTTACTCCTCCTCGGGGTAGACGACTCCCCAATCGGCGCGGAGCTTGGTCATGAGCTCCATCACATCAGAGGCATAATCCAGAAGCTCACGCTTGGAATCGTCGCCGGCGACGGCCTGCTCGAGGTCAGCCATCTCGTAGCACAGGGCATAAGCTTCGGTGCCCGCGGCGACCTCCTCGCGATGACCGTCCGCGGTCCACACGATCGTCGCGTGATCGGCGCGCGGATACTCGTTGACCTCGACATAGCAATTGTCAAAGCTGATAACCGAGCGCTTTGGCTGCTTGGAGTGGAGCGTAAGGCTCACGACGCCCAGCTGCTGTTCGGCATTGCGGCAGACGATGCCGCCTGCAACGTCCACGCCGGTCTCGCAGGTGTTACCCAGAGACACGACCTCGACGGGCTGGCTCGCCATAAACAGGCGCATAACGGACAGGGCGTATACGCCAATATCGAGCATGGCACCGCCGGCGAGGTTGCGATTGTAGAAACGGTTGGTCAGGTCGCCGTACTCCTTGTAGCTACCAAAGTTGAGCTGAGCGAGGTTCATGCGGCCAAACTCGCCGGCATCCATGCGGCGGCGCAGCTCTTGATACAAGGGCATGTGGAGCACCGTGGTAGCGTCCATAAGGACCACGTTGTGTTCGGCGGCAATGGCGCGGGCCTCATCGAGCTCGGCGGAGTTGAGCGTGATGGCCTTCTCGCAGAGAACGTGCTTGCCGGCCGCCAGGGCGGCGCGCAGATAGGTGATATGGGTGTTGTGCGGGGTGGTGATGTAGACGGCGTCGATGTCAGGATCGGCGTAGAGATCCTCAACTGTGTCATAGACCTTCTCGACGCCGTACTGGTCGGCAAAAGTCTGAGCCTTGGTGAGCGTGCGGTTGGCAACGCCCGTAAGCTTGCGGCCGGCCAGGGCAAGGGACTGAGCCATCTGGTTGGCAATAACGCCGCAACCGATCACAGCCCAACGGAGCTCGGGAGCCGTAAAGATGTCGTTAGGGAACGGCTTGTCCTGGACCGAAGCAAATGCAGCTTTGGCGGCTGCCGCGGCGTCGAGTGGAGCCTGCTTGGAATCTGCCATTATGTGTCTCCTGTGTCATAGAACGTCTTGCATTTCTGACAGCTCTATATTCGCACAAACACGCGCGTCTGTGCGCGTTTTTGCGTATCTC
>DBGAZC010000177.1:0-1768 GCA_048472015.1 Collinsella sp. | reverse complement strand
TGCCGGTTCGACCGGCGCGCCACGGGTCAAGATGCACTAGGCCTGGACGAAGTCCGGGCCCGCGCCTTTAGACGCGAGCCCGGGGCCCGTGGGTTATACCCTAAGAGCAAACCACCCTTTTTAAGGGTGGTTCTGATTTGCTTCGCGCCATGTGGGGGCGGTGGCGACGTGCATTTTTGCGAGTATTCTGCAGTCGAAGGCCCCTGCATACCGGCCTCGGGCAAAAAATCGGGAGTTCTCGATGTTTTCTACGAATGATGGGCGGGGTTATGGGCTGGCAGCGTTTGATTTGCAGGGATATTCGCGGTCTTTGGCATTTGCCGTGGCGCCCGAAGCTCTTGGTTATGTTGAATACTCCTAAAAATGCACGACGCTTAGAGGGGGACCTTCGCGAAAAAGGAAACCGCCCCGTCGAAGTATGCATTCGACGGGGCGGTTTATGCATTTGGCCGATTAAGGATGCGCTGTCAAACTACTAGAACTTGACGGTCGGGGCCTGGCGGGCTGCTTCGGCGGCCTCGAAGCCCTGGCGCTCCTTAAACTGGAAGATGCCGGCAAAGATGACAGCCGGGAACGTCTGAATGGCGTTGTTGTAGCTGAGCACGCAATCGTTGTAGCTCTGGCGTGCATAGCTAATCTTGTTCTCGGTATCCTCGAGCGATGCCTGCAGCTGCGTAAAGTTGGTGTTTGCCTTAAGATCGGGATAGGCCTCGGCTACGGCGAAGAGCTGACGCAGCGCACCGGTCAGCACGTTGTCGGCTTCCATCTTGGCTTCGGGCGTGGCGGCCTTGACGGCGGTGTTACGCGCGCTGATCACGGCGGAGAGCGTCTCCTGCTCGTGCTTGGCGTAGCCCTTGACGGTCTCGACCAGGTTGGGGATCAGGTCGTTGCGACGCTGCAGCTGCGTATCGATGTTCTGCCAGGCGTTATCGATGCGGTTACGCTTGGTGACCATGTTGTTGTAGATGCCGGCGATGGCGCAGGCAATCACAATGACAACAACGATGCCGATGATGACGGGAAGCATGATGTCTCCGTTTCGAATGGCCGCGGCGGCATGCGCCAGCTGCCGTTGGTATAACGCTACTAGTATACCCGCAACGTTTTGTCGTGCCGAACTTTCCGGTAAGCGTTGTGTTTTCGGCGGGGTTGGCACCGGGGCAAAGCGCGCGAGGTACAGGTGTAAGATATGCGACAGATTGACGAGTGTTGTCTTTGCCCTGAGGATGGCGATACCAGTGGACCTTCGCATCAAGAAAACCTACCGCGCCCTGTTCGATGCCTTTACCGAGCTTCTCGAGGAGCATCGTTTTGAGGACCTGACGGTTGCCATGCTGTGCGACCGCGCCATGATTCGCCGCACGACGTTCTACAAGCACTTTCGCGACAAGAACGATTACTTTGCCTTTTATATCGATGAGCTCATGTCGGGCTTGCCGCAAAAACAGCCCGATGAGGCCGGCGCGGTATCTGCCGAGGACGTGCGCGCGCTTCGGCACGCGATTTTGGACGATGCCATGGATTTGATTCTGGCGCACGAGCGGCTCATGGATAACATTTTGGCAAGCAGCATGTCGGGCATGTTGACCAACGTTATTTGCGACCGCATTGCCCGCTCCATCCGCGAGCGTGTGATGAACGTGCTTGCCGAGGATGCCCTGGCCCCCGTGTCACTCGAGACGACGTCTGAGTTTGTCGCCGGCGGTATTATTCGACTTTTCACGATATGGTGGGAATCGGGCCACGATCTTGAGCGTCGACCTGAGAT
>DBGAZC010000176.1:0-12100 GCA_048472015.1 Collinsella sp. | reverse complement strand
AAAACCACCACAAAGGTGCCTGTCCCCTTTGTGGTGGTTTTTGGCGCGGATGGGTTAGTTGAGGGCGGCTTGGGCTAGGCGGGCTTCGGCGTCCTCCTCGGTGACGCCCAAGGCCACAGCGAACTCCTCGATGGAGCGGCGTTTGGCCTCCTTGAGTACGCGCATGTAGTAGGAGCTGGGTTTTTTATCAGCTTCCTCGGCCAGGCGAATGCGGTGCATCATGGTTTTTGCCACGCGGACCGTCTCGGGCGCGCCCAGCTTGAGCTGCTGCTTAAAGTGTGTCTCCTCAAGTGAGCTGTTGCGCTCGGTAAAGGTGTCGCACTCCAGCTCGTCATAGTGGCTCAGCAAGTGCTCGGCATCTTGCTGCGAGATGGCGGCGTGCAAACGGTCGGCCTGCGCCACGGGGTACATGAGGATCGTCTGCGCATGTCCCTGCTTGGTCTCGAGCAGCAGCATGGGCTGCGGTGTGTCGTCCCTAAAACCGACGACGGTGCAGACTCCCTGGCCCGGATGAATGACGTGTTGACCGATTGAGAACATGCTACCTCCAACTTATACGAATTTACGTATGTCTAGAATAACACGCTGACGTGCGCAAACCGTTACTTTATGCAGGAAAAGCACACAACTCTGATAGGTAAGAGTATTCGATAACAGACGCAGCTCATTCACACCTTTACGCATTTTCAACGCCTGCATAATCTGCAGGCAGACCGGCATCTTTGAGTGACTCCATACAAGCTGTAGTCATTTTTGTGCATATGCAATATCTATTGGCTTTACCCTGCGACAGTGCCCGTCGCTTGTGATAGAGTGCTACAAACTCTGGCTTTTGCCCTACGAGTGACCAAGAGCTCGGGGGCTTTAACACAAGGAGGATCTATGCCCGAGAAGATTGAAGAGCTGGTACGCGCTGCGCTTGCTGCGGCCCAGGAGGCCGGCGACCTTTCCGCATTTGAACTTGACGATTGCGCTATCGAGCGACCGGCTGACACTTCTCATGGCGAGTGGACCTCTACCATGGCCCTGAAGTCCGCCAAGCTGGCCCACTGCGCCCCGCGCAAGATCGCCGAGGCCATCGTTGCCCATATGCCCGAGGACCCCGCGATCGAGAAGGTCGAGATCGCAGGCCCCGGCTTCATCAACTTCTACCTCTCCGTTGCCGTCAAGAATGCCATCTTTGGCGAGGCTCGCGAGAAGGGTATGGACTTCGCTAAGTCCAACGTCGGTGGTGGCCTGAAGACCCAGGTTGAGTTCGTTTCCGCCAACCCAGTTGGCCCCATGCACATCGGCCACGGCCGCTGGGCCGCGCTGGGCGACTCGCTCTGCCGCGTTATGGACCACGCCGGTTACGACATCCAGCGTGAGTTCTACATCAACGACCACGGCTCTCAGATGAACACCTTCGGCAACTCCATCAGCACGCGCTATATGCAGCTTGCCGACATCATCGCCAAGCAGGGTGTGGATATCGACGAGGCTCACAAGCTGCTGATCGCAGACCGCGACGCCTTTGTTGCCGACGAGAACGACGAGCACCCCGAGACCCATCCGTACCAGGACAACTTTGCCGAGACTCTGGGCAAGGACTCCTACGGCGGCGACTACATCATCGACGAGGCCGCCGAGTTCTGGCGCACCGACGGCGATAAGTGGGTCAACGCCGATCCGCAGAAGCGCATGGAGAGCTTCCGCGAGCGCGGCTATGTAAAGATGGTCGACAACATGCGCGACCTCTGCCACGCCGTCAATTGCGACTTCGATCGTTGGTTCTCCGAGCGCTCGCTGTATGTGAAGGACACCGAGGGCGAGACCGCCGGCACCTCCGCCGTCGACCGCGCTTTTGAGAAGCTCGACAAGATGGGCTATCTCTACACCAAGGACGGCGCCCTGTGGTTCCGCTCCACCGACCTGGGCGATGACAAGGACCGCGTTCTGATCAAGTCCGACGGCGAGTACACCTACTTCGCCTCCGACGTTGCCTATCACTGGGATAAGTTCCAGCGCGTCGACCACGTCATCGACATCTGGGGCGCCGACCACCACGGCTACATCGAGCGCGTCCGCTGCGTCTGCGATGCCTTGGGTTACCCCGGCAAGTTTGAGGTTCTGCTGGGCCAGCTCGTCAACCTGCTGCGCAACGGCAAGCCCGTCCGTATGTCCAAGCGTAAGGGCACCATGGTGACCCTGCAGGAGCTCGTCGACGAGGTCGGCTCCGACGCTGCCCGTTACACCCTCATCTCCAAGAGCTCCAACCAGATGGTCGACTTCGATATTGAGGCCGTCAAGAAGCGCGACAACTCCAACCCGGTGTACTACGTGCAGTACGCTCACGCCCGCGTGTGCTCCATCCTGCGCCGTGCCGCTGACGTTACGCCCGAGCAGGCTGACGAGATGGGCATGAAGGCCGTCGCCGCCAAGGCCATCGGTGAGAACGTCGATTACTCGCTGCTGACCGACCCGACCGAGCTCGCCCTTTCGCGCAAGCTCAACGAGCTCACCGACCTCATCGCCAGCTGCGCTCGCGACCGCGCCCCGTTCCGTCTGACGCACTTTGCTGAGGAACTCGCCGGCGACTTCCACAGCTTCTACGCTGCCTGTCAGGTGCTGCCGAGCGAGGGCCGTCCCGTCGACCCCGAGCTTTCGCGTGCCCGTCTGGCCGCTTGCGATGCCGTCCGTGTGACGCTCGCCCTGGTGCTCACCCTCGTTGGCGTTTCCGCGCCCGAGCAGATGTAAGCTACGGGTCATTTGACCGTACAGACTTGGTTTAACTAAGCCTTGAAAGCCCGATCTCCCACGGAGGTCGGGCTTTTTGCAAACGCCGACGTATTGACGAATTTGGAACTGCTGGAAATACGAAACTATGCCGGTTTACTACGATGAAATGAGAAATTCCAACCACGCCGGCTTTTCGCAAAAAAGTGCAAGGCATCTACCTGCGGTTTTAGTTCAACAAGTTTCGGAGTGGTCGCGGTTGAGCGATTCATTGTAGTAAACCGCCATAGTTTTGGCGGAGGCAGTCAGATTTGTGGGTGTTAAACCAAAGAGTGTCCCTTTTGAATAGTCGTTTAAGAACGTCCTCAATGACTAAGTTGCAGGTGGTGGCGGTTGTGTTACACTAACGCTGCGTAATTGACGCAATCATCTCGATACAGATCAATGATGTCCGTCGTTTTGAACGGAACTAGACTGTTTAGCCGCCCTGAAGGTTTATGCAGGGAGCATGTGATCACAGGGCTTGAAAAGAAAGTTGAGCAAACACTGTGTCTGATCAACAGCAAGAAAACGAAATAACGACGACGCAAGCCGCTCCCGCTGCACCGGTTGCGTCGGACCAGGTCGCGGCGCCCGCGCAAGCCTCGGCTCCTGAGACGCCTAAGGCTGCTTCGACGCCTACGCCTGCAGCGGCTGAGAAGGCCGTGCCTGCAACTGGTGAGGAGGCTGCTCCGGCAAAGCCCAAGCGTACGCGCCGCACGACCAAGCCTGCTGCTGACGGCGAGGAGGTCACCAAGCCCAAGCGCCGTACTACGCGCACGACGCGCGCCAAGCGCACCGTTGCAGCTGACTCCTCGGCGCCGATTTCCGATGAGGTCGCGCAGGCACGTGCGTTGGCGCAGATTAGCGAGGCTCAGGTGGTGCGCGCCCGCCGTCGTGCTGCCGAGCGTGAGGCCGCGGCTCTGACCGAGCTTGCAGCCCCGTCTGTGCCCGAGACCCCTGCCGCCGACCAGCCGACCGAGAAGTCGGTACCGCGCACACGCCGTCGCACGGCTGCTAAGGCCGAGCGGGTTGCCGATCAGGTAACCCCCGAGCTCACCGAGGCTTCGGTCCGTTCCGCGGCAGGGGAGGGCACATCGCCTGCTGAGCCCGCTGCGCCTGTCGAGGCCAGCGAAGTTCCCGTTGTCGATCCGGCTTTGCGCCCGCACCGTCGCGGTCGCAAGCCCAAGGCCTTCGTCGAGGCCGAGAAGGCCGCAGCCGCAGCCGCCGCCGCTCGGGATGCTGCGGCGACCGCCGAGTCTGCAACCGCTGCCGATGCACCCGTCCAGGATGCCACGACTTCCGAGGCCGTTTCTGCCGATGTCGAGCCCGCCGACGTTCGTCCAGGTCGCAGCCGTCGCACTGCTGTTAAACGCACGTCCAAGGCTAAGGCCGCCAAGAAGGGTACGTCCGAGGATTCCGACGAGACGACCGCCGATGCATCGACTGATGCCGCCGAGCCCCAGGACGTCGAACAGCCTGCGTCCGAGAAGCCCAAGCGCGGTCGTAAGAAGTCCGCTAAGGCCAAGGCGTCCGAGCAGCAGGCTGATGTCGAAGCGCAGGTCGATTCCGGCGCCGAGGCCAATGACGCCGCTAAGGCCAATGCCGACGCCGCCGCAACCGATGACGCCGCGCCCGCTGAGGCCGATGACAACGCTCGCCCCAACCGTCGCCAGCACAAGCGCAACGACGAGCGCAACGAGCGCAAGGACGACCGCAACAACGACCGTCGCAACCGCCAGCGCGATCGCAAGCAGCGCAACAAGGAGCGTAATGCCGCCCCCACCGAACCCACGCTTTCGCGCGAGGAACTCGCTGCCATGAAGGTCGCCGAGCTGCGCGAGAAGGCCAAGGAGTTCGAGATCGAGACGACCGGCAAGAAGAAAGCCGAGCTTGTCGAGGAGATCTACACCACTGCCGCAAAGGCCGAGGGCTTCCGTGATATCAAGGGTATCCTGCAGATTCGCCCGGACAGTTCCGGCATCATCCACGCCCACGGTTACATGAAGTCCAACGACGACGCCTTCGTCCCTGCCTACCTCATTCGCTCCGCGCGCCTGCGCACGGGCGACGTCATCGAGGGCTCGCTGCGTCCTTCGCGCGGCGGCGACAAGCGCGCCGGCCTCGCCAAAATCACGACCGTCAACGGTCTGGACCCCGAGCAGATTCGCAACCGCCCCAAGTTCGGCGACCTCACCCCGGTCTATCCCAACGAGCCGCTGCGCATGGAGCACGGCAAGGACTCCATTACCGGTCGCGCCATCGACATCGTGTCGCCGATCGGCAAGGGTCAGCGTGGCCTGATCGTGTCCCCGCCCAAGGCCGGCAAGACCACGATCCTCAAGAAGATCTGCCAGTCTATCTCGATTAACAACCCCGAGGTGCACCTCATCTGCCTGCTCGTCGACGAGCGCCCCGAAGAGGTCACCGATATGCAGCGTTCCATCAAGGGCGAGGTTGTGGCGTCGACCTTCGATATGCCCGCCGACAACCACACTCGCGTGGCAGAGCTCGTTATCGAGCGCGCCAAGCGCATCGTGGAGCTGGGTGGCGATGTCGTGGTGGTGCTCGACTCCATCACGCGTCTTGCCCGCGCCTACAACTTGGCGGCGCCCGCCTCAGGCCGCATCCTTTCGGGCGGCGTCGATTCGGCGGCCCTGTATCCGCCCAAGCGCTTCCTGGGCGCAGCCCGTAATATCGAGAACGGTGGTTCGCTTACCATCCTGGCCTCTGCCCTCATCGACACTGGTTCCAAGATGGACGAGGTCATCTTTGAGGAGTTCAAGGGCACCGGCAACATGGAGCTTAAGCTCGACCGCGAACTGGCCGACCGCCGCATCTTCCCGGCTATCGACCCCGTTGCCTCCGGTACGCGTAACGAGGACCTGTTGGTCGACGAGCAGATGCGTCCGTTTGTCTTTGGTCTGCGTCGCATTCTTGCCGGCATGAACAACACCGAGCGCGCAGCCGCATCGTTTATCAAGGGTCTTAAGGGCACCAACACCAACCAGGAGTTCCTGGTGCGTTCGGCCAAAAAGCACAGCGACTACGAGCAGACGTTCTAGGTTGTCATCCACACGCAGCGATAGCCATCAATGCGATAAAGGGTCGGGGCTTTGAGCCTCGGCCCTTTTCCATATCGCCGCTCCGCGCTTATTTTTAACCATAAGACCGACGAGCAGCAGGTTTCCCGTTTCAATCCGACATCGTCGCTTGCAATCGACGGGGCGGTTTCGCATAATAGCTTTTAAGCTTCGCGACGGAAAACGCAGATGAAACGAACCATATACCGTTGCTTTGGGGCATAGCCCCGCTTCATCTTCTCTCGCGCAGCCAACTGAATGATGCGATTTGGGTGCTGGAAGATGGGGAGAGCTCATGGCTTCTTCTGATGCAACACAACGAGCAGTCCTTGCCGGACTTTCGTGCGGGATCGGCCTTGCCGCTCCCGTGGTTATGTATGCCGCGACGCTGCCGTTTTCGTCTGTGAACGAGACGGTCGTGGCGGGTGCGGTTCCCTTCGCCGTGGGCGCGGTGGCGGGCGTGGGTATCTATGCCGCCTCGCTGGGTATCTCCGAGTATCGTGCGCAACGTGAAGAGCGTCTGTTCCAGCCCGATGCCATGGGCGGTGCCGCCAATCTCAATCAGCATCAAAGCGAGTTCAAGACCGCCTCGATTCCAGCTCAGCAGCAGGATGCGACTCCTTACGCTGCGGCTTCTGCTTCTCAGGCTCAGGCGGAGCAGTCTACCTCGGCATTCCTTTCCGGCCTGACTGGTGCGTTCCAGCGCCGTCATGCCGATGATGGTGTCCCTACCATCGCTCGAGCCGCAGATGCTATGGACGAAGACGAGGCTTGGTCTATGATCGACAGCATGCTCGACGACGATTCGCCGGTGAGCTGCGACCCTGCACACTCGCGCGACGTCTATCAAGTCGCCATCGACGAGCTCACCAACGGCGGGCAGACCGGCTCCTTCAATCGCGACGACATCGCCGCCGCGGCACGCGCCGTGTCTGGTTCCCAGGCCGCCCCTGCGGGCAGCACGGCGGCTTTCGTGGCACTCGTTGCCAACGCGGCAGCCAATAACGCCTACAACGCTACCTCGGCGGACGCGAACGCTTCTGCCGACAATTCGTACGTTGATGAAGCCATGACTGCGGACGAGGAGGCCGTTGCCGCCCGCCGTGCCGCCGAAAGCTCATTGTGGGGCGCTCCTGCCCAGCAGCAGGCGGCTGAGGCTGTGCCGTACAATGCAAACCTCGCCAGCATGCCTATCATCTCCGGTGCCGCGGACATCGATCTCGATGACCTCGATGAGCCTGCAGCCATCACCGCATCGATTGATGCCCAAGATCGCATCGACACCGGCGACCTTCCGGACGCCTCGCTCGAGGTTGATGTTCCCATGGCCGATTACTCGGGCCACGAGGACATGTGGGCCGCCGCCACCGCGATTCTGGATGAGATTGACGAGCCCGCTCCTGTTGCAGCGCCCGCTCCCGTCGCTGCCCCTCAGCCTGCTGCCCCCGCCTATGTCGGCCGTCACAGCGCTGTGTTCCCCGAGGATACCGCCCGTATCTCGCGCGAGAGCATCGAGCGGGCCGAGGCTATTGCCGCCGGCATTATGGAAAACCGTCGTCACGAGCGCGTCAATCAGATCCTCGAGGAAGAGATCGAGCGCCTGCAGTCCTCTACCGCCAAGCGTACGGGCCGTGCCTATCTGAGCGTTATCGAGGGCGGTACCGCCAGCTTCGCGCCGCTCCGCGCGGAGGCATAACTTCTGCATGGTTAAGATCAATCGAAAATGGGCGGTTGTTACCTGCCTGATGGCGCTCTTGATCTGGGGCAATTCGCTGGTTCCCGGCTCGGGGTCGGGCTCGCTGAGCCTAACGGTCATGGAAGCTATCCGCGGTTTCCTGCACGGCGTGGGACTTCCATATGAATGGGTGACCAACTTTGTTGTTCGCAAGTGCGCGCATTTTACCGAGTATATGGTGCTCGGCATCCTGGCAACGCACGCCTTTGATTTTGAGGGCCGGCGCACCTTTGACGTGCTGCTGCCCACGGCGGTGTTCCTGCTGCTGATTCCCTCGATCGACGAGACGATTCAGCTCTTTGTGCCGGGACGCGCCGGCATGATCACCGATGTGATGATCGACTGCTGTGGAGCGGCAACGGGCGTTGTGCTTCGATATCTCTTACGGTGGCTGATGTGCGCCAAAAAAGCCGCCTAGGACGTATTGTTTGGTCCTAGGCGGCCTTTTTTATTTGAGGGGTTATATGAGGCGTGGTGGCGTCGTTCCGTAGGTTGGATTTGCCGAGCGCGCCACGCCCTGTGGGTGCGTCTGCTACTGAAGCGCCTGTGCGCCCAGGGCCAGGCAGCCCATGATGCCCTGCTTGCCCTCGAGGCTGTTGTTGACAATATAGGAATCGATGTCGTTGACCTCGGGCGTGACGATATAGCCGTTGAGCATCTCGGCGCACTTTTTGCGTGCGAGCGGCACGATGGGGGTGTGGTCGGCCACGCCGCCGCCGATGATGATCTTTTGCGGTGCGTAGCACAGCGTGTAGGTCATGAGCGCCTGTGCCAGATAGCCTGCGAGCAGGTCCATGGCCTCCGGGTCATCGGCCATGTCTCCGGCGCTCTTGCCATCCCAGCGCTTTTTAACGCCAGGGCCGGCGATGAGGCCCTCGAGGCAGTTGTCATGGAAGGGGCAGGCGCTATGCTCGCCGATGGTGTCGCGCGGGTCGCGCGTGACCAGGATGTGGCCGGCCTCGGGATGCATCATGCCGTGCACGAGCTGGCCGCCCGAGAGCACGCCGGCGCCCACGCCGGTGCCGATGGTCAGATACACAACGTCAGTGAGGCCCTTGGCGCAACCAAAGGTGACCTCGCCCAAGCAGGCAACGTTGACGTCGGTGTCGTAGCCACAGGGAATATTGAGCTCGTTTTGGATGGTGCCCAGCAGATCAAAGTAGCGCCATGCCGTTTTGGGCGTCTCCAGGATCTTGCCGTATTGGGGCGACGCGGGGTTGACTGCGGTGGGGCCAAAGGCGCCGATGCCCAGCGCGGTGATGCCCTTGTCGGCAAACCATGCATTGACGGCCTCAACGGTCTCCTGCGGGGTCGTGGTCGCGATCTGCTCACGCTCCAGGACCGTACCGTCTGCATAGCCCGTGGCGCAGACCATCTTGGTGCCGCCGGCCTCGAGCGCTCCGATAAGCTGCTGATCTGCCATAGTATTCCTCTCTCTGGGACGAGTTGCTCCGTGACTAGAGTATAGGGCTCTAAACCATTTAAGAAAGCGTTATAAAAAGAAGCCTCGCAACGCGGCGGGCGGTGCGAGGCTTCTTTGGCTACTTTAGCTGCCGGGCCGTCCTTACCCGCGCGGCTTGATTTTATCACGTAGAGACTTGAGGTTCTCCAGTGCCGCGTTAAGCGTCTCGTCTCGCTTGGCAAAGTGGAAACGAATCAGATGGTTGACGGGCTCGCGGAAGAAGCTCGAGCCGGGCACTGCGCCCACGCCCACCTTTGAGGCCAGGTCCTCGCAGAACTCGAGGTCGCTGTCGTAGCCAAACTCAGATATATCCATCATCACGTAGTAGGCGCCCTGCGGTACGTTGTGCTTAAGTCCGATACTATCGAGCCCTTGGCAGAACAGGTCGCGTTTGGCGGTATAGAGGTCAAGGACCTCATCGTAATAGCTGCCGTCGAAATTGAGGGCGGTGACGACGGCTTCCTGCAGGGGAGCGGCGGCACCCACGGTGAGGAAGTCGTGGACCTTCTTGATGCGCTCGGTGATCTGGGCCGGGGCAATGGTGTAGCCAAGACGCCAGCCGGTGATGGAGTACGTCTTAGACAGCGAACTGCAGCTGATGGTTCGCTCGAACATGCCGGGCAGCGTGGCCATATAGACGTGCTCGTGGGGCGCGTAGACGATGTGCTCGTATACCTCGTCGGTAATGCAGTAGGCGTCGTACTTTTTGCAGAGGTCGGCGATAAAGGTGAGCTCCTCGCGCGTAAAGACCTTGCCGCAGGGGTTGGAAGGGTTGCACAGGACGATGGCCTTGGGGTCGTTGTCGCGGAAGGCCGCCTCGAGTGTCTCGCGGTCAAAGTCGAATGTGGGCGGGTTGAGCGGCACGTAGATGGGCTCGGCACCCGAAAGGATCGTGTCGGCGCCGTAGTTCTCGTAGAACGGCGAGAAGATGACGACCTTATCGCCGGGGTTCGTGACCGTCATCATGGCGGCCATCATGGCCTCGGTGGAGCCGCAGGTGACCACGATATTCTGGTTGGGGTCGATCGGCATGCCCATAAAGTGCTCCTGTTTGGCGGCGAGCGCCTCGCGCATGGCCTGGGAGCCCCAGGTAATGGAGTACTGGTGGTAGAGCGGCTTGGGGTCGGCGGCGATGGTGCTCAGGCTGTTGAGCAGCTGCGCCGGAGGATCGAAGTCGGGGAAGCCCTGCGAGAGATTGACGGCATCGTACTTATTGGAGATGCGTGTCATGCGGCGGATGACCGAATCGGTAAATGTTGCCGTGCGGTTGGAGAGTTCTTTCATGCCGGTCCTTTCGAGGATTTGCAGTGGGGCAAGTTTACTCCTATGGAACCGGTGGGAATTGCTCGAAACGCGCTCGAAAAACTCTTTTCAAAATTCTTGAAAATTGGGGCTTGCATCGCGTGGCGTTCCTTGCAATAATAGTCGAGCGCGAAGCGCACAGGACACGGTGGGTGTAGCTCAGTTGGCTAGAGCGACGGGTTGTGGTCCCGTAGGTCGAGGGTTCGAGTCCCTTTACCCACCCCAGTTCTTGCTTCGTGTTGATATCGGGTCGTTAGCTCAGTTGGTAGAGCAGGGGACTCTTAATCCCAAGGTCCAGGGTTCGAACCCCTGACGGCCCACCACACGATATCTCCTCTAAAGTCCGCCATAACGGACTTTAGCTTTGGGTCGTTAGCTCAGTTGGTAGAGCAGGGGACTCTTAATCCCAAGGTCCAGGGTTCGACCCCCTGACGGCCCACCCAAAGATCGTTTAAGCGACTGGCTTAGGCTGGTCGTTTTTTTGTTGACCTCACATGGGGTCGAACCCGTCGGGGTGCGGAGCTGAGGAAATGCGTAAGCATTTGCCAGCGCAGCGCGCAAGGCGCGAAGCGCCGCAGCGACCGCCTGCGCAGCAGGCTGACCCCCTGACGGCCCACCCAAAGATTGTTAAAGCGACTGGCTCAGGCTGGTCGTTTTTTGTTGACCACGCATGGGGTCGAACCCGAAAGGGCGCGGAGCTGAGTAATCTGCACCGTGATTCCCTTAGGGAAACACGGCTAAAGCCCCGTAGGCGTGTTCTCCTTAGGGGAATCATGCTTACGGGGCTCGATGCATGTTGAGAAGTTGTGATCAAACTCAAAGTGAGAATCGATTTAGTCTGCTCGATAGTGCGAACCTAAGCTTTCAGTTCGCTTGCGCATGGCTTTGACCATTTCCTGTGCTAGTCGAATCTGCGACTGTAGGCGGGCGAGGGCTGCGATCTCGCTGTCATCGGCATGCGGCTTGCTCAGCGCCATGGCCTTGTCTTGCAGGCTTTCAAGCTGTTGCAGGGCCTCGGATAGGCCTGTTTCGGTCCTGTTGATCATGCAATAGGTGCTCATCGTGTGCTTAAGGTCGTGTGTCAGGCGTTCGGCATCTGTTGTGGAAATGCCGTAGCGGGGGAGGGCGATATCCGCCTTCAGGGCTGTCTCAGGCTCTTTCTGCGCTGCAAGGGCTGCCGATGCGCCCGCGATGCGTCCGAACACGATGCCGTTGGCGCTTGACAAGCCACCAATGCGGTCGGCGCCGTGCATGCCGCCTGTCGCCTCGCCGCAAGCGTAGAGGCCCTCAACGCCCGTGTGCGCGGTCTTATCGATCTTAATGCCGCCGTTAGCGGCGTGGGCATACATCGCAACGCGCATCTCGTCGGTCGGCGCGATGCCGTGCTCGTCTTGCAGCCAGGTGGCAAAGGTCTGCACAAACTCTGGGACATCCTCGCGGGGGAAGTCGTAGTGGAGTGCCAGACCTTCGACACCTGCCTGATCGATGACGAGATCGATAGAGCGGGAGGCCAAGCGTGACGTGAAGGGACCATATCCAGAGCGCTGCTCGAGCAGGTCGTCCAGCTTGTCGTCGGCAATATCTACCGGCTGGTCTACGTGCACGTAGCGCCAGGTTTTCTCATTGAAGACCAAGTTACGCCTGGGCTCGATGAAGCCGGGCATCATCTGCATGAACTCTATATTAGTAAGTGTTGCGCCGTGCGCCAGTGCGATGGCCTGCGAGGAGCTGAGCACATCAGCCGACGTAAGGCTGCGCTCGAAC
>DBGAZC010000175.1:0-2789 GCA_048472015.1 Collinsella sp. | reverse complement strand
TCTCTATCATTGCAGCTCCCCTGTAAACCTAATAATGCTATCGGCGTATTGTATCCCAGCGCCGCGCATGCGTGGTGCAGGGCATGTGAACACCCCTCATATGGGACAACAAACCACGCCCCAAAGATTGTAACCCCCTACCTCGTGCGCGGGATACCCAGCACGTCGAGCGCGTTGGCCATAATGGACTGGAACGGCACCGCAGCGGCATCTGAGCCGCTCGGCGTTCCGTCGAGCGTGATATAGCACAGCACCTTGGGCGATTGTGCCGGTGCAAAGCCCATAAAGGACGACATGTAGTTCTCCTTGAGGTAGCCGCCGTTCTCGTCGGCACGTTCGGCCGTACCGGTCTTACCCGCCACGTCATAGCCGTCAACCGCGCCGCCAACGCCCGTTCCCTCGGACACGACCGTCTGCATGCACGATGTCACCTGGGATGCAGCATCCTCAGAAATCGCGCGCTCGCCTTCGCCCCAGTCCTTCTCGTCGCCTTTGCTGGACTTATAGAAGTGCGGCGTCATCATCACGCCGCCGTTGGCGATGCCGCCCACGGCACGTGCGATCTCAATCGGCGAGACGGACAGTGCCTGTCCAAAGCTCATCGAGCCCAGCGTGGCGCCGTCATACTGGTCACGCTCCTTGACGATACCCAGGCTCTCGCCCGGAAAATCGACACCGGAGCTGTGACCGATGCCCCACTTGTCCACATAGGCGGCAAAGTCGTCGGCACCGATCTTGCGCCCCACCAGGACAAAGCCCACGTTGGACGAACGGCGCATCATCTCGCGCACATCCATGGTCATGGCGTAGTCGCGCTTGTCGGCATCGGTGACGGTATCGTCGCCCACCTTGATGCTCGCCGGCACCTCAAACGACGTACTCGATCGCACGACACCCAAGTCGAAGCCGGCGCCCGCCACGAGCGTCTTAAAGACCGAGCCGGGCTCGTAGGCGTCGGTGACCAGGCGCAAGTTCATATCCTCGGTTTTGGCGTTTTCCAGATCGGTCTGGTCGTAAGTCGGATACGAGCAGGCTGCCAAGATCTCGCCTGTCGTAGGATCGGTGACCAGGGCCGAGCCATTCTTGGCCTTGGTCTTTTCGACCGCCTCGGCCAGGGCGTCCTCGGCAGCACGCTGGATATTGACGTCGAGCGTCGTCACGATATCAACGCCGTCGACCGCAGCCACCTTTTTATAGGCACCGCCCGCGATATAGCTGCCGTCCCTCGCGCGCTCGCGTACGAGAGAACCGTTCGTGCCGGTCAGAAGCTTGTTGTATTGCTTTTCGAGACCCGTCAAGCCGTCGTTGTCTACATTCACTACACCCAGCACCTGCGATGCCAGATTGCCGTATGGATATACACGCTTCATGGCCTGCTCAAAAAGCACGCCGGGCAGGTTCTTCTTCTCCAGCGCCGCAACATCGTCTTCGTCCACCTGGCGCTTGATATACACCCAGGTTCCATCGGACTCGACGAGCTTGCGGCAGGTCTTTTTGTCGATTCCAGTTGCCTTGACCAGCGCCGACACCGTCTTGTCAACATCCTCGACAAGCTGCGGGTTCACGGCGATGTTGCGACATTCGACCGACGACGCCAACACGTTGCCGTTGCGGTCGTAGATGGTGCCGCGTTTGGCATAGAGGGTCTGCGCAAGCAGGCGGCGCGCATCGGCACGCTCGCGCAGTTTATCGGCTTCGACAATTTGATAGTCGGCAAGGCGAAAGACGCCCAAGCCCAAGCCAAGCCCAATGAAGCCCATGACGGCTTTGCGGCGAGGCAGAGGCGCGCCTGTGAGCCATTCGGTCGACGAACTCTTGCGCGACCTGGTGTTATGCACTTGAGGGCCGCCCGAGCCGCGAAGTCGCGACGCCGGGTCGTTGCCACGGGACTGCCCGGCGTTGTAAGATTGCCGACCCGTTCCTTGATAACCAGAACGTCCCCGCGACGAGGGACGTCCAGAACCGCGGCCCCCATCGGAACCGCGGCGATAGTCATTTGTCATACTCAGCTACCGTCTTGCTACTGAGCAGCCGCGGTCGCGTTGGCGCCCGCGGCTGCATCCTGCGAAAAGTCAAGTGTAACGCTCTCGCTGGGCTCCACCATGCCATAAGCGCCCGCAAGGTCGCGAATGCGCGTGTCGGCGCCATAGACCGAATGCATGACCTCCAGGTCGGAGCTCTCATCGGTCGCCTTTTCGAGCGTGTTGGTAAGCTCGGCGTTGCTGTTGAGCACCTGGGCCGTAACGCCGGCGAGCGCCACGCGGGCGACGCCGATCGTCATGAAGATAGCCGCAATGATGCAAAACGTTTTAAGAACGCTCATGAAAACCGGGCTTACCACCTGGTTTGCCTGACGGCCCGCGCCCGTGTAGACATCAAAGCGCGGCGCGCGCTGCTCACGGGGAGCAACGGGGGTCTGCGGCGTCTCACGATAGGCGGGCATGGCGTTCATATCATAGGCGAGTGCTGCGCTTGAAGTGTTGTAGCCCATGATATGCCGCCTCCCATCCCGAGTACATTGGTAGTGTGTTTAAGCTTCGTTTATGGTGCGAGCGGGAGGTCCAATATCGCGCGGTCGCGTCTACAGACGCTGCGCCACGCGGATTTTGGCTGATCTCGCCCGAGGGTTGCGCTCAACCTCATCAGGCTGGGCAACCAAGGGTTTGCGGGTGATGACCTTGAGTATCGGCACGTTGCCGCACACGCACACCGGAATCTCCGGCGGACACGTGCACCCCTGGCTCATCTCCTTAAAGTGGTTCTTTACGATACGGTCCTCGAGCGAGTGA
>DBGAZC010000174.1:0-4351 GCA_048472015.1 Collinsella sp. | reverse complement strand
TGCGGTCGCCTTGAGCCACATGTTTGTAAACCTCACTATGATACGACAGCTCGCGGCGCGTTGAGGACGGCGAGGGTGCTACAGTGAAGCGCAAACAAGAGAAAGGCATCACATGGCATTCGTTTCGCTCGCCATCATCGCACTCGTGGCCTTTGCGAGTCCTTTTATCGCCTCGGCGATTCCCGGAAAACCCGTTCCCGAGACGGTCTTTTTGCTCGTGCTCGGCGCGGTGCTGGGACCCCATATGCTCGGCGTCATCCATGTAGATGCCGAGGTCTCGCTTGTGTCCGAGCTGGGCCTGGCCTTCTTGTTCCTGCTTGCCGGCTTTGAGATCGACCCCAAGAGCATCACGGGCGTCGAGGGGCGCTACGGCTTGGCGACGTGGGTTGTCACGTTTGGTATCGCCTGGCTTGCCGTGCGCTTTACCCCGTGGTTCTCGGTCAGTCATTTCGACGGTATCGCCGTGACGCTTGCCCTCACTTCGACGGCGCTCGGTACGCTCGTGCCCATCATGCGTGAGCGCTCGCTCACCGGCACGCGCGTGGGCGACTCGATTCTCGCGTATGGCACCTGGGGTGAGCTCGGCCCTGTGCTTGCCATGTCGGTGCTGCTGTCTGCCCGCACCGGCATCCAAACGCTTGTAATCCTTGGCTTGTTTGCGGTGGTCTGCGTGTTGCTGGCCGTGGTCCCGAGCCGCTCCAAGCGCGTCGGCAGCCGCTTCTTTGCGTTTGTCGAGGAACGCGCCGATACCACGTCGCAGACCTTCGTGCGCCTGACGGTGCTCATCCTGGTCACGCTCGTGGCGTTCTCGGCTGTCTTTGATCTCGACATCGTGTTGGGTTCTTTTGCCGCCGGCTTTGTCTTGCGCTACATCATCCCCGAGGGCAACCATACGCTCGAGACCAAGCTCGATGGCCTGGCCTACGGCTTTTTGATTCCGGTATTCTTTACCGTATCGGGCGCAAAGATCGATCTGACGGCCGTGGCGTCGCGCCCGGGTCTGCTCGTGGGCTTTATCGTGGCGTTGTTGATTATTCGTGCCGTTCCCATTCTCATCTCTATGAGCATTTGTCCTGCGACGCGCGATGTGTCGGCGTATGGTCGCATTACCGTGGCCCTGTACTGCACCACGGCCCTGCCGATCATCGTTGCCGTGACAAGCGTTGCCGTCAACGCGGGCGCGCTGTCGCAAGATATTGCGTCGGTCATGGTTGCCGCCGGTGCCATCACGGTGTTCTTGATGCCGTTGCTCGCGCAGCTCTTCTACCGCGTGGTCGACGCCGCGCCGGTCGCCGCCGTGGCAGAAGTTGCCGAGCATCCATCCGATGCGCTTGACATCCTGCGCGCCCATCACGATTTGGCGAGCCTGCTCGCGCGTGAGCACGAGCTGCTGACTTCGCATGGCCATGGTCGCGTATTCGAGGGCTTGCCTACGCTCGATACGATTGCCGAGCGTCTTTCCGCCGAGGCGGCGAGCGGCCACATCGATGCCCGCATCGTGGACGCTGCGCACCTGCTTGCCGATAAGACCTATGGAGACGAGGTCGACCCGTCCGAGCTGACTCCGCGCGAGCGTCGCCGCCTGGAGCGCGCCAAGCTCGCCGTGCGCGAATACCGCCGCCGCATGTTGGAGCTCTATGCAAGAGAAGAAGCCGAGGACGACGACGGCAAGTAGTCGATACTCTCTCGGGGAAGCCGCGTCCCGCTTTGAAGGCTCGGAACGGGATGTGGTTTCCGAAACGGGGGCCGTTGGGAAACTGTGTCCCGGAATGGGCGCTCAGAGTGGGATGCAGTTTCCGCGAGAGACCCGTTGCGGAAACGGTATCCCAGAATCGGCGTTCAAAACGGGGCGCTCTTTCCGAAACATGGCCCTGAGGGAAGCTGCGTCCCGGTCTGAGTCGGGACTGCGGGACACAGCTTCCCTTTCAAACAGAAGAAGGCGCGCTGCCTGCAGTTGATGCAGACGGCGCGCCTTCTTTGTTGGACTATGTTGAGGCTGGGAGCTGAGGCTTGTGGTCCCTTAAGAGCGGGCGGCTCCGTCGACGGGGAGCACGGCGCCCGTGACGTAGGAGGACATGTCGCTCGCCAGGAAAACAAAGGCGTTGGCGACATCCTCGGGCTCGCCCATGCGACCCAGCGGAATGGTGGCGACGATGGGCTTAATAACCTCTTCAGGCAGGTTGGCGACCATGTCGGTTTTGGTTACACCGGGTGCTACGGCATTGACGCGAATGCCCATGGGGGCGAGCTCGCGCGAGAGCGACTGGACCATGCCGTTGACGGCAAACTTGGACGTTGGATAGCCGACGCCAGAGGGCTGGCCGTACTTGGCAACCATCGAGCTCGTGGTAGTGATGGTGCCGCCGTGGCCGGCCTCGGTCATGATCTTGGCGGCAGCTTGGTGGCCATTAAAGACGGCGACGACGTTAAGGTCCATGACCTTTGCGAACTCCTCGGCCGTGTAGTCCAAGAGGGGTGAACGCTGGGAGATGCCGGCATTGTTGACGACCGTGTCCAAGCCGCCCATGTCGGCTGCAGCCTGGGTAAAGGCCTCGGTCACGGCTTCGAGTGAGGTGAGGTCGCAGGAGCGGCCCCAGACCTTGGCGTCGGGATAGGCGGCTGTCAGCTTCTCAACGGCCGCATCGGCGGTCTCCTGACGCGAGCCAAAGACGGTGACGGCGGCGCCTTCCTCGATAAAACGGCAGGCGATGGCATAGCCGATACCGCGCGTGCCTCCGGTGATGATTGCTTTCTTGCCCTCGAGCAACATGGTATTTCCTCTCATCGCGGGCGGACATTCGCAGCACAGCGTAGCCGTAACTGGAATCGGCCGTGTTTGCATATCGGTGAACGGTAGCCCGCGTTACCGATGAGCGGCTCGCGCAAATGTGCCCTGTCGTTGTGCTTAGGGCAGGAGACAAAAAGGCTCCCATCCCACATCGGACGGGAGCCCTTCGAGCAAATGCGTTGTGGGGTGTAAACCGAACTAGTTCGCCATGACGCCTTCGGTCCAAGCCTCCACGTCCTCGATGCGCAGGACGTTGGCGACCTCGGCTACGCAGTCGACGCTGGCAAGCTCGGCGGTGGCAGCCTGGACGTCCTTCTCGAGCGCGCGGTGCGTCAGGAAGATGACCGAGCAAGTATCGCTGGCGCCCGACTTGCCGTCCTCGACCTGGTTGATGAGCGAGATCGAGATGTTGTGCTTGGCAAAGATGTCGACCGTCTCGGACAGGGCACCCACGCGGTCGGCGACCTTCAGGCGCACATAGTACTTGGTCTGGAGCTCGTCCATGGGCTTAAAGGCGAGGTTGTGACCATAGGGCTCAATCTCGGGCAGCGGAGCCACGCCGCGGCTGATCTGCTCGGAGAGCGACAGGATATCGCCCACGACGGCGCTCGCGGTGGGGAAGGAGCCTGCGCCGGCACCGTAGAACATGGTTTCGCCCACGGCGTCACCCACCACGTAGACGGCGTTCATGGCGCCGTTGACCTTGGCGAGCATATGGTCTGCCGGGATGAGCGTGGGATGCACGCGGACGTCGACGCCGGCGTCGGTGTTGCGTGCGATCCCCAGCAGCTTGATGGTGTAGCCGAGCTCGCGGGCCTGGGCAATGTCCTCGGCGCCGATGGTACGGATACCCTGCTGGTAGACATCGTCGGTGGTCACGCGGGTGCCAAAGCCGATGGAAGCGAGGATTGCCGTCTTGCTGGCGGCGTCGAAGCCGTCGACGTCGGCGGACGGGTCGGCCTCGGCATAGCCCTTTGCCTGGGCGTCGGCGAGCACGTCAGCGTAATCGGCGCCCTCGGCGTCCATGCGCGACAGGATGTAGTTGGTGGTGCCGTTGAGAATGCCAGCGATGGTCAGGATCTTGTTGCCCACCAGGTCGTGCTCGAGCGTGCTGACAATGGGGATGCCACCGCCGCAGCTGGCCTCGCACTTAATCTGCACGCCGCACGCGCGCGCCTTCTCGGCGAGCGTCTCGACATGACGGCCCAGCAGGGCCTTGTTGGCAGAGACGACGTGCTTGCCGTTCTCGAAGGCGGTGGTGAAGATTTCGGTCGCGGGGTGCTCGCCGCCGATGAGCTCGACGACGATATCGACGGTGGGGTCGGTGACGACGTCGTGCCAGTCGCTCGTAAAGGCCTCGCGCTCAATACCGGCGGCTTCGGCCTGCTCCCAGGCAAGCGCGCAGGCGCGGGTCAGCTTAAGGTCGATGCCGTAGGCGGCCAGGTACTCATCGTGGTGGCTCTTGATCAGACGGGCCACGCCGCCGCCGACGGTTCCCAGACCGATGAGGCCGACGTTCACGGTGCGCAGGGGTTCGCTCATAGATAGCTCCTTCGTGCATCT
>DBGAZC010000173.1:0-10861 GCA_048472015.1 Collinsella sp. | reverse complement strand
TAGCTGGGAAAACAGTGCATTAAAACATGGGCCGATTACCTATAATCCCTTCGAACATTAAAGTTGGGAGGAAACCGGCTTATGGAACAAAAGGCCAAGGAGGCAGCCTCGCACGCTGCGATTCCTGTGAGCATCTCGGCGATGCTCGTCACGCTGGGCGTGGTGTACGGCGATATCGGCACCAGCCCTATGTATGTAACCAAGGCGCTCGTTGCCGGCAACGGCGGCATCGGAAGCGTCACGGAGGAGTTCGTGCTCGGCGCGCTCTCCCTTGTCGTGTGGACGGTCACGCTGCTGACCACCATCAAGTATGTGCTCATCTCGCTGTGCGCCGATAACCATGGCGAGGGCGGCATCTTTGCCCTGTACAGCCTGGTCAAGCGTTGCGGCAAGTGGCTTATCATCCCCGCCATGCTGGGTGGCGCCGCGTTGCTCGCCGACGGCATCCTGACGCCGGCCGTTACCGTTACCACGGCCATCGAGGGCCTGCGCACTATCCCGGCGGTTCATGCCGTGCTGGGCGATGACCAGGGCCGCGTCGTCGCCATTACGCTCGCCATCATCATCGTGCTCTTCTTGGTACAGCGCATCGGTACGGCCAAGATCGGTCACGCCTTTGGCCCCATCATGACGCTGTGGTTCCTGTTCTTGGGCGGCACGGGTCTGTTCTTTGTCTTACAGCACCCCGCCGTGCTGCTGTGCCTCAACCCGCTCCGCGGCATCGCTTTTTTGTTGAGCCCCAACAACCACGCGGGCATCATGATTCTGGGCAGCTGCTTCCTCGCCACCACCGGTGCCGAGGCGCTCTACTCCGACATGGGCCACGTCGGCCGCGGCAATATCTACGCTACCTGGCCGTTCGTTAAGTGCTGCCTGCTGCTGTCCTATATGGGCCAGGGCGCTTGGCTTATGAACAACGCTGCCAACCCCGAGCTCATGGGCATTGCCGATCTCAACCCGTTCTACCAGATGCTCGCCCCGGGCCTGCGCCCGTTTGCCGTCGGCCTTTCCACCGTCGCGGCCATCATTGCCTCGCAGGCGCTTATCACCGGCGCATTCTCGCTGGTGTCCGAGGCCAGCCGTCTGGACCTCATGCCGCACATGCAGGTCTTCTACCCTGCCGAGACCAAGGGCCAGCTCTACATCCCCATGGTCAACAACGTCATGCTTGTCGGCTGCGTCATCGTGGTGCTGCTGTTCCAGAACTCGGCGCATATGGAAGCCGCCTACGGCCTTGCCATTACGCTGACTATGATGTGCACCACGCTGCTGCTCTTCTTCTACCTGCACGAGGAGCGCAAGCTCAAGGTTGCTCCGTGGATCTTCGCGGCCTTCTTCCTTTTGCTCGAAGGCTTCTTCTTCGTGAGCTCGCTCACCAAGTTCTTCCACGGCGGCTACTTCACCATCCTCATGGCTGCACTCATCATGGGCATTATGGTGTGCTGGTACAACGGCACGGCGGTCGAGCAGCGCCAGTTTACACTGCTGCCGCTGCGTAGCTACCTGCCGCAGCTCAAGCGCCTGCGCGACGACGACCGTTACGAGCGCATGAGCGACAACGTCGTGTACCTGACCAAGGACACCCATACCGACTACATCGACCGCGACATCGTCTACTCGATTTTGGACAAGCATCCCAAGCGCGCTCGCGCCTGGTGGTTCGTGAATGTCGAGACCATGGACGAGCCGCATACCTTTGCCTATTCGGTCGAGACGTTCGGCACCGACTACGTGTTCCGCGTGCATCTGTACCTGGGCTACAAGATCAACCAGCGCGTCAATGCCTACCTGCGTCAGGTCGTTCAGGACCTGGCTGCCACCGGCGAACTGCCTGCGCAGACGCATGACTACTCGGTCTACAAGGATCCGGGTAACATCGGTACGTTCAAGTTCGTCCTGATCCGTAAGCTTCTGGCGCCCGAAAGCGATGTGGAGCCGAGCGAGCGTACGGCCATCACGCTCAAGTACATCATCCGCCGCGCCGCCGGCACGCCTGCACGCTGGTACGGCCTGGAGAACTCCAACGTGAGCTTTGAGTACGTGCCGCTGTTCACCAAGTTCAAGGCCGTGAACAAGATGCAGCGCCTGGCCCCCAACGAGCGGCCGTAGGCGCCGACGGGTTGCACGGAGTTGGTTTTCGATGGACAAGATTGAGACCGGGGAGGCAAACATGGATGTAAAGATGCTTGATGGCCGCGAGGTGGTTGCCGAGCTGGTACGTGAGGCACGCGCCGACGCCGCCGAAGATCGGTTTTTGACGAACCGTGCCAACATGGATATGGCCGACCGCGTGATCTCGATTGTGGCACTAGTATTTGGAGCGGTGTGCGTGTGTGCCCTGCTCGCGCACGTGCTGTTTGTCTAGCGACCGCAGGTTGCAAAGGCTATACACTTGGAACCACCACAAGGGAAACCACCACAAAGGTGCCTGTCCCTTTGTG
Organism: Collinsella sp.; assembly: GCA_048472015.1. GTDB lineage: Bacteria > Actinomycetota > Coriobacteriia > Coriobacteriales > Coriobacteriaceae > Collinsella. The sequence goes on along the minus strand of DBGAZC010000173.1, from coordinate 8,420 downwards.
GTGGTTTTTGTTTTTGAGAGAGGGGCGGGGCACTGATGGACGTCCGTACGGACGGCGATATTGCCGATAGCTTTTGGTGGCGGCGCACAACGCTGACGCGCCGCACTCCTCTGTATGACGCCTGCGTATCGGTGGGGCTGCTGGTCGCGGCGACGATTGTGGGTGCGCTGCTCGACCATCCGGGTCTCGCGCCGAGCATCATGATCGTCTATGTGTTCGCCGTTCAGCTGTGCGCATTCTTTACCTGGAGTCGCCTGTATTGCTTGCTGAGCTCGGCTGCCGCCGTGGCGCTCTACAACTTCTTGTTTGTCGACCCGCGCTACTCGCTGTCGCTTATCGATCGCGGCTATCCCGGCATGTTCTTCATCATGTTCGTGGTCTCGCTTGTGTCGAGCTCGATTGCGTTGGCCCTGCGCCGCGCCTTGGCACAGGCTGCCGCCAGCGACCGCCGCACGCATATGGTGCTCGAGACCAACCGCATGCTGCAGCGGTGCGCCGACGAGCAGCAGATCGTTCACGCCATGGCAACGCAGCTGGCGCGTCTTTCGGGCTGTCCGGTCGTGTGGTACAGCGCCGACGCCGAGGGCGATGACCTGCTGCCGCGTTCGACATACACGGCCGTGGGCGATGCCACACCGGTGCACGAACTGGCGCCGCAGATGCCGCCGCGGCTCTCGGCGTCCGCCTATGTGGGAACGCCGCTCGATGCCACCTATGGCGGCTCGGCGTTTTATGGCATCTACCTGACGGTTTGCACAGGCGACGGCTTCGCGCGCTCGGGCGACCCCGCCTCGGTGGTGGGCGTGCTGGCTATCGTTGCCGAGCCCGACGTGCTGACGCACGAGGAGCGAACACTTGCCGATGCCATCGTGAGCGAAGGCGAGCTGGCACTCGATCGCGCTCGCGCCATGGAGGCCCGCGAGGAGGCGGCGGTGCTTGCCAAAAACGAGCAGCTGCGCGCCAACCTGCTGCGCTCCATCTCGCACGATCTGCGTACGCCGCTCACCAGTATTTCGGGCAATGCCGACGTGCTGCTCGACCAGGGCTCGACCGGCACTGCAGTGCTCGATGCCCAGACGCGCCGCGGCCTGCTTCTATCCATTCGCTCGGATGCGCTGTGGCTCAACGCCACCGTCGAGAATCTGCTTGCCATCACCAAGCTCGAGGGTGGCGGTATGCGCCTGTCGACCACGCTCGAGCTCATGGACGATATCGTCGAGGAGGCGCTGCGCCACGTAAATCCGGCCGTGCGCGAGCACGACCTTAAGGTGGTGGCGTGCGATGAGCCGGCGCTCGTCAATGTCGATGCGCGCCTGATGGTGCAGCTGGTGGTCAATCTGGTGAACAACGCCATCACCTATACGCCCGCGGGCTCGCATATCATGATTTCGATTAGCGTCGACGATGGACGCGTGGCGTGCTCGGTGGCCGATGATGGTCCGGGCATCGCACCCGAGGATCGCGAACGGATCTTCGAGTCGTTCTATACCGCCAACCATGGTCTGGCCGACAGCCACCGCAGCGTTGGCCTGGGTCTTTCGCTCTGCCGTTCCATTGCGTTGGCGCATGGCGGTAGCATAGAGGTTGCCGCGGCGGACCCGCACGGTTCGGTCTTTACGATTGAACTTCCCGCCGCCGACGTTTCGTTTGATAAGGAGTAGCGCTGTGCCGAACTCTGCCGTAAAACCGCTCATCTTGGTCGTTGAGGACGACCCCGCCGTTCGCAATCTTATTGTTGCCGCGCTCGAGGCGCACGGCTTGCGCCATATGGCTGTGGAGACCGCCCATGCCGCCATCGCCGCCGCCTCGTCGCAGGCGCCGAGCATTGTGCTGCTCGATTTGGGCCTGCCCGATATGGACGGCGTCAAGGTGGTGGAGTCGGTGCGCGCATGGTCGGGCATGCCGATCATCGTGGTCTCGGCGCGCAGCGAGGACGCGGACAAGATTCGCGCGCTCGATGCCGGTGCCGACGACTACCTGACCAAGCCGTTTTCGGTCGAGGAGCTGCTCGCGCGCATTCGCACGACGCTCAGGCGCCTTTCGTATGCACAAACGGGTGGCGTTGTCTCCGAGGGCTCGTTCGATACCGGTGAGCTGCATATCGATTTTGATGCCGGCATCGCCACGATGGATGGCGAGGAGCTGCATCTGACGCCGATCGAGTATAAGCTCCTGTGCCTGCTGGCGCACAACGCCGACAAGGTACTGACGCACCAGTTTATCCTGCACGAGATTTGGGGCACGGCAACCAAGAGCGACCTGGCGAGCCTGCGCGTCTTTATGGGCACGCTGCGCAAGAAGATTGAGTCCGACCCCGCGCATCCGCGCTATATCCAGACGCACGTGGGCATTGGTTACCGATTGGTCATCCAGGGATAGGTCGGCATCCGCCATCCCAATATGAGTTGCGGTGAAATACGGTCTAAATTTGCCTAATTCCAGGCAAAACAGTCCGTATTCCACCGCAACTTTGTCTATTTGTCCTTGGGCTTGCTGGCGTAGAACTTCTTCTTTTTGGGCTTGCCTGAGCAGGCAGGCTTGTCGTCGCAGTGCGGTCCTCGGTCACCGGTCTGCGCGTGCGCGGGCGCCGTTGCGCGAGGCTTGCGCGCCTCGGGGTTGCGCAGCTCCTCGGTTCGCTCGGCAATCTCCTCGGCGCTAAAGCCGACCTCGGCCATGGCGTCCTCGATGGGCAGGCGGCGCACGATATAGCAATGGTGCACCTTCTGGTTGCGCGCGAAGTCCTCTGGGATGGTTTGCGCCGTAATGTTCTCCAGCACGACGCCCGCGCGCGCGAGCTTGCGCGTCTCGGGGCGGAAGCCACGCAGGTTGCAGCTAAAGATGGCGTGGCCGCCCTGTGCGAGCAGGCGCGATACGCCGGCCAAAAGCTCAACATGGTCGCGCTGGACATCCCAGGTGCGGCGGCCCATCTTGGACGAGTTCGAGAACGTGGGCGGGTCGACAAAGATCAGGTCCCAGCGGTTGCGCGTCTGGCGCTGGTCACGAATCCAGGCGAGCACGTCGTCGCGCACAAAGTGATGCTGCGGCCCCACAAAGCCGTTCTGGCGCATGTTGCGCTCGGCCCAGTCCAAGTAGGTGTTGGAAAGGTCGACCGTCACGGTCTCCTCGACGCCGCCGTCGGCTGCGTAGCAGGTGGCGGTGCCGGTGTAGGCGAACAGGTTGAGGAAGCGGCGCGCCTGCTTGGCGTGCTCGCGCACCAGGTTGCGGGTGACGCGGTGGTCCAGGAAGATGCCCACATCCAGATAGTCGTCAAAGTTGACGGCAAAGGTGAGGCCGCCCTCTTCGATGAGCGGCAGACGACGGCGTGCGATATTGGCGCGCTCGCCCGACGCGCCCTTGCCGGCACCCTGCTTGCCGTACTGAGAGCCACCGCGCGAACGCATGCGGGCCTTGGCGTGCACGTGCTCGGCCGGAACATCAAGGATGCGCGGCGCGATGGCCAGAATGTCGAGCATACGGGCCTGGGCCAGTGCGGGGTCGATGGTCTTGGGCGCGGCGTATTCGGCGATGACGAGCCAGCGGCCCGGCGTCTGCGGGCAGCCTTCGTACAGGTCGATGGCGGCGGAGTAGTCGGGTAGGTCGGCATCGTAGACGCGGTAGCAGCTCACGCCCTCGCGCTTTGCCCACTTGCGACGCAGACGGGCATTCTTGCGCAGGCGGTTGGCGAACTGCTCCGACTCGGGGATGAGCACGGGCAGCGGCTTGCCGTCGCCCAGGTCGAGCGTGGCAGCAGGTTCGGGCATGGCGGAAGCGGCGGCTTCATCGTTGGTTTCGTTGGCATCCGTAACCTCGGCCTCGGTATCCGCGCTGGTCGCAGCCTCAAACGCTGCGGCGGCATGGTCGAGCGAAGGCCAGACCTCAATAGCTGCTTCCTCGTTGTTGGGCATGACGGCAATCGAGCGCTCGGGCTCGGCGTGGAGCGCGCGGGCCAGCAATCCGTCGCGGGTGAGCGCGGCGACCGGTGCCGCGGCAAGCTCGGGCGCGCGGCGCAGCTCACCGACCAGCGTCATGGCGTCGTGCATGAGCGAAAGCGGTGTCTCGGTCGTATCCGCGACCACGGCGGCACCGGCGACGGCGCCCGCGTGGTCCAGTACGGTGGCGGACTTGGCGGCGCAGAAATCGACAAAGCGCTTGTGGCCAGCGCTCTTGACCATGCGCTCGGCAGTCTTGCGGGCGGCGGGGTCGATGTCTGCGGCCACGATGCGCGCCTGGCGCTCGCGCGCTGCCGCCTCGCGCGAGCGCGCCTCGGCAAGCAGCTGCTCCCACAGGGCGGCGTCGTGCAGCTGCCAGCCCTCAAAGCCCCAGCGCTCGCGTGCGGCGCCCGAGGCGCGGTCAGTCAGGATATTCACGGCCTCCAGCAGCAGGCCGCCGCCGGCGCACGAGGCGTCGATCAGCGTGGGCAGAGCTTCGTTCTCGTAATCATCGGCCGTCAGCTCGCGCTCGCATAGCGCGGTCCAGCTGACTTGCGCCAGCACCAGGGCGGCGTAGTCGGGGCGCAGCACGTGCGCGCCCTCGCTGGCGCGGGCCGCTGCGGGCGGCAGGCGTTTGAACAGCGGGTCGCCCGAAAGGTCCAGGCTGATGCTCGCGCGGCGCTGACGCAGCGAAAGCAGCAGATGAACGTCGGGATCGGCGGCATCAACGTCGGCGCGACGGCCCGTGGTCTCGGCCAGGCGGTCACACAGCGCGTCCTTGGCGCGCAGGGCCGAGAAGCGCGTGTTGCGCAGCTGCTCGGTCACGCCGCGGGCGGTAATGGCGATGGTGGCGCCGGGGCGGATGATGGTCTCCCAAGCGATGTCGTAAACGCCGTCGTACAGCTCATCGGCATCCTGCGCCTCAAAGCGTCCGAGTACCACGAACACGCGGCTCGCCAGGCGCGACCACAGGCACGCGCGATAGCCTTCTTCGAGCTCGCCCTCAAACGTGGCGCGGCCCTTCAGCCGGCGAACATGCGAAAGCCCGAGGCGTTTAAGCTCATCGGCGAGTGCGGACTCAAAGCCCTCGGGGCAGCTTGCGTAAAATTCCATGGGTGACCTCTCTGGTTGCGTCGCTCCATTATATGATGGATGCTTCGTTTGCCCTTATCCTCGAAAGGAACTCATATGATTGATGCGTGTCCCAAACCCGCTGTGCTCTTTTTTGACGTGGACGGCACGCTGACGTCGTTCGATCCCGACGATATGACCGATAAGGACTTCAATGCAGTCCATCCGTCGAAGGCTGTTGTCGATGCATTTGGTCGTCTGCGCAATGCGGGTCACCAGGCATTTATCTGCACGGGTCGTCCCTTGTGGCTGATTGCCGATGGCCTGCGCGCGCTGAACCCGGCGGGTGTCGTTGCCATGGCGGGAGCGACGCTCGAGGTCGAGGGCCGCGTGGTGCATGAGGACTGCTTTGACGAGGACGTTATTGAGGAGCTTGCGCGCCGTATGGCCGCGGCAGGGATTGAGGCCTTTTTCGAGACCAACGTGGCTACTTTTGCCCTGGAACCCGCGGGTGTTGAGCAGTCGTCTCTGATCGGCACTTCTGTGGTGCACAGCACCGAGGAAATGCGCGTCGACGGCAGTCTGCACGTGGGCAAGGTATGCATCACCGCGGGCGACCTGGCTCGCGTAGCCAATGATGACGGCTTTATCGATTGCGAGTTTGAGCTGTGCAACACCGGTGGCCAGAATCGCGAGCTGAGCCCCAAGGGCATTGACAAGGGCGTGGGCGTGGCGCGAGCGCTGGCGTATCTGGGCCGCGAGGGAAATGCGCGCACCTTTGGCTTTGGCGATTCGGGCAACGACCTGGGCATGCTCGCCGCCGTCGAGACAGCCGTGGCCATGGGTAATGCCATGCCCGAGGTCAAGGCGGTCGCCGACTACGTGACCGACGATGTCGCACACGACGGTACCGTCACAGCGATGCAGCATTTCGGCCTCATCTAGTGAATCCCGCGTTCTGACGTTTGCTCAAACTGCGACTCTTCGCTTTTGAATGCTCAATCGATTTATCAATCCAAACACTGAGGTGTTTATACCGTTCGCCGAGAAGATAAAAAACCGCAGCTCAAGCCTTGATAAACGTAGGTAAAGTGTTTAGCAGTTTACCGGCCTTATGCAAACGAAAGGAATCAGGCAGATGGCAATCAAGGTGTTCGCTGACGGTGCAAACCTCGAGGGCATGCTCGACATGTACGAGAACGGCAACGTTCAGGGTTTCACGACCAACCCGTCCCTTATGAAGAGGGGCGGCGTGACGGATTACCGCGCGTTTGCCAAAGAGGTCTTGACCCACATCACCGATGTGTCCGTCTCGTTTGAGGTCTTTGCCGACGACGTCGAGACCATGGAGGTCGAGGCGCGCGAGATCGCTACCTGGGCCGAGAACGTCTACGTCAAGATTCCGTGCGTGACCACCAAGGGCGAGTCCACCGCCGAGCTGGTGCGCAAGCTGTCGGCCGACGGCATCAAGGTCAACGTCACCACCATCTTTACGCCTAAGCAGGTTGACGAGATGGTCGAGGCCGTTGACACCGAGACGCCGTCCATCATCTCGCTCTTTGCCGGCCGCATCGCCGACACCGGCGTCGACCCCATTCCGTTTATGACGGAGTCGGTCAAGAAGGCCGCCATCAAGCCCAACTGTGAGGTCCTGTGGGCGTCCACGCGCGAGCTCATCAACATTTACCAGGCCGAGGCCTGCGGTTGCCAGATCATCACGGTGCCCAACGGCATCCTGGCCAAGCGCAAGAACATCGGCCGTGACCCGTACGAGGTCTCGCTCGACACCGTCCGCGGCTTTGCCAAGGATATCGCGGCGCTCGGTTTCCATATCCTGCCGTAACGCGAACACTGGCTACGCCGCGGGTTGTTCGCCCCGGCTTTTCCTTTCCCTACCGCTCACGCGCTTCGCGGGGGTCGCGCTAGGCAAAGGAAAGGCCGGGGCTGCCGGCACGAGCTTGCCAGCAAGTTGGCGCTTGGCTTCCATATCCTGCCGTGGGCAAAGGTACCCCCGCCTGCGCCGTGCAAAATTGAGAGTATTCAGCAAGGTAAAGGCTTTTACCAGTTAACCGAAGCACGGAACAGCCCCCGTTTTGGCTCTGATGATGCTAAAACGGGGGCCGTTTTTGACTTTATTGCCTCTGAGGGGCGTTCGGGGCGGCGGAAATTGCAGAATACTCGCGATTTTGCACGTCGCGAGAGGGGGGACCCTTGCTTTAGGTGGTTTACTTCCCCTGCACCATGGTGAGCGAGATCTTCTTGCGGTCGCGATCGACCTTTTCGACCCACACCTTGACCGTGTCACCGACGCGCACGACGTCGCTGGGGTGCTTGACAAAGCGGTTGGCCAGCTTAGAGATATGTACGAGGCCGTCCTGGTGCACTCCCACGTCGACGAAGGCGCCAAAGTCGACGACGTTGCGCACCGTGCCCTTGAGCTCCATGCCGGGTTCCAGGTCGTCGATGGAAAGCGCTGAGCGGCTAAAGACCACCTCGGGTGCGTCGTCGCGCGGGTCGCGGCCGGGCTTCTTGAGCTCGTTGACGATGTCGATGAGCGTGAGGGTGCCGCAGTTCAGGTCGCTTGCCAGCGCCGAGATGCTGCCCAGGCGGCGCTCGATGTCGGGCACGCCGCCGCGGCTGAGCTCGCTTGTTTTAACGCCGGCGCGTTCTAGGACGGCCGTGGCCACCTCGTAGCTTTCGGGGTGGACGCTCGTCGCGTCGAGCGGGTTCTTACCGCCGCTAATGCGCAGGAAACCCGCGGCGTTGAGGTATGCCTTGGGTCCCAGCTTGGGGACCTTCTTGAGCTGGCGGCGATCGGTAAAGGCGCCGTTTTCCTCGCGGTAGGCCACGATGTTTTTGGCCACGCTCGGCGTAATGCCCGATACGTATCCCAGCAAACTTGCGCTCGCGGTGTTTACGTCGACGCCCACGCGGTTGACGACGTCCTCCACCACGTGGCCCAGGGTGCGTGAGAGCTCGGCCTGGTCAAGGTCGTGCTGGTACTGGCCCACGCCGATAGACTGGGGCGGAATCTTGACGAGCTCTGCCAGCGGGTCTTGCAGGCGACGGCCCAGGCTCATGGCGCCACGCACGGTGACGTCCAGGTCGGGATATTCCTGGCTGGCGAGCTCGGAGGCGGAGTACACCGACGCGCCGGCTTCGTTAACGATGGTGTAGCGAAGGCTGGGCGCCTGCTCGGCAATAAACTCCGAGACGACTTCCTCGGTCTCGCGGCTGGCGGTGCCGTTGCCGATGACGATGGTGTTGACGCTGTCCTTTTTGACGAGGCGGGCGAGCTCGCGCTTGGTGCCGGCGACGTCGTGGCGCGGCTTGGTGGGATAGACCACGCCGTGGTCGAGCAGCTTGCCGGTCTCGTCCATGACGGCGACCTTGCAGCCGGTGCGGTAGCCCGGATCGAGC
>DBGAZC010000172.1:0-17950 GCA_048472015.1 Collinsella sp. | reverse complement strand
TTATCGGTAACCGAGATCAACGCGCGTGCGATCTTCACATCAGATCCCATGCAGTCCTCCTGTCTGGTACGCCGCCGTGCTCTGTGAGTCGGTGATACGTCGATCTGCAGCGCTCGCGCAGCGGCATTGAAAATACTGATTCAATGTAGCGCATCGAGCGCATCGATGCACCCCGCAACGGGCGCATGTGCAGAAAAAGTTTGCGAGCGGAGGGGATGGGCACGGCACTGGGCACGGTGAGTTCATGGAACACAGGGGCACCATAATTTGATGCCAATGGCGTGGTAGAACTGTGCTCGATATGCATCCGCAAAAGAAAGAGGCACCATGGTCTCGCGGGTTCTCTACCGACCGTTTGATACCGAAGACTTCGACGCCATCGCGCTGATTCTGCAGCAGCTTTGGCATAACAATTCGGATAACGATGAGTACAACCGCCTTGAGGCCGCGTGCGACCTCGCCTATTGCCTTTCGTCGTCGACGTTTTCACAGGTTGCCGTAATCGACGGTCAGGCGCGTGGCATTTCGCTCGCGCGTGCGGGACAGAGCTCCGGCGCCACTATCAACGAGCATTGGATGGATACCGAACGCGCGCTGCTATCGCAGATGCGTGAGCTTGAGCCCGATGCCTGCGCCGAGTATCTCTCGTTTGTGCGCGCAACCATCCGAACCAACAACCGCCTGCTCGAGAGCAGCCCGTTGCCGCACGACAACGAGGTCACGCTGCTTGCCGTGGATCGCGACGTCCATGGCCTGGGCGTTGGCACGGTTCTGCTCGATGCCGCGGTCTCGCACCTGTCCTCGCTTGGAGCGACGAGGGCGCACCTGTACACCGACTCCAACTGCTCGTGGAAGTTCTACGAGCTGCACGGCTTTAAGCGCACGGCCACGCACCGCGCCAACCGCGAAGAGCGCCGTCACGACATGCCGCGCGAAAGCTTCCTCTACGAACTCGACCTAACAGCCTAAACCCGGCAGCCATACCTAGTCATTTAGGAACGTTCCCAGTGACTAGTCGTTGGGGACAGTCTTCGTAGGTAGCGCATAAAAAGGGGATGGGCTTCCCCGACGGCTGTCGAGAAAAGCCCATCCCATGATTTACGACCGTTAGAACGTTCCGCCGCCGCCTCCGCCGACGCCGCCGCCTCCGCCGCCAGAGAAGCCGCCGCCTCCGCCGCCGCCCGAGCTGTCGGAGCTCGACGCCAGCTCACGGATGCTCTCGTGATACACGTCATCGAACGAATCGAGCGGAGACTCGATACCGTAATGATGGTAGTACCACCAGTAGCAGGGATAATTGTCATAGAAGCCGTCGGCCTCGCGCACCTCGGGCGGCACGGCCTCGGCAAGCTGACGCAGCACTTCCTTGGAAACACCCAGCGCCACGCCCATCACCAGCAGCTTGTTCCACAGCACCAGATCGCCCGGGACGGCTTCCTTTAGACGAGTGAAGTCCTCGAGCCAATGCTTAAGTGCCTTGCAGCGAGCCGCCACCTCGGCGCCCTCCGGCGTAAAGCGGCGAAACGTAAGGCCCACGCCGATACCCACCAGCACAATCGGCACCGAGATAACCGCGGCGGTAATGTTCGCCTGTGCGCCATCGGTAAAGAAAATGGATCCCACGGGAACAAAGGCAATCAGGATACCAAGAACCAGGCAAAACACCATTGCAACAATGCCGTCCGAGGCAACGTACTCGCTATCGGCCAGCTTGCCCTTAACGGTGTTCTGATAGTCCTCGAGCTTATCACCCACGGGTGTAGCGTGCTGCTTGACGTAGTGCTGCAGCTCGTCGAACGTGCGCGAACGGTCACCGTTCTCGTCAGGCTTAGCACCGGCAAAGAAGACCTTGAGCACCATGTGGTCAATGCCCTTGGCCGACTTCCAGCCCGCATCACTCACCGTCACGCGATACGTCTGCTCTTCTTTTTCACGCCCCAACAGACCCTTCTTGGCCTTGGTCACGGTCGCCTGCTCCAGCTTGATCACACGGTCGTCAGTGAGCTTCATGAGCGTGGCGATATATGCCTGGTCGGGCACCTCGTTCCAGCTCATGAGGGCCGAAAGCACGGCGGGATGGTCGGCCGAAGGCACATCGCGGAAATATTCGTCCTGGAAAAGCGGCTTGGGCTTGCGCTTGCGCAGCTTGAGCATAACGATTGTGCCGGTAAAGACCACCGCCGCAACAACACTTAGCACGGCAAGTGCATTGGCAATCATGCGAGCGTGAGCGCGGCGGGCGTTAGCTTCGTCGGCCCATTCCTTCTCTTCGCTCAGGATCGTTGACATGCGCTCTTCGCCCGAAGCGGCAAGCTGCGGCACCCAGTCGCTAGGGAAGGCGATGCGTGCCTCGGCGAATTCGCCCTGATGCACGCAGGGAATGGTATAGGTGACCATGGGTTCGTCCGCATCGAGCGATACATCGCCCGTCAGCGGGCCGTGGCCCCATGCGCGGAAGTTATCGCCCTTGACGACCGCCGTACCGGCAGCGGCATTTGCGAAGTACACTTCCATCTCAACGTCATCGGAGTCCGCGGACCAGCCGTCGCCCACAAACTTCCAGTAGAGCTCGGCGGTATCGGCCCAGTTCATGACCGCACCGGTCATGGTGTAGCTCACGTAATAGATCGCGCTGTCGCCGCTCTCGTGGGGGCTGAACACCTTAATCCTTACGCCGTCACCGGTCTGCTCGACCGTGTAGACGCCAGAATCGCCCTTGTTCGCGCTATCGACTTTGTTAAACGCGGTGTCCTCTTCCTCGACACTCAACACGTCAACGCCCGCCGTGCCGCCCTGCTGGTTGGTGCCCGTATTGATCTCCCAAAACACGCCGTTGATGTCGTCGTCGAAATCAAACTGGCGTCCCTCGACAACGGTCAGCGATCCATCGGCCTCAACCGTGGCACTGATATAAGTTTGGGTCATGGAGTAGCCGTCGGCGTGCGCGGCGACAGGCAGCAGCAACAACGCAAGCGTGACGAGCACGCAGACGGAAGCGAATCGCGCAAACAGGTGGCGCTGCCGGCTGACTTTGGCGGCGAGGGTGTTCATAGGCACATCCTTTGTCTGTAAAACCAACAGCGCCATTGTCCCACGTTTGCGGGTACGCATGGCGAACATCTAGGCGACCGGAGCGCCAAACGGGATGAAAGTCACACCCGCACCCCGGCAGCTAGTCATTGGGGACGTTCTTAAATGACTAGTCATTAGGGACACCCTTGGCATAGCCCGCCCCGGCAATAGATACCACTTCACAGCTCCGTCACAGGTGTAGCGGCTTTGTGTGGGCGCGGCACGCGCTGATTGAGCCGCCAGCCGAGGGGCATAAAGCAGTTGAGCGAAAACGGTTTGCCCCTTTGCCGTTCGCTCGAGGATCATGTCCCCCTTTTCCGCGGAAACCCCGGCAGTTGCGAAGAGCTGCCGGGGTTTCTGTCGTTTGTGAGGCTAAGTCGGTACGCAGCGATCGAGACCTTGAGCCGCAAACCCACCGTGCGCAATGCGCACCGCCGCCAACTTGTGAGCGCAGCAACGCCTTCCCTGCCAAGCCCCGCGCTATACTCGTCCGCATGGATATCAACGCACGCAACATAGCAACACACGCCGCGGACGCACCAGCAACGGCAGCGCCCACCCCCGTCGTGGGCCGCTTTGCCCCGTCGCCCTCGGGCCGCATGCACCTGGGCAACGTGTTCAGCTGCCTGTGCTCGTGGCTTTCGGCCCGCAGCCAGGGCGGCAGCATCGTGCTGCGCATCGAGGACCTGGACGATCGCTGCAAGCGCCCGGAACTTGCCGCTCAACTGATTGACGATCTGACCTGGCTGGGGCTCGAGTGGGACGAAGGCCCCTACTACCAGCACGATCGCCTGGATCTGTACGAGGACGCCCTGCGCCAGCTGCAAGACGCCGGCCTCACCTATCCCTGTTTTTGCACGCGTGCCGAACTCCACGCCGCGAGCGCGCCGCACGCCAGCGACGGCACGCCCATCTACCGCGGCGCCTGCAGAGGTCTTTCTGCTGATGAAATCACCCGCCGCAGTGCCCTGCGTGCTCCGGCCACGCGCCTGCGCGTGCCCACCGTCGACGACCTCGCCAGCGACGTGATCGAATTCGTGGACCGCACGTACGGAGCCCAATGCGAAGCACTTGCCACCGAGTGCGGTGACTTTTTGGTGCGCCGCAGCGACGGCGTTTTTGCCTACCAGCTAGCCGTGGTGGTCGACGACGCTGCCATGGGCGTCACCGAGGTCGTGCGCGGATGCGATCTGCTGGGCTCCACGCCGCGCCAAATCTACCTGCAGCATTTGCTGGAACTTCCCACGCCGCACTACGCGCACATTCCGCTGCTCATGTCGCCGGATGGCCGCCGCCTTTCCAAGCGCGACCGCGACCTGGACCTGGGCGAGCTCCGCACCCGCTTTGGCGCGCCCGAGGCACTACTGGGCTGGCTCGCCGGGCAAACAGGCATCGCGCCGGACGCCACACCGCGCTCTGCCGAGCAGCTGGTCGAGCACTTTAGCTGGGATGTTATCCGCACGCATCGGGAAAACATCACTGTAACGGTCGAGTAGCCAGCCACCCCGCCCCTACGCGACATCCCAGGGCTGGAGTTCGTCGCCCAGGCGGACAATACAGTCGTAGAGCACGGTGTGGCACTCGGCTGGGTTGGCGTCACGATGAAAATGCCCGTAGTACCAGCGCTTGTAGTCCAGGTGGTCCTCCAGCTCGTCGAAAAACGTGGTGAGTCGATCGACATCGGGATAATTCCAGCCAGGTGCCGGGTAAAGCGTGGGCGAAAGCATGCGCGTGGAGCAGGTATGGGTGATCGCATAGTCGACCTTCCAACCCACGCTGTCGAGCTTTGCCCGCGCCTCCTCAAAGTTGCGCTCGTCCGGCAGCTCCTGCGGCCACCAGCTGGAATACGGAATGCGGTATTCCTTATCCACGCTCGTGGCGCCGCCCATGGTAAAGATCGTTGAGCCGTCGAGCTCAAAAACCTCACCGCGCGTCAGGCGTCGGATGGGCGAGGTGTCCGACAGACGCTGCGTCAGGCCGCCGTGCCACAGCTCCATGGGGCGCTCCGACCAGTGATCGAAACGCTCGTGGTTGCCGTCGACAAACAGCACGGTATAGGGGCGCGACTCCAGCCAGGCGATGTCGGCACATTCCTCGGCAGAGAAATCCCACGGAAAGCCAAAGTCGCCCGCGATGATGAGATAGTCGTCACTTGTCAGACCATCCCCAAGATCCCAGTCGCGAAGCTTTTGCATGTCGACGCCGCCGTGAATATCGCCCGTCACATAGACCGTCATCGGATCACCACTTCCCTGTAAGTCGCTAGCCCACATTCTGCACGATCACTAAGTCAACCGTTCCAGCCCTTCCATCCTTTGGGACCTACCCCTCGCTCTTCCATCCAAACGGGTCAAACACCCAAAAGATCAGATCGAGCACGCCGCCGGTCATCGTGGCGCCGGCAAGAGCCATGCAAACATGCAGAAAGCTGGCACTTCGGAGCACGTCGAACGGCCCCAGAACAGCCAGCAGCGCGACCGCTGCGCCGGCTACGCACAGCGCGAGGCACGGCCCCGCGTCCTTTACGCACTTCTTTGCGAGATGCTTTGCGTTGTCACTCATCGGTATCGAACTCCTTAGAGGGTCGTTGTTCAGACGCATGCCGCCGCGGCAGAGCGGGGCGGCAGGGTAAGTGTCACATGCTGTGCGGACATCAATGGAGAAACCGCCTGCTCGACCAACCTTTGACGCCGTTTTGCACCGGCACCACATCCCCCGCTATCGGGGTCTAATACTTTTCCCACCGCTACCCAAAAACTCATCCAACGTTAATCTTGGCTCAAGAATCGCTTAATCTATAACCTGCACTATAGAGTTCGACCAAGGGCGGGGCGGCGCCGCGCAACGCAGGCCGCCGAACGCAACGCTCGCGCCCGGGCAGATCGCCCGGCGTCGCGCCCATCGAACGAAAGGACAGGTCATGGACGACCTCGAAAAAGTTGAAACCATCCGCACCAAGTGCAACGTGAGCTACACCGATGCCAAGGCGGCGCTCGACGCTGCCGACGGCAACGTTTTGGATGCTATCATTTGGCTCGAGTCGCAGGGCAAGACGCAGACCACGTCGGCGCACGCCGCCACCGAGTCCGCGCCGGTCGATGAGCCCTCGGCCGAGATGGTCGCCGCGCAGGCCGCTTACGAGAAGTCGAGCAAAAAGACCGACTTCTCCAAGAAGATGGACAGCGTGTGGGAGTACCTCAAAAAGCTCTTCCGCCTGAGCCTGGACACCAAGTTTATCGCCACGCGCCGCGATGCGATCATCCTCAACATTCCCATCTTGATCCCAATCGTCGCCCTGTTTGCCTGGGGCGCCACGATATGGCTGATGCTGATTGGCCTGTTCTTTGGCATGCGCTACCGCATCGACAGCGACGGCGACGTGCCCGGCAGCATCAACAACCTCATGAATCACGCCGCCGACGCCGCGGACGACATCAAGCAAAATCTCAACGACGACAAGTAATCGCAGACGGGGGCACGCATGGCACGGATCCTGATCGTAGAGGACGAGGAGAAAATCGCCCGCTTTGTGATGCTCGAACTGGAGCACGAGGGCTACCAGGTGGAGCACGCCGCCGACGGCCGCACCGCCGTGGATCTGGCTCTGGAGCGCGACTACGATTTGATTCTGCTCGATGTGCTGTTGCCACAGCTCAACGGCATGGAGGTCTTGCGGCGTGTCCGCAAGCACAAGGATGTACCGGTGATTATGGTTACCGCGCGCGATGCCGTGATGGACAAGGTTGCCGGGCTCGATGCCGGCGCCGACGACTACTTGACCAAGCCGTTTGCGATCGAGGAGCTGTTCGCACGGATCCGCGTGGCGCTGAAGCGCTCGGAAGCCGTGCGGGCGGCTTCGGGCGTTGGCGACGCCAGCGCCGGGGCTGGCGCAGCGAGCGGCACGGCCGCCGGTATCGCCACAATGCCCCCGGCAACCGACACGACCCAGACCGCTGCCTCGCCCTCCCCCGTCGCGCTTACCGTTGACTCGGTTACGCTCGACCCCAACCGCCGCGAAGTCACGGTCGGCGGCTCGCCCATCGTGCTGACCGCCCGCGAGTTCGATGTTCTCGCCCTGCTTATGGCGCACGCCGGCACCGTGCTCACGCGCGAGCGCATCGCGCACGAGGCGCTGGGCTATGAATACGTGGGCGACACCAACAACGTCGACGTACACATCGCGCACCTGCGCGCCAAGATCGAGGACGCCGGCGGCGCCCGCATCATCCAGACCGTGCGCGGGGTGGGCTATGTCTGCCGTGCGTAACGCCGAGGCCAAGCGCGTCACCTCCATCGCCCGCGCCATCAACTGGGGCTATATGTGGCGCCGCCTAATGAACTACGTCTGGCTCGATCTGCTGCTGATGGTGATTGCGGTGGCGATCCTCGTCTATGGATACAACCAGACGCTGCCCGACAGCGCGTTTACCGCAGGCTGGATTCCCGGCGCCACCGTTCACGGCATGTCGCTGACGCCCGCGCGCGGCTGGGACCTGACAACGCTCACCTACACCGTTGAGCTTGCGCGCACCACCAAGGCCTTTCCCCTCGCGCAGGACCTCGTCACGCTATGGCCTCTCTACCTTGTCGTTGTGGGTTGGCAGGTCATCAGCGTGCTCAACATGCTCGGCGGCGCGAGGCGCGTGCGCCGTACCATGGCACCGCTCAACGACTTGGCGCTGCGCGTGGACGAACTCGGCCGCATGCAACTCGCCGGCGGCAAGATGGAAACGCTGGAGCAGGCCATCGAGCGCGCAAGCGTCGACTCGCCGAGCGTCACCACCGGCGACGCCGACCTGGCAAGCATCGAGGTCGCACTCAACCGTCTGCTGCGCCAGATGCAAGAGGCCAAGCTGCAGCAGATGCGCTTTGTCAACGATGCAAGCCACGAGCTGCGCACGCCCATCGCGGTGATTCAGGGCTACGTAAACATGCTCGACCGCTGGGGCAAAGACGACCCGGACGTGTTGGCGGAGTCCATCGCGTCCCTCAAGGCCGAAAGCGAGCACATGCAGGAGCTCGTGGAGCAGCTGCTGTTTTTGGCACGAGGCGATGCCGGGCGCACGGTCCTGCGGCGTGCGCATACCAACCTGGCCGCACTCGTTGGCGAGGTGTGCGAGGAATCGCAGATGATCGATGCCGCGCACACGTATCGGCTGGCCTTTGACACTGCGCTTGTCAGCGACCCGCGCTGCGACGCGTCCGTCGACGTGGCGCTCGTGAAGCAGGCTCTGCGCGTAATCGTGCAGAATGCCGCCAAGTATTCGGACGCGGGCACGCCCATCACGTTTGGCATAACGCCCGATGCGAGCACGGGCACGATCGACATAAGTGTTGAGGACGAAGGCATCGGCATGAACCAGGAATCCGCAGCTCACGCGTTTGAACGGTTCTACCGAGCCGACAACGCACGCGATGCCGGCGCGCAGGGCTCGGGTCTGGGGCTTGCCATTGCCAAGTGGATCGTCGATAGCCATGGCGGTGTCATTGGCGTGACCTCAGTCGAGGGCGTCGGCAGCCGCTTTACGATTCGCCTGCCGCGGTAGGGATGCCCCTCGGCATAAATAAAGGGATAGGGCCACGCGGCTCTATCCCTTTTTGCTAGCTATAGCAGCTTGTGCGCTACTCGCGGCACAGGTGCACGGCGAAGCCGGCGAACTCGCGCTTAAAGTACACGAGCTTGGTGCCGCCGTCGGGCAGCAGCACGCGCGACTCCTCGTTGACCTCGAGCCCGCGCTCGGCAAACCACTTCTCGGCCGCATCGATGTCGTTGACGGCAAAGCCGATGTGGCCCTTGGCGCCACGACCATTCTGCTTCATGACCTCGACCAGCGAATCGTTAAAGTACGAAACCGGGGTCTCGATAACGGGCAGGCCCATCATCGTCGAGAACAGCTCCGCAATCTCCAAGGCGTCTGCCGGATCGGCGGCGTTAATACCCACATGGGCAACGCGCATGCCAAAGAGCTCGACCGGATTGGCGTTCTGCTCATTCATACAGGCAGTGCCTACTGAGCCATGACGTCGAGGACGGCCTTCTCGGCAGCGACGCGGTTCATGCCGGTCATGAAGGGCACGCCGCTCACGTACGGGCAGGTGAGGCCCTCGGGGGCAACGGTGGTGGCGATCAGCAGGTCGGCGCCCTCGTCGCAGTAATCCTTGGCCTCGGAGATGGCGCACTGCACGATCTCGTACTTGTCGGCGTAACCGTTGGCGTCGAGCAGGGTGGCGACCTTCTGGGCAACGAGCGTGGAAGTAGCAGCGCCAGCACCGCAAGCCAAAACGATCTTCTTCATAGGTAATATCTCCCTTCATGGTTTACTTTAGGTAAGTGTACCGCAGCGAGCGATAGCGCTCGGCCTCGATGCGCTTTTATGCCAGTTTGCTTGCGCGCTGCGTATAATACATCTAGTACGTGTTGTCATACCGCTCGCTTTATGAGCGACTAAGGACCCTAACATGCCCGATTCCCGCACACTCTGGACCGCCGTCGTCATTATTTGTATCGCCATATCGGTGTTCTTTAGCGTCAAAAAACGCACCACGTTTAAACGTCTGCAGCAGCTTATGGCCGCCAAGCAGTGGGATGAGTTCGATCGTTTGCTCGACGGCAAACTCACTAGCATGCTGTACCCACGCTACAACCGCGACTACCTGCGCCTGAATTCCTATCTGCTGCGCGAGGACCACGAGCGCGCCGGCGAGATGTTCGACCTGCTGCTGGGACTCAACCTGCCCAAGATGCAGCGCGTCGACCTGGTCATTAAGGCCTTTAACTACTACGTTGGCCAGGAGGACCGCAAAAAGTCCAAGGAGCTGCTGCACGAGATCAAGGGCTTTGAGGGCGGTCAGGCCGAGGCAGTCGCACACGAATGCCAGCTGATGTACGACACGATGATCCTCAAACGCCACAACGACATTCCCGAGCTGAAGCGCATGCTCGAGGAGGCCGGCGACGACCCGGTTAAGCGCTGCCGCCTGGAGTACCTGCTGGCCCTGCAGTACAAGAACAAGGGCGACGAAGCCAAGTTCCAGGAGTTCCTGGAGAAGTCGGGCCAACACTCGATGGCCGTCAACGCGTAACGGACGGCTTGTGCTAGACTTCTAGTCTCACGGGGGCGTGGCGGAATTGGCATACGCAGGAGACTTAAAATCTCTCGCCGCAAGGATTGTGGGTTCGAGTCCCACCGCCCCTACCATATGACGCTTACGAGCCCGTGTCCCCCAGGGATGCGGGCTCGTTTCTTTTAGATGCCGGTGGGACTCTAAGCTGCGGTGGAATAGATCCTGGTTATACCGTTTACCGGCCCATTTAGGAACTATTTCACCGCAACTTATTTAGAGGGTACTGAGCTCTGGGGTCCAGCCGATGGTGGGGGCGGCGCCGTCGAGAGTCTCGTTGATGGTGGCGGCCATGCCGGCAAGCAGGCTGTTCTCGCTTACGGTGAGCGTGTCGTAGCCGCCGGCTCGCATGAGCTCGCGAATCACCACGGCACCAGCCAAGATCACGCCCGCGCGCTTGGGTTGCACGCCCGGTAACGCGGCGATGCCCGCAACATCCAGCGCGGACATGCGCTCGATAGCGGCCGAAACCTGCTCCAGCGAAAGCTCGCGCAGGTGCACAAAGCTCGAATCATACGGCTCCAGCTCGTGAACGAGCGCAACGAGCGTGGTGACGGTACCACCCACCGCGACCAGGCGCTCGGCGCGCTCAAAGTCGACAGGCAGGCTCTCAAAGTAGCCCGCAAACTGCTCGTTTGCCCAGCCGGCAGCAGCCGCAAGCTCGTCCGTTGACGGCGGCAGCGCCGAGAAAAACCGCTCGGTCACGCGACGGCAACCGATGTCCAGCGAGCGCGTTCCCTCCAGAGCAAAGATGCCGCGCTCCGGTGCATAGACGCCCGTCGCGAGCTCCGTGGATCCGCCGCCCGAATCGGCAACGATGATGCGCTCGCCCGCAAAGTCGTGCGCCACGCCAAAAAACGTCAGGCGTGCCTCGACCTCGCCCGGAATCACCTGCGGCTCAAGCCCCAGCTCGCGCAGCCCGTCCAGCAGCAGCGCGGCATTGGACGCATCGCGCGCGGCGCTCGTGCACGTGGTGCAGATGCACGCGGCCCCAAAGGCACGGGCCTCGTCCACAAACATGCGACACGCAGCGAGCACGCGCTCAACGGCCGCCTCGCAAAAGCGCCCCGTCGCGTCCACGCCCTCGCCCAAATCGGTAATCTCGGTATGCTTGGACGATTCCACGATCGCCCCGCCCTCGACCTGGGCCAGCACCAGGCGCGACGACACCGTTCCCAGGTCAATCGCCGCCACCTTATATCGTTTGCAATTCGTCATTGCAGGCTCCCCTCCGGGCGCTACTCGCCGTTGGACACGACCGTCTGGCCCTCGACACCGTTAAACCCAAACAGTATGTCGAGCGCCTGGATGTACCACGGCGCGTCCTTGCCGACCTCTTCGATCTCTTTGGCGACTTCGCTGGCCTTCTTGGCGTTCGAGGACTTTTTGCTCGACGACGAGCCCGAATCGTTGTCCAGACCCAGCACGTCAATCTTGGTCTCGCCGGGCATCACCAGGCCCAGGTCCTCGGTCGCCGCGTCCTTAATGCCCTCCTCCGAGAGCAGTTTGTCGACGCTTTTCTGCAGCTCGTCGTTGTACTGCTGGCGAATCTCAACCTGCTTGGCCAAAATATCGTTCGAGCGTTTGGCAACGTAGAGGTCGCGCACGGGAAAGTACAGGCTCACGAGCACCAGGACGACGACAATGCCAATAAACAGCCCGCGCTGGGGTCCATGGGTAAAGTCGTAGATCGCCTTGACCACCGCGTTGTCGTTGGCGTAGTGCATGAAGTCCGAGCCCGAAAGACGGCTCGAGGGCCTGCTCGACCTGTCGTGTGTCTGGGCCGAGGGACGCGAAGCATGCGTCGGGCGCGCCGAACGTGGCGGGCGGTCCGTCGGCATATTCATTTGAGCACGGGGGTGTGAGGCACTTGTCGGACGCTGTGCGCGGCGATCGATGCCGGCGTAGTCGGACCCGCCGAGCTGCACGGTACCCGCGCGGCGAGGCGACGGCTCGCGCGAACCGGCGGAATAATACCTGTTGTCGTAAATCTGATCCATGTGCGCCTTGTGCGGTTGAGGTTTGTTTGCGCTTAGTCTTTTAGTTATAGCACGAGCGCCCGCACCGCTTTCGCCAGCCTTTGCTCGACATAAAAAAGGCGCTGAGCCGTATGGCCCAGCGCCCAATGGTGCTCAACAGTACCCGGCGGGGACGAGGCAAATCCGAGTCAACCCCGCCCCCCGAGCACCACTTGTTTAGCGAATGTTGTAGAACGCGGCCTTGCCGGCGTAGCGCGCGCTGCCCTCGAGCTCGTCCTCGATACGGATGAGCTGGTTGTACTTGGCGATACGGTCGCTGCGGCACGGGGCGCCCGACTTGATCTGGCCGGCGTTGACGCCCACGACCAGGTCGGCGATCGTGGAGTCCTCGGTCTCGCCGGAGCGGTGGCTCACGATGCAAGCGTAGCCGGCCTCCTTGGCGGTCTCGATGGCCTCGAGCGACTCGGTGAGCGTGCCGATCTGGTTGACCTTGACCAGGATCGCGTTGGCGGCACCCAGCTCGATGCCCTTCTTGAGGCGCTCGGTGTTGGTGACGAACAGGTCGTCGCCTACCAGCTGCACCTTGTTGCCAATGCGGCGGGTGAGCTCGACCCAGCCGTCCCAGTCCTCCTCTGCCATACCATCCTCGATGGAGATGATGGGATAGGTGTCGACAAGCTTCTCCCAGTAATCGACCATCTGAGCGCTCGTGTACTCAACGCCCTCGCCCTTGAGCTCGTACATGCCGGTCTCGGCGTTGTAGAACTCGGTCGATGCCGGATCCATGGCGTACATGAAGTCGACGCCGGGCTTAAAGCCAGCCTTCTCCACGGCCTTGGTAATGTACTCGAACGGCTCGGCGTTGGTCTTGAGATTGGGCGCGAAGCCGCCCTCGTCGCCCACGCCGCCGCCCAGGCCGGCCTCGTGCAACACGCCCTTGAGGGTGTGGTAGACCTCGGCGCACCAGCGCAGGCCCTCGGCAAAGCTCGGAGCACCCACGGGCATAATCATGAACTCCTGGAAGTCAACGTTGTTGTCGGCATGCACGCCGCCGTTGAGGATGTTCATCATGGGCGTGGGCAGCAGGTGGGCGTTAACGCCGCCCAGATACTGGTACAGCGACAGGCCCGCCGACTCTGCCGCAGCGCGGGCAACGGCCAACGATACGCCCAGAATGGCGTTGGCGCCGAGCTTGGTTTTGTTGGGCGTGCCGTCGGCGGCAATCAGTGCAGCGTCAACGGCACGCTGATCGAAAGCATCGAGGCCCACGACGGCGTTGGCGCACTCGTTGTTGACATGCTCGACGGCCTGCGAAACGCCCTTGCCCAAGTAACGACCCTTGTCGCCGTCGCGCAGCTCGCAAGCTTCGAAAGCGCCGGTCGAAGCGCCCGAAGGCACCATCGCGCGGCCGAAGCTGCCGTCCTCGAGCACGACCTCGACCTCGACGGTGGGGTTGCCGCGGCTGTCGAGCACTTCGCGACCGTAGACGTCCAAAATATCGCTCATGTTGTCTCCCTCTCACTTGGAAACGTAGTTGATGCAAGCGACTGGCCGACTGTGCACCATCGGTGCGCCTCCGTAAGTTAGCCATGTCGCACTTTTTGCATTATGCCCTAAGTTAGCCGAGGGATACAATTGTTTTTCGAAAAATTAGCGGGAACGACAAGGCATGTCAGCGCGTCGTTCCCGCAGTCTTACTCCTCTGCCTTTGCGGCGTCCCACAGGTCATTGAGGCCGTGGGTCGAAAGCTCGGCAAGATCCACATGGGCATTGGACGCCATCTGCTCCATCGCGGCCCAACGGCGGCGGAACTTTGCCGTGCTGGCACGCAGAGCGCTCTCGGCGTCGATTCCTTCTTTGCGCGCAACGTTGACCAGGGCAAAGAGCAGGTCGCCAAACTCCATCTCGCGCTCGGGCGAGCCGGGCTCCTCGGCCTCAAACTCGGCACGCTCCTCGGCGACCTCGTCCCACACATCCTGGACCGTCTCCCACTCAAAGCCCACGGCAGCCGCCTTGCGCGACACCTTCTGCGCCTGCATCAGCGCCGGCAGATGCGTGGGCACGCCGTCGAGCAGGCCCTCGGGCGCAGCTTCGCCCGCTGCCACGGCCTTGTCCTTGGCAGCCTTCTCGGCAAGCTTGACCTCATCCCAAATCTTGAGCACCTCGTCGGAGCTCTCGGCGTCCGCATCGCCAAACACGTGTGGGTGGCGGCGGATGAGCTTGGCGTCGATATCGTGCGCCACGTCGGCCAGCGTAAACTCGCCGGCGTCCGCCGCGATCTGCGCATGCAGCACTACCTGCATGAGTACGTCGCCCAGCTCCTCGCACAGATGCGTGGCATCGTCGGCCTCGATGCAGTCGAGCGCCTCATAGGCCTCCTCGATCATGTTCTTGCCAATGCTGCGGTGCGTCTGCTCGCGGTCCCACGGACAGCCGTCGGGCTGGCGTAGGCGCCAGATGGTCTGCACCAGATGCTGCAGCTCGGCCGACGCGTCGACCAGCGTGGACAGGTCGCGCGAGCCCTCGGCATTTTGCTGAGCCATGTGCTGTGCCATGGTTAATCCTCCTCCATGATCACGTGGCGGAACGCGCCGCCCTCGTAGATGCCGTAGCTGTGTGTGCCGTCCTTGGGGATGCTCACGCTGCCGGGGTTGAAGAGCCACAGGCCCGGATGCGCGGCGCTCTCCTCGTTAACCTTGATGTGTGTGTGACCGTAGACGAGCGCGGAGCCCTCGGGCAACGCGGGCGCGTGGTCGACGCTGTTGTGCATGCCGGCGCCAAAGACGTGGCCGTGTGTCAGGAACAGCTCGCGGCCGGCTTCGTCGAACAGCGTGGCGTAGTCCGCCATGACGGGGAAGTCGAGCACCATCTGGTCGACCTCGGCGTCGCAGTTGCCGCGCACCGCGATGATGCGGTCGGCCAGGGCGTTGAGCAGCGGAATCACGCGCTTGGGGGCGTAGTCGCGCGGCAGGTCGTTGCGCGGACCGTGGTAGAGCAGGTCGCCCAGCAGCACGATGCGGTCGGGCTCCTCGGATTCGATGGCGGTGACCAGGCGCTCGGTCCAGTATGCCGAGCCGTGGATGTCGGAGGCGATGAGGTATTTCATGAGGGATCCTTTCGGGGTGGGGCTGATGGGGCTGGGCGTGGCGTGCCACCGGCCGCGTTACTCAAATCGCAGCGCCGCGGCTTGTGCCGTATGCATCACGCGCTGGAGCGGTACGTTATGCTCGCGGGCGAGACGGGCGCAGTCCTCGTACTCGGGCGCTGCACGCTCGCTGCCGTCGGGCAGAGTCGCCACCTTAACGGATACCTCGCCCCAAGGCGTTGTTACGCGCTCAAAGCGGCGTGGCAGGCAAACGCGCTCCATAACTTGACGGCGGATGCCATTGGTCGTGGTTTCCAAAAAGATAATCGTCTGCAGGCGCTCGATATCCTCGTGGGTACAGATTACCTGCAGCTGCCAGCCGGGGCGGCCTTTCTTGCAATAGAGGGGCAGCCAATGCACCTCGCGCGCACCGGCCTCGCGCAGGCGGTCGGCGGCGTAGGCGAGCACCTCAGGCGACGCGTCGTCGATGTCGCACTCCAGCTTGACGATGGTCTCGGGCGCATCGGTCTCGCGGGACAGCGGAGATTTGCTATCGCATGGCATACGGTCCGGCTCCTTTCCGCACGGGCTCGTTTTGTTCATCCAAACGCTAGCACATCGGACGTGGCACAGGCGTGACTTTCGTCCGTCGCCGCCCTCGCTCCTAACCAAACGTGTACATCAGCCTCCAAACATGTCATTTTTTGCAGCTTTTGGAGGCTGACGTACACGTTTTGGAGCGAGGCCGCACCGCGCGCCCTTTCCAGTCGATTTCGGCCCCGGAGCGCTCGTCGCATCGGGGGCCGCCCCATTACAATGGAGCGGATTCGCTTGACGCAAAGGAGCCGCCATGCCTGCTTGCCCGCTGGTCGATTGCCATACTCACACCTCGTTTTCGGACGGGCACGCCTCGTTTGAGGACAACGTTCGCGCCGCTGCTGCGGCCGGCTGCCGCGTTATGGTCTCGACTGACCACCTCACCCTGCCCGCCAGCATGGACGCCAACTGCGAAGTACAGGTTGTCGAGGGCGACCTGACGACGCATCGTCTGGCATTTGAGGACGCCCGCAAGCTTGCCGCGCAGATTGCGCCGGAGCTCGAGCTTATCTATGGCTTTGAATGCGATTGGTACGAGGGCTGCGAGCCTTTGGTTGAGCGCTGGTCCCAGGGCGCCGTCGTACGTCTGGGCAGTGTGCATTGGATTGGCAACCCCGGCGATATTGCGGCAGGCGCTGCGGGCACGGAGGGAACGGAAAACGTCGCTCGCCCCGATACACCCGATTCCCTTTGCGGTTGGATCGACGACGACACCAACCTGCACGTTTGGGAAAACTTAGGCGTGCGCGGCGTGTGGGAGCGCTACGTCGACGACTGGTGCCGTGCCTGCGAAAGCTCACTCAACTTTGATGTAATGGCCCACCCCGACCTGGTCATGCGCTTTTCGAAGGAAGGCTTCGCGCCCGATTTTGACCCCGCGCCGTTTTGGGAGCAGATGGCCGAATGCGCCCACGATATGGGTCGCCGCGTTGAGGTCTCGACCGCCGCGCCGCGCAAGGGCCTCGACGACTATTACCCCTCGACGGGGCTGTTGCGTTGCTTCGCCCACGCCGAGGTACCCATCACCTTTGGCTCGGACGCGCACCGCGCCTGCGATATTTGCTGGAACATCCGCGAGGCTCAGGCCCACGCCTACGACTGCGGCTATCGAACCTTCGATATCCCCCACCCCACCGGCGAATGGGAACCCACACCCCTCGACTAGCCATCCCTTCATAAGTTGCGGTGGAATAGGGATTGTTTTGCCTGATGAAGCGCTTAAACAGTCCCTATTTCACCGCAACTTCCATGACCCCGTTACACCAACAAAGACTGTCCCAAACGACTAGTGGCGGCGGGCGTTGAGTTCGCCGGCCAACTCGTCGAGGGTGATGCCGTAGCGCTCAAGCGTCACGAGCAAGTGGTAGACCAGGTCGCCGGCCTCATAGCGAATGTGATCGTGGTCGTTATCCTTGCAGGCCATGATGACCTCGCTCGCCTCCTCGGCAAGCTTCTTGAGCAGCTCGTCCTCGACGTCGGTCAACAGACGAGCGGTGTAGCTCTCCTGTGGCGACGCATCGCGACGACCGTGAATCACCTCGGCCAGACCTGTCAGCGTCTCACCGATATTTCCATCCTGAACGTTTGCGGTGCGCACACCCATGGTTCAATCCTTTCTGGTGGCCGAGCGTCTAATCGAGCGCCCGCCCTACGCGAGTTTTTTAAAGAAGCAGGTACGGTTGCCGGTATGGCAGGCCGGACCCGGCGAGTCGACCTTGACCAGCAGTGTATCGTTATCGCAGTCGGCCCAGAGCTCCTTGACCTCTTGCATATTGCCGCTCGTCGCGCCCTTGTTCCAGAGCTCCTGACGGCTGCGGCTCCAAAACCACGTGGTACCGGTCTTGAGCGTCAGCCCCACCGACTCCTCGTTCATCCAAGCAACCATAAGCACCTCGCCGGTGTCATACTGCTGAACCACACAAGGAATCAATTCTTTGGCGTCGTATTTAAGATCCGCTGGAGTAGTAATTTCTCTCATTTCAATTCCCCAATTTAAACATCGCCGGTCGGCGAGGGTTGTCCAGGTGCCCGAGATTCCGAGCGACAAGCCCGACGACGCGTACTTAAGTACGCGAGGAGGGTTGGAGCCGGAAGG
>DBGAZC010000171.1:0-25248 GCA_048472015.1 Collinsella sp. | reverse complement strand
CTGGCAGATCTGCACTAAGCGATCGTAGTTGTCGCTGCCGTAGATGCCTGGCTCGCGAATGCCGAGCATGTTGAGGTTGGGGCCGTTAATGACGAGTGCTTTCATGGTTGCTTCCTTTGCAGTTGAAAAACCACCACAAAGGTGCCTGCCCCCTTTGTGGTGGTTTTGGTTAGAGAGCGGGTGGGAGGGTGTCGAGGAGGGCATGGGCGGTGTTGGCGGCGCAGTCGCGTGAGTCGATGATGTAGTCGGCCCAGGCGCGGTAGCGCGGCATACGCTGCTCGGCCAGCTTGTCGATGCCGTCGCGCGCGGTGATGGGGCGGCCCTTGTGGGCGAGCTCGTCGAGCTTGCGGTTGAGCATCACGATTTGGCTGTTTTGGTGCAGCAGAGGGTAGTTCTCGTCGCGCGTAACCACGCCGCCGCCGGTGGAGAGCACCAAGCCGCTGCGCTTGGAGATGTCGGCCAGCGCTGCCGTCTCCTGCTCGCGGAAGGCCGCCTCGCCGCACTTGATGATAAAGTCGGCGCAGGGCATGCCCAGGCGCTCCTCGAGGGCGCGATCGAGATCGATGTGCTCGCGGCCCGTGAGCTGGGCGATCTGCTCGCCCACGCGGGTCTTGCCCGAGCCCGGCATGCCGATCAGCGCGATGTTCTGTTCGCGGCGTGACAGGCGCTCCGTTACGTCCAGGATCCTCTCGCGCGGGGTGGCTTTGCCGGTATAGCGCTCGACAGCTTGTGCCGCCTGGGCAACAAGCATAAGCAGGCCGCCGATGCAGGGGATGCCGCGGCGCTCGGCCTCGAGCATCAGGCCCGTGCGGGCGGGGTTGTAGACAATGTCGATGACGCCCTCGAGCGCATCGAGGCCTTCGAGCGTGCAAGGCGCGTCGGGGCAATGGGGGAACATGCCGGCGGGCGTGCAGTTGACGAGTAGGGAGGCGTCGGACTGCTGCGCGATATTGTCGTAGTTGACCTCGCTCGTGCGACCCACGGGTACGACGATGGCGCCCATGTCTCCCAGCACCATACTTGCCGTGGTGCCGGCGCCGCCGGTGGCACCGAGCACGAGGGCCTTCTTGCCGGCAACCTCAACGCCCAACTCCTCGACCAGGCACTGGAAACCGAAGTAGTCAGTATTATCGCCGTGCAGGCGGCCGTCGGGCAGGCGCGTGATGGTGTTGACGTTGCCCATGCGCTCGGCGAGCGGGCTCAGCTCGTCCAGGTATTCCATGACGGCGCGCTTGTAGGGGATGGTCACGTTGGTGCCCTCCCATTCGTCGCCCGTCATAAAAGCCTCAAGATCCTCGGGCTCGCGCTCAAAACGCACGTACTCAAGCCCCGCCAGCTCCTTGTAGATGGTCGGGGTGTAGCTGTGGCCCAGCACGCGGCCCAGCACGCCGTAGGGGCGGGTTGCGGCGGTATCGGTCATCTAGAGCACCTCCGTGTAGCTGCCAAAGTAGGTGAAGCTCTCGCATACGTCGTCGATCGAATCGAGCAGGTCGTCGAGGGCCTTGCTGCCAAAGGGACAGTCCAGGTCAAAGTAGAACATAAACTCAAAGTCGCGACCGGGGATGGGGCGGCTCTCGAGCTTGATGAGGTTGATGTTGAGTGCGTAGAAGCGCTCGAGCACGCGATAGAGGGCGCCCGGCTCGTTGGCCGTGGTGATCATGAGCGAGGTACGGTTGGCACCGGGATAGACGCGTGGCTCGCGGCTGATGACGACAAAGCGCGTGTAGTTGTTGTCCGAGTCCTGGATGTTGGACTCCAGCACCTCCAGGCCATAGAGTGCCGCGCAGCTGCGCGATGCGATGGCGGCAACATCGGTGCGGTCGGAATTGGCGACCATCTCGGCCGACATGGCGGTGTTGGGGTACTTGGTGGCGTGCAGGTCGTGGGACTCGATAAAGCCCGCACACTGGGCAATGGCTTGGCCGTGGCTGTAAACCTCGCGCACGTCGGCGAGCTTGGTGCCGGGCTTGACGAGCATGTTGTGGTCGATCTTGAGGCGAAGCGAGCGCACGATGTGGAAGTCGAACTGGGCGAGCAGGTCGTAGACGGCGTTGACCGAGCCGGCGGTGGAGTTCTCGATGGGCAGCACGCCAAACTCGCAGAAGCCGTCGCGCACAGCGCGCATAACGCCTTCGAAGGTCTCGAAAAACGCGATGTCGGGCACGTCGAAGAGTTTGCACGCGGCGATCTGGCTATAGGCACCTTCCACGCCCTGGCAGGCAACTGTGGCCGTTTGAGGGAAGGGCGTGTCAAAGGCTGCAGCCGTGGCGTGGGCCTTTTGCGAGACGGTGATGCCCTTGAGCTCGTTGATGTAGCGCTGCTGCTCGGCCTTGCTCATGCTCATAAGGAGGCGGAACAGGGTGATGGTCTGCGCCTCGTAGCGCTCGGGCGCGCGGCTGGCGAGGTTGTTGAGTTTTGAGCGCTCGCGGGCGGGGTCAAAGACGGCCTTGCCCATCTCGATCTTTGATTTGGCGACCTCGGTGGCAATGTCCATACGCTCGACAAAGCTATTGAGGAGCGTGGTGTCGATGCCATCGATGGTCTGGCGAATATCGGCAAGGTCCATGGAGGCCCCTTTCACGTAATGGCAGAGTTGACAGGCAACCCAGGTGAGTCGGGTTAGAGCTGGCCTGCGTCCTCGAGGAGGGCGTCCCAGATGGCCAGCGCTGCGGCTGCTTCGGCTACGGGGACAGCTCGGGGGACGATGCAGGGATCATGACGACCGTGGACCGAGAGTTCGACATTTTCCATGGCGTCCATGTCCACGGTCTGCTGCTCGCGGCCGATGGAGGGCGTCGGCTTCACGGCCATGCGCCACATGACGGGCGCGCCGGTGGAGATGCCGCCCAAGATACCGCCGGCGTTATTGGACTCGACTTCGATCTTGCCGTTCTCGGCATCGATACGATACGGGTCGTTGTTCTCGCTGCCGCGCATGGCGGCCACGGCAAAGCCCATACCAAACTCCACGCCCTTTACGGCGGGAATGCCAAACGCGATGTGCGCGATGCGGTTCTCGATGCCGTCGAACATGGGGTCGCCGATGCCTGCAGGCAGACCGTAGATGCCGCACTCCACGATGCCACCGATGCTGTCGAGCTCGTCGCGCGCGGCCAGAATCTCCTCGCGCATGCGGCCGGCAGCAGCGGCGTCAATGCAGGGCAGGTCATTTGTAAGGATCGCCTTGCGGTCAGCCTCGCGATAGACCATATCATCCATGGGCAGGTCGGAGATGCCACCGATCTGCGCGACGTGCGCCATGACCTTGATGCCACGGGCCTCGAGTGCCTGCAGCGCAATACCGCCGGCGATGCACAGGGGGGCCGTCAGGCGGCCGGAGAAGTGCCCGCCGCCGGCGACATCGTGCATGTTGCGGTACTTCACACGCGCCGGGTAATCGGCATGTCCCGGACGGGGCTTGCGGCGCAGCTCGGAATAGTCCTTGGAGCGCGTGTTGGTGTTCTCAATGATCGCTGCGATGGGTGCGCCGGTGGTGTGTCCATCGACCACGCCGGCGATGATGTGTGCGGCGTCGGCCTCGCGGCGCTTGGTTGCGGTCTCGTCGCGACCGGGGGCGCGACGATCCAAAAAGGCCTGTAGCTGCTCCTGGTCAACGGCAATGCCAGCGGATATGCCATCAAGCGAGCAGCCGATGGCGGGGGAGTGCGACTGGCCGAAGATGCTCAGGTGCAATACGTTGCCAAAGGTCGAGGACATGCTATTCCTCCTCGAGCGTGACTTTGCCGCCCAGCAGGCGGTAGTGGTCGAAGAAATCGGGATAGGACTTGTTGACAGCCTCGGCGCCGTGGATCACGACTTCGCCGGTGGCACGGCTCGCGGCGATGGCGGCCATCATGGCGATGCGATGGTCGTTGTGCGAATCGACCTCGCCGCCGGTAAAGGCATCGACGCCCTTGATGATGAGGTCGTCGCCGGCAATGCGCACCTGTGCGCCCAGCGCGGTGAGCTCGCGGGTGGTGGTGACCAGGCGATCGGATTCCTTGATGCGCAGGCGGGCGCAGTCGCGGATGAACGTGCGGCCCTGGGCCAGCGATGCCACGGCAGAGATGACGGGTACCAGGTCGGGAATGTCGTGGGCGCTCATCTCGAAGCCGGCGAGCTTGTCGGACTGCACGGTGGCGGCGTTGGTGGAGCGCACGATGCGGGCGCCAAAGCGCGAAAGCGCGGCGAGCACGTTGCGGTCGCCCTGCGCGGAGCTCAGCGATACGCCTTCCACGGTGATGGGGTCGGAGCCGATGGCGCCGGCGCACAGCCAAAAGGCCGCATTGGACCAATCGCCCTCGACGGCCACGCTGCCGGGCGTGCGGTACGAGCCGCTGCTCACTCGGAAGTTTGTGACCTCGGGCTTGCCATTCTTGGCGGGGATGCGCTCGACGTTGACCTCGACGCCGAAGGCCTTCATGGCCTGGATCGTGAGGTTGATGTAGGGGCGGCTTTCGATGAGCCCGGTCACCTGCACGCAGGAGGGCTGGGACAGCAGCGGGGCCGCCAGCAGCAGGCCCGAGATGTACTGCGAGCTCACATTGCCCGGCAGCACAAAGGTGCCCGGGCGCATGCGGCCGCTCGTCTTGAGCGGAAAGCCGCCCAGACCCTGCAGGTCGCAGCCGGCGGCGATGATCTCGTCCGAGAGCGGGGAGAGCGGGCGGGCGCCCAGACGGCCCTGGCCCACAAATGTGGCCTCTGCTCCCAGCGCGCAGGCGACGGGCAGCATAAAGCGGAGCGTGGAGCCGCTCTCGCCGCAGTCAAGCGTGCCGCCGGCAAGGGCCTTGAGCAGGCCAAACTCAACACTCTTCATGGTGGGGTGGACCTGGAAGCCGTCCTCGACGGTCTCGATGCGGGCACCCAGGGCCGTAAGGCAACGCACCGTAGCCTCGATGTCGGCGCAGGTGGTGTTGCAGGTGACGTGCGTCTCGCCGTTGGCAAGCGCAGCGCAGATAATCAAGCGGTGCGCCATCGACTTGGATGCGATGGCGGGAACGGTGCCCTTGAGCGGGGACGGGGTGATGCGGGCTAGCATGCGGATGCGTCTCCCTTCTGGCCGAGGCCCTCGGCAATGAGTTCATGGAAAGTGGAAAGCGGCGTGCGGTCGATGCTGCAGCGGCCAATGCCGTGCGGAATCACCAGGTCGATAGTGTCACCGGCACGTTTTTTGTCGTGCAGCGCCTCGGCAAAGATGGCGTCGGCATCTAGGTCGCAGCGGGTCTTGAGGCCATGGCGGGCGCAGAGCTCCTCAATACGACCGGGCAGTGCGGCATCGCAAGCGCCGTGCAGGGCCGCGGCGCGCGTGATGATGCCCATGCCGATCGACACGCAGTTGCCGTGTCCGAGCTCAAAGTGCTCGCAGGCCTCGACGGCATGTCCGGCGCTGTGTCCAAAGTTGAGGAGCTTGCGCTGGTTGGTTTCGCGCTCGTCGGCGACGACCACGGCGCGCTTGATGTCGATATTGCGGGCGATGATGAGCGCTACGCGGGCCACATCGCGGTTGAGCAGCTCCAGCGTGAGCGGGGTCTTCTCCAGCTCGGCGAAAAGCTCCGGGTCGGCGATCACGGCGTGCTTGATGACCTCGCCGCAGCCGTCGGCGAACTGCTCGGGCGTGAGGGTGGCCAGGCACCCCACGTCGGCGATAACCACGCTCGGCTGCCAAAAGGCGCCGGCCAAGTTCTTGCCGGCAGCCAGGTCGATGGCCGTCTTGCCGCCCACCGACGAATCCACCATGGCGAGCAGACTCGTGGGGATCTGCACAAACTTGCAGCCGCGCATGTAGGTGGCGGCCACAAAGCCGGCCACGTCGCCCACGACACCGCCGCCGAGTGCAACGATCACGTCGGAGCGTGAAAGCTCGTGCTCGGCCACAAACTCCAAAATGGCAACATAGGTTTCGGCGCGCTTATGGGCCTCGCCGGCCTCGAAGGTGCAGATGCTCACCTCGTAGCCTGATGCCTCCAGACTCTGCTTAACGGGCATCTGGTAGAGCGGGCCCACGTTGGTGTCCGTCACGATGACGGCCTTGGTGCCGCCGGCAGTGGCGCGCACGAGCGGTCCCGCCTGCTCCAGCAAAAACGTGCCGACATACACCTGGTAGGGGCGTGCGGTGTCGATATCGATGGTAATCGCCATAAGCTTCGGTCCTTTCGACCTGGCGTGATAGGTGGTCTAGTGGGAGGCCTCGTCGTCGAGCGCGCGCTTAATGCGGTCGCCCTCGGCAAGAAGATTCTCCAGATAGCGCTGGTCGCGGTTCTTGAGCGCTCGGCTGTAGGCGCCAAGCGACTCGATCAGATGGTCGATCTCGAAGGCGAGCGCGTCAGCGTCGTCGATCATGAGCTCGGACCACATCTGCGGATTGAGGTGCGCCACGCGGGTGAGATCGCGGTAGCTGCCGGCCGAAAAGCCGTGGTGGACCTGGGCAGTGGGGCTTTTGACGTAGGCGTTGGATACCACGTGCGCAAGCTGGCTCGTGAAGGCGATGACACGGTCGTGCTCTGCGGCGCTGGTCACGCTGAACTTGCCAAAGCCCAAGGGGCGCACCATCTCGCGCACCTGGCCCAAAAGCTCCAGCTTAAGTGCATCGTCCACAGCGGGTGGCACGAGCACGAGCGGGGCGCCCTGGAACAGGTCGGCGCGGGAGTGCGCATAGCCCGAGTACTGCGTGCCCGCCATGGGGTGCGCACCCACAAAGTAAAAGCCGTGCTCGCGGGCAAGCTCAAAGGCGCGCTCGCACACGATGCCCTTGACACCCACCGTGTCGATCACCACGGGACCCATGATGGCGTCGGTGTCGGTGGCGTCGGCGAGCGCCTGGGCGTGCGCCTCGAGCCACTCGATGCATGCCTCGGGATAGCAGGCAAGGACGATGATGTCGCATTCGCCGAGTGTCTTGTCGTTGAGCTCTCCGGCGACAGTGCCCATGCTGGCGGCCGTCATGACATCGTCATCGGGGTCCCAGGCCAGCACGCGAACGCCCGCCTGTGCATAGCCGCGGGCAAAGCTACCGCCGATGAGGCCCAGGCCGACGATACCGGCGCACTTGGGGCCGCCTTGGTTAACGCGTGCGTTTCTCACCGTACCCATGGGCTACTCCATGGTCTCTTGGCAGACAACCTCGCGGATGGCTCGGATGCGGCGCATGGTGTCGTCGAACTGATCGGGGGTGAGGGCCTGGGCGCCGTCGGACCAGGCGCGGCTCGGTTCGTCGTGGACCTCGATCTCCAGACCGTTGGCGCCGCAGGCGGTCGCGGCGAGCGCCATGGGCTCAACGTAGCGGGTGTAGCCGGTGGCGTGGCTGGGGTCGGCGACGACGGGCAGGTGCGACAGGTGGTGCAGCACCGGCACGGCGTTGAGGTCGAAGGTATTGCGGGTACGGGTCTCGAAGGTGCGGATGCCGCGCTCGCACAGGATGACGTTGTCGTTGCCCTCGCTCATGATGTACTCGGCGGCCATGAGCAGCTCATCGATCGTGCCGGACATACCGCGCTTGAGCAGGACCGGAGTCTTGGTCTTGCCGACCTCCTTGAGCAGGGGGAAGTTCTGGGCGTTGCGGGCGCCGATCTGCATGACGTCAATCTTCTTGTCAAGGAAGACCTGCACGTCGCGTGGGTCCATGATCTCGGTGACGATCGGCATGTCGAGCTCGGCAGACGCCTCGCACAGCAGGTCGAGGCCGGCGGGGCCCATGCCCTGGTAGGCGTAGGGGGAGGTGCGGGGCTTGTAGGCACCGCCGCGCAGCATCGTGGCACCGGCGGCCTTCACGCGGCGGGCGATGCGGATGAGGTTCTCGCCTTCGACGGAGCACGGGCCGGCGATGACCTGGAACTGATCGCCGCCGATCTTGACGCCGTGGCCGCAGTCGATGACGGAGTCCTCGGGGTGGAACTTGCGGTTGGCGCGCTTAAACGGCTCGGAGACGCGCTGCACGCGCTCGACGACATCCATGGACTCGAGCAGGAACGGGTCGATCTTGGTCGTATCGCCCACCAGGCCGATAATCGTCTCGTTCTCGCCGCGCGAGACGTCGGTCTTCAGGCCTTTTTTCTCAATCCAGCTGACAATATGGCTGACGGCCTCGTCGCTGGCGCTCTGCTTTAGAATTGCAATCATGGTGTGCCTCTCACCTCGATGGATAACTTTTGCAAAAACGGCCCGCATTGCGAGCCGTGTATATATGGTGCATGAGAGTTTATACTATCCGACTCGCTTTTGCCTTCTAAAGTGGGCCGTTGCGCCGCGTCTTCCTCGGAATTGCAAAGCTTTTTCTTTTATTTTGATAGCCCGTGGTGCACTTGGGTATAATGCCAAAGGTTGGCCCTATTAGCTCAGGGGATTAGAGCGTCTGCCTCCGGAGCAGAAGGCCGTTGGTTCGAATCCAACATGGGGCACCATCGAACGTAAGACCGTCCGAACCTCGCATGGTCCGGGCGGTTTTTCTTATACCGACGCGACGTGATGGGACGTGGTATGGCAGCAACGGATATCGAGCGCGGACTCTCGACCGCCGAGGTCGAGGAGCGCATCGCCGCCGGTAAGATCAACCGCAACATGGAGCTCAAGACCAAGTCGGTCAAAGAGCTCATCATCGAGAACCTCTGCACGCTGTTCAATTTGATCAACGTGATCTTGGCGTTCCTGGTCATTTTGACCGGTTCGTTTAAGAATCTGACGTTCCTGTTCGTGGTGTTCTTGAACACCGCTATCGGCGTCATTCAGTCCATGCGTTCCAAGAAGATGGTCGATAAGCTCACGCTTCTGACCTCTAAGAAGGCCATCGCGGTGCGCGACGGTGCCGAGGTGGAGCTCGACTTGGACCAGATCGTGCTCGACGACATCATCCGCCTGGGGCGCGGCGATCAGATTCCCGCTGACGCCGTGGTGGTTTCGGGCGAGGCGCTCGTGAACGAGAGCCTGCTGACGGGCGAGAGCGACCTTATTAAGAAACAGCCCGGTTCCGAGCTCATGAGCGGCAGCTTTATCGACTCGGGCCTGCTGCGCGCCCGCGTGATCCATGTCGGCGCCGACAACTACGTGGCCAAAATTAATAACGAGGCCAAGTACGTCAAAAATGTCAATTCCGAGATCATGAACGCGCTTAACGCCATCGTACGCTTTGCGAGCATCATCATGATCCCGCTCGGTTTGGCGTTGTTTGCCTCGAGTGTGAGCGAGCTGTGGGATGCCGCGGGAACCCCGGGCGATAGCGCGCTTTCGTGGTGCTTCTCCGAGCTGTTGGCTGGTCATGTGCCTTCGTCGGCGCTGCTGTCCACGGTGGGTGCCCTGCTGGGCATGATCCCGCAAGGCCTGGTGCTGCTGACCTCGTCGGTGCTCGCCATCGCCACGGTGCGCCTGGCCCGCCGCAAGGTGCTGGCACAGCAGCTCTACTGCATCGAGACGCTCGCTCGCGTCGACGTGCTGTGCCTGGACAAGACGGGCACCATCACGTCGGGCCGTATGGAGGTCGAGGGCACGTATCCGCTGCCGGTTGAGGGCGTGAGCCTAGACGCCGGCTCGGACGAGGCGGCCGTTCCCGTCGATACCACGGTGCTCGATTTTGCGCTGGCTAACGTCGCGCGTGCGACTTCGGCCGATGCCAACGAGACCTGCCAGGCGCTGCTCAACTATTACGCCGATCGCCCGGTCGAGGTGTCTGAGCCGCTGTCGGTCATTCCGTTCTCGTCCTCCAAAAAGTGGAGCGGCGCGTCGTTTGCGCAGGGCTCCTATGTGATGGGTGCGGCGCAGTTTGTGCTCTCTGATCGTGCGTTCGTCCAGGTCGAGAACCGTGTCGCCGAGCTTGCCGATACCTGCCGCGTGCTCGTGGTGGCGCGCGTGGACGGCTTTACACCCGATGGCGATATGGTGGGCGAGGCCGAGCCCGTGGGCTTTGTGACCATCCGCGACGAGATTCGTACCTCGGCGGCCGAGACTATTGGCTACTTTAACGAGCAGGGCGTGACCCTCAACGTGATCAGTGGCGACGACCCGCGTACGGTGTCGTCGATCGCGCGCGTGGTGGGCGTGCCGGGGGCGGACGCTTATGTGGACGCCACGACGCTCGATACGCCGGCCAAGCTCGATGCCGCAGTGGACCGCTACCATGTCTTTGGTCGTGTGACCCCGCAGCAGAAGCGCGAGCTCGTGCAGGCGCTCAAGCGCCGCGAGCACACCGTGGCCATGACTGGCGACGGCGTCAACGACGTGCTGGCGCTCAAGGAGGCCGACTGCTCCGTGGCCATGGCGGCCGGCTCCGATGCCGCACGTAACGTGGCCGAGATCGTACTCGTCGACAACGACTTTGCCTCGATGCCCGCCGTGGTGGCCGAGGGCCGTCGCTCCATCAACAACCTGCAGCGTTCGGCCTCGCTGTTCCTGACCAAGACGCTGTTCTCGATGGGCCTGGCGGCGCTGTGCATCGCGCTGCCGCCGTACCCCTTCGAGCCAATCCAGATGACACTCATCAACTTTTTCTGCATCGGCGCGCCGGGCTTTGTGTTGGGCCTTGAGCCCAACAATGCTCGCGTGAAGGGTGCGTTTTTGAGCAACGTACTCAAGCGTGCACTGCCGGCGTCGATTGCGGTCATTTTGGCTGCGGCGCTCGATATCTTTGTGGCGCGCGTGTTTGGCTTTAGCCAGCTCACGCTGTCTACGATGTGCCTGCTTACGTCGTGCGCGGCGAGCGTCAGCCTGATCTGGCGCATCTCGCAGCCTCTCACGCCCCTACGTGTGGTGCTTTTTGTGTTTGTAGTAGCCGGCATCCTGGTGGGCGTTATCGGATTCCCGGAGCTGCTGTCTATTGCCAACCTGTCGATGGGCCAGATGGTTATCTTGGCTGTCATCGTGGTCTTTACCTGCTCGGTGTTCTTTAAGCTCGCCACGATGATGGATTCGCTCAAGCCGCGTCGTCGTCGTGCCGCAACTGGTTTTGGCCGCGGTGTGCGCGTCCGCCTGGGTCGCGGTGGCGGCAAGGTGAGCTCGACGGGCTCGACGGCCGAACGTTTTGCCAAGCGCGTCGCCGCCGACATGGCGCAGCGCCGCGAAGATCGCACCGCTCGCGAGGCCGAGGCCCGTGCACTCGAGGGCGTGGCTCAGGCCCAGCCCAAGAAAAAGAAGGGTACCGGAGCCAAGCGCTCTCGCGTGACCAAGTCCGCCCAAGGCATCAAAGTCTCGATGCCAAGCAAAAAGAAGAAGTAGCTACGCGCCCTGCCGATGTTGAATTGGTGCCTTGTTCCTGTGGGGCCGTGGCGATGTTATGCTCTAACCTCGATTGTTTGAATTGCTTCGAAAAGAGGATGCCGTGATCTGCCCGCATTGCCTTAAGACTATCGAGGACGGCGCCTCGTTTTGCCCCTACTGCAACGCCTATGTGGGTCCGGGCGATGGTCCCGAGCACACCGAGTTCGTGTTCTGTGAGGGCTGCGGTGCCCGTCTTTCTCCGCATGATCGCACGTGCCCAAAATGCGGACGCCCTGCTCCGGGTATCCTCTCCGAGGACGCGGCCGCATCCGACCTGGCAGCGGGCCGCACAGCGGGCTTTCCGCGCCTAACGCAAGAGCAGATCGATACCGAGGTGCCTCATGCGCCCGCCTCGGCTGCCGCGGTTCTTTCGGACGCCGCCGATCCTAACGAGACCTGCGTGCTGCCGGCTTTCGATAAGGATTTCGGTATCCCCAAGGTCGATATTCCCACGCCCGTTTCCCTGCATGACGATGCTCAAAAACCCAAGCGCAAGGTGCATCCCGACGAGGACGCCTATCACAAGCACAAGCGTCATATCCCCAAGCCGCTCATCGTCATCGCGGTCCTTGCCGTCGTTTGCGGCGGTGCCTATTGGTTCGTGACGGCCGATCCCATGGGTGTCATGCCTGCCTTCTACGACCAGTTTGGCCAGGCTGCGCAGACGACCTTCCCCACGCGCCAAAAGGGCGAGGCGACTGAGGACGATACCAAGCAAGACGATTCTGCCGAGGTGGTCCAGGAAGAAACCGTGCTGACCGATGATCGGCTCTATACCAGGCTCGACGGTCTGTATCAGACCATCGTGTCCTACGGTGACGAGGACCAGATCGGCGAGGTCATCGATTCCTTTAACAACGGTTATCTCCGAACGCCGCTGTCCACCCGTCAGGAGCTGTCGCAGAGTGCCTACGCCCTGCGCGACCAGATCAAAAAGACGCAAGATGAGCTCAACAACCTTAAGTATCAGGACGATACGGTCTATGCGGACGACATCGCCCACTTAAAGCAGCTTGCCGAGTGGATGTACGAGCGTGTCGACGTGATCTGCCAGAGCTGGGATATCTCGCTGGCCATTCCTGATGGTGAGTCGATGAGTTCCCACCAAAGCGAGATCCTGGCGCCCATCGCGCAGAGCGGCAACAGCGCGCTGAACCAGTACGACGCCAATGTGGGCTCCTGGAAGCCGCAGCAGCGTTCCTAAAATTAGTTCGCCATAGTCGGCATAACCTACGTGCGCAATTGATGTAAGCGCATGCTTATTGCTACAATTCGTACAAATATGCTTTAAACGCACGAGGAAGGAACCACATGTTTGGTTTTAAGAAAGAGCTCTACACGCCCGAGTATCAGCTTGCCGGCGACGAGTGCGCCGTTATCGAGACGTCGAAGGGTACCATCAAGGTCAAGTTTGACGGTGAGGGCGCTCCCATTCATGTCGCGAACTTCTGCGAGCTTTCCACGATGGGTTTCTATGATGGCCTTAAGTTCCATCGCTATGTGCCCGGCTTTGTCATTCAGGGCGGCGACCCCAATACCCGCGATATGTCCGGCGCCGACGTCGCTGCCGGTCTTGAGGGCCCTGACGGCATGCCCGGTACCGGTGGTCCCGGCTACTGCATCAAGGGCGAGTTTGCCACCAATCCGCGCAACAGCCATGTCGATGGTGCCCTTGCCATGGCACGCTCCATGGACCCCGATTCCGCGGGTTCGCAGTTCTACTTCTGCCTGGGTGCCCAGCATAACCTCGATTCCGGTTACACCGTCTTTGGTACCACGGTCGAGGGTCTCGATGTGATTTCGCAGCTGCGTGCCGGCGACGAGATCGTCCATGTCGAGATCGTTCACGAGTAAAGGGGACTTCCTTGAATAGCCAGCTGATCCAACAGGGCCGCGCCGCTTACCGCGCGGGTGATTTTTCCGCTGCAGCCCAGATGCTTGGGGCGGCAAAAACTCCCGATGAGATTATGGGCGAGGCCGATCACCTTCGTGGCAACGCCTTGATGCACTTGGGCATGTATGCCGAGGCCGCCGAGGCCTACGCCGCTGCCCTCAATGACGGCACCTACGGCAAGCGCGGCGCGCTGCTCACCAACCGCGGCAAGGCGCTCGCCGCCGTGGGCGACTACACGACGGCCGCCCAGGCGTTCTCTGCTGCTACGCAGGATGCTTCCTATGCCACGCCGTTCAAGGCCTATCTGGGCCTGGGTAACGCGCTGTTCCAGTCGGGCGACTATGCCAACGCGGGTACTGCCTTCCGTCAGGCTGCCATCGACGGCGCCAATCCGGCTCCTGCCGCCGCACTCGGCGAGCTCGGTCGTTGCTTCATTAAGCTCGGCCGTCCGGCGGATGCCGTGGAGACCTACCGCACGGCTATCGACTTTGCCGGTCCCCGCGACGACACGCGTGCGCTCAACGCCGGCATGGGTCAGGCACTTTCTGCCGCCGGCCGCCCCTCCGACGCACTCGACGCCTTTAACGCCGCTACTGCCGATGGCATCTACCAGCTCACCTCCGAGCAGGCCGATGAGCTTGCCCGCGTGCACGATTCGCTTGCCGCGCTGTCTGCCCAGACGGCTATGGCCACGGCTCCTGCGCCCGCGATGGACGCTCCTGCCGTCGATCCGCTCGATCCTACGGGCGCGACCGGTCAGTTTATGCCCGATCCCTCGGACACCGGTTTCTTTACGCTGTCCGAGTCCGAGATGGTCCAGCAGGACCGTCAGGATCGTAAGCAGGCCAAGGTCCGTCGTCGCCATCGCCACACGGGTCTCAAAGTCTTCATTGTGCTGCTTCTGCTCATTTTGATCGCCGCGGGCGGTCTGGGCTTTGCCTACACGCGCGGCTTTGGCTTCCCGTCTCAGGAATCTGTCGTTACCGATCTGTTCCAGGCTGCCGGCGACGGTGACACCGCAAAGGCCGAGTCTTGCCTTGCATCGAGCCTGTCCGAGGACGCCAAGTCTATGATCATCTCCTCGATTCCGCAGGGTGCCACCGTGTCCGTCGAGGGCATGGATCAGTCCATGACCGAGACGACCGCCAAGGTGAAGGCATCGCTGTCCAAGGGCGGCGAGCAGGAGTACACCGTCAAATTCGTGCGCTCCGACAACCATATCGGCTGGGCCGTTTCCTCGCTCGATATGGATTTCTCGGCTGCTGACAACCAGTAGTGACCTTATGGGATTTAGCTTTGCCCGGCGCTTCACCGCAAGTGAGGTGCCGGGCTTGCGCTAGTATCATGAGCTAGTAGTTTTCCAGCAATCATCCAACACATCAGGAGTTGCGTTGTTTTCTTTGATGGATATGTTCTTCGGTAGCTATGCGGGCGATCTTGCCATCGACCTCGGCACCGCAAATACGCTTGTCTCCGTGCGCGGCAAGGGCATTGTCATTCGCGAGCCCTCTGTTGTCGCCATCGACAAGAACGACGAGCGCATCCTGGCGGTCGGTATCGAGGCAAAGCGCATGCTCGGCCGTACGCCCGGCAACATCGTGGCCGTTCGTCCCCTGAAGGACGGCGTCATCGCCGACTTCGATGTTACCGAGGCCATGCTTCGCTACTTTATCGACAAGGCTTCCGAGAAGCGCTATCCGTGGACCCCGCGTCCGCGCGTTGTCGTTTGCGTTCCCTCCGGCGTCACGTCGGTCGAGAAGCGTGCCGTCTTTGAGGCTACGATCCAGGCCGGCGCTCGCCAGGCCTATCTGATCGAAGAGCCTATGGCCGCCGCTATCGGCGCCGACCTGCCCGTCGAGGAACCCACCGGCTCCATGGTCATCGACATCGGTGGCGGTACCACCGAGGTTGCCGTTATCGCTATGGGCGGCATCGTCGTCTCGCAGTCCATCCGTATTGCCGGCGACGAGTTCGATCAGGCCATCCTCACGCACGTTCGTGATGCCTATAACCTGGCCATCGGCGAGCGTACGGCAGAGGACATCAAGATCAAGGTCGGCTCCGCCGTGCCGCTCAAGGACGAGCTCGATGTCGAGGTCAACGGCCGCGACGTGATCACCGGTCTGCCCAAGACCGTGCGCATCGAGAGCGAGGAGATTCGTCGCGCGCTCAACAAGCCGCTCGACGAGATGGCCAAGGCCGTTAAGGACGCCCTCGATGCCACGCCGCCCGATCTTGCCTCGGACCTTATGTACTACGGCATTTTGCTGACTGGTGGCGGCGCGCTGCTGCGCGGTCTCGACGTGCGCCTGCGCGATGAGACCGGCGTTTCGGTCAACGTCAGCCCCACGGCGCTCGATAACGTCGTTAACGGCTGTGCCCGCGTGCTCGAGGCCAATGCGTTTGATGGCGGCTTCGTCCAGACCAATGCTTAATTTCCAAAAGGTGGATTCCATTTGGCACGATCTTCGGGTTTCTCCACAAATCTGAATACCAAGCGACAATCAACGGGTATGCGCCCGTTGATTGTTTTCAGCCTGATTTCGGTGTTGCTGCTCACGTTTTACATCCGCGAGGGCGAGGCAGGACCGATTCATGCCGTGCGTTCGGGCGTGACGACGATTACCTCGCCGGTGCGCTTTGTGGGCTCGGCTGTGGCGGCCCCCTTCAATGCGATCGGCAACGTGTTCTCTAACCTTACGGCGTCGCAGGACACGCTTGACGAGCTTAAGAAGCAAAACGAGGAGCTGACCTCTAAGGTTGCTGAGCTCTCCGAGGCTCAAAAGACCGCCGAGCGTCTGGAGGGGCTGGTCGGCCTGCAGTCGACCTACAACCTCAAATCGACCGCTGCTCGTATCGTTGGTGCCTCGGGCGATGCCTGGACCTCGACCGTAACCATCGACAAGGGCTCTGCCGACGGCCTTACCATCAACATGCCCGTGACGAGTTCTGCCGGTGTTATCGGTCAGATTATCGAGGTATCGGCCAAGACCTCTACCGTGCGCC
Source organism: Collinsella sp. (assembly GCA_048472015.1). GTDB lineage: Bacteria > Actinomycetota > Coriobacteriia > Coriobacteriales > Coriobacteriaceae > Collinsella. Next base: position 9,110 of record DBGAZC010000171.1, on the reverse strand, counting down.
TTATTGGCGACGAGAACTCGGGTGTGTCCGCCATGGTACAGGACACGCGCGCCCAGGGCATGCTGCAGGGTCAGGCTGACGGCACGCTGCGTCTTGAGTACGTGAGCGTCGACTCCGATGTTAAGGTTGGCGACATCATCGTGACCTCGGGCATTGGCGGTGTATTCCCCAAGGGTCTACCGCTCGGCACCGTCTCGTCGGTTGAGAAGTCGGCAAACGACGTGTACTACACCATTGTGGTGCGCGCTCAGACCATGGCCGAGAACAACGAGGAAGTGCTGGTCATCACCTCGCTGACCGACGAACAGTCGGCTTCGGATGAGGACGTGAGCACCGCTAATAGCACGCCGCAGGGAACGTCGCGCGACGCTGCGACCAAGACGAAGGACGAGAGTTCGGATGACAGTTCCGACGCGTCCGAGACGACCGATTCCGGCTCGAGCGAATAGGGGGCATGTCCATGGATCTACACGAGCAGGGGATGAGCTCCCGTACGTTTGTAATCGCCGCCATCGTGTGCGTGCTGCTGCAGGCAGGCCTGGCACCGCAGATCTCCATTGCGGGCGGTCGCGTCAACTTCATGATTATCCTGGTGTGCCTAAGCGTGTTCTCGGGCGACCCGACCCGTGCCGTCGTGTGCGGTTTTTGCAGCGGCTTGTTCTATGACCTGTCCGCTGCCGTGCCGGTGGGCGTTATGTCGCTCCTGCTGACCGTGGGCTCTTTTGCCCTGGTGCACAGCGCCGTCGGTCAGACGGGCGGTACCCCGAGTGCGCGCGGCGTCACTGTGGGCGCCTTCGCGCTCGTCATTAATGTGATCTACAGCATCGTCTTGCTGTTTATGGGTTTGGAGACGAGCTTTGTCGTGGCGATCTTCGGCCATGCGCTGCCGTCCTCGATCCTGACGGGTCTGGTTGCCATTCCGTTTTTGATGTCCGGCGTCGTGCCGCAGTCCGGCTATGGATTCTCCGCACGTGGCGGACGCCAGACGGGTATGCGCTTTAAGCCCAAGACCCGTAAGCTCAAATAGGGGAGGCCCGTAGATGTCTTCCCAGATGACGGTTATTATCGCCGGTATCGTGCTGGTTGTGGCCATCGTGGTCGCGCTGGTCATCATGCGTCGTGGCGATTCCCGTTTTACCTACGATACGCAGCATGGAACGACCCCGCGCGCCACCGAGGGCGAGGGCAATACCGCGGTGACCGCCTTTAAGGGCCGCTTTTCCATCCTCACCACGGGTGTGGGCGCGATGTTTGCGGCGCTCGCCGTCAAGCTGTGGGGCATGCAGATGGTCTCATCGGACTATTACGAGAAGCAGGCCAATAGTAATCAGACTCGCACCGTTACAACACCCGCTGTGCGCGGTCGCATCCTCGACCGCAATGGCGTGGCGCTTGTCCAGAACCGTCCCTCACTTGCTGTCGTGGCCTACCGCGACCTTGCCGAGGATGAGGTTCTGGTTCGCCATCTTGCCAACGTGCTTGGAATGCCTTACGTGGCGGTCCTTCGCAATATTCAGGACAATACAGAGGGCGCTCAGAGCCTGCATACCATCGCGACGGACGTCCGTCGCTCCACGGTTGCCTATATTCAGGAGCATGCCGGCGAGTTCCCGGGCGTCAAGATTGCCGAGCGTACCGAGCGTCAGTATCCATATGGCGAGACGGCATGCCATATCTTGGGCTATACCGGCACCATTACCTCCGAGCAGCTCGAGGCCCAGAATAAGAAAACCTCTGGCGATGATGATGCTTCTGCTGGCAAGATTACGTACCAGTCGGGCGATATCGTGGGCCAGGCGGGCGTTGAGAGCTACTACGAAAACCTGCTGCAGGGTATTCGTGGTGAGCAGACCGTCAAGGTCGATGCCTCGGGCAATGTGACCGGTCAGGCCGGCGCCGTGCCCGCGAAGGCCGGCTCCGACATTAAGCTCACGCTCGACCTTAAGATCCAACAGGCCTGTGAGACGGCACTGGCGAGCGCTATCGAGCTTGCCAAGACCGCTGGCTACAGCAATGCCGGCAACGGCGCTGTGGTGTGTCTCGATCCCAACAATGGCGAGATCCTGGGCATGGCGAGCCAGCCCAAGTTCGATCCGTCCGTCTTTATCGGCGGCGTCTCAAATGACGTGTGGACCGAGCTCAATGATGACAAGGGTTCGCACCCGCTGCTCAACCGCGCCATTAGCGGACAGTACATGTCGGCCTCGACCATCAAGCCGCTCTCGGCACTAGCCGGTCTTGAGTTTGGAACCTACACGTCGGGGCAGACGACCAACTGCACGGGCTATTGGACGGGTCTGGGCAAGTCGTGGGGCAAGTACTGCTGGCTGCATTCCGGCCACGGCACCATGACGCTGCAGTCGGGTATCGCCAACTCGTGCGACCCCGTCTTCTACGACATGGGCAAGGCGTTCTTTTATGACGAGCAACATTCCGAGGGCCTGCAGGAGGTCTTTCGTCGCTGGGGCCTAGGCAAGACCTGCGGTATCGATCTGCCGAGTGAGGGCGCGGGCCGTATTCCCGATGCCGAGTGGAAAGAGTCGTACTTCACCGACGCCTCTGCCGAGGACCGCAAGTGGAATGCCGGCGATATGACCAACATTGCCATCGGCCAGGGCGACATCCTGGTGACGCCTCTGCAGATGGCGTGTGCCTATATGGGTCTTGCCAACGGCGGCAAACAGTACGTGCCTCACGTGTTTTTGTCTGCCGTGTCGCGCGATGGCGACGGCGATGCCTATAAATACAACGGCAAGGGCAAGAAGAAGCGCCTGGAGGCCAAGATCAACAGCGATTCGGATTTGGCTCTTGTTCGCAACGGCATGCACGACGTGATTTACACGGCATCGACGTCCCTGGCGGCTCACTTTGGCACCCTGACGCCGCAGGTATACGGCAAGTCGGGCACGGGCGAGAAAAGCGGCGAGGACGAATACGCGTGGTTCTGCGCCTATGCACCGGCCGATGATCCCAAGTATGTCATCGCTACTGTCCTAGAGCAGGGCGGCGGCGGCTCAGATACCGCGATGCATGTCGTGCGCGACGTGCTCGGCGTGATTTATGACGAGCCCGATACCTCTTCGGCCTCGGGCGATTCTTCGGTTCGATAGGAGGTTGCGATGGATTTTTCTCCGGCGGATCTGTTCCGTTCAACCAAGACCGGTTCTCGCAGCAGCCTGGACCGTGTCAACAAACAACTTTCGGCCTCGCGCGGCACGTTTCGCCAAAAGGTGCATATCGGTGTGCTCGTGGCTACTGTGGCGCTCGTCGCCTACGGTGCCATCATTATCTGGTCGGCTTCGCAGTTTAAGGCCGATGCCTCGTTCTCACGCCATCTGCTGGGAATTGGCATCGGGGCGGTGCTGGCGGTGCTCGTCTGGCGTACCGACCTGCGCGGTATTTCCAATTTCTCGACGGCGTTGCTCGTCATCGACCTGATCGTGATCTTCTCGCCCAAGATTCCGGGTCTGTCCTATACGGGCGGTCTGGGCATGACGGGCTGGATCAAGATTCCCGGTATCGGCTTGACATTCCAGCCGGTTGAGCTTGCCAAGCTCATCACCATCTTCTTTATTGCTACGCTTGGATCGCAGTATAACGGTCGCATCGATACCGTTCGCGACTACGTCAAGCTCTGCGGCATGCTGTCCATTCCGTTTTTGGCCGTCGTTGCCATGGGCGACCTGGGCTCGGGCCTGGTCGTGCTTGTTTCGGGCGCCATCGTCATTTGTATGAGCGGTGCACGCCGCGAATGGGTGCTGTCGACGCTGGCCCTGCTCGTGGGCCTGGTGGCCCTCGTTCTGGCGCTCGATTCGGTCTTTGATTCGTTGCTCGGCCATGATGTGCTCATCAAGCAGTATCAGATGAACCGTCTGACGGTCTTTATCGACCCCGATAATGCCGATTCGGACGATGCCTACAACCTGCAGCAGTCGCTTATCGCCGTTGGCTCGGGCGGCTTCTTTGGTAAGGGTTTGGGCCATGCGACGCAGTCGGCCGGCGGCTTTCTGCCTGAGTTCCACACCGACTTCGTCTTCGCCTTCCTGTCCGAGACCTTTGGCTTTTGCGGTTCCTTTTTGCTCCTGTGCCTCTTCGTGCTGCTGATCTTTTCGACGATTCGCGTCGCCTTTAAGTGTGAGTCGCTGTTTTTGCGTCTTTCGTGTGTGGGCATCGTTGGCATGTGGGCGTTCCAGACCTTCGAAAACATCGGCATGTGCATCGGCATGATGCCGATTACCGGTATTCCGCTACCGTTTATTAGCTTCGGTTCGTCTTCGATGATGATTCAGCTGCTGACGGTGGGTATCGTACAATCCATATGGCGGCATCGTTCGGGCGCCGCGTAACCGCTGGAGGGGTTTGCTATGAAAATTCCCGTAGATAAGCTGACCCGCGCTTTTAAGATGGGCGCGTCCGTTAAGAAGGATTCCGATACGCCGGTGCGCGTCTCGGTCTATCTGGATTCGTCCGCCTCGCGCTTTCTGGCCGAGACGGTGCGTGACGCCTTTGTGCCGCAGACGACCTCGGGCATTGTGCGCGTCGAGCGTCTGGGGGAGGAGCGAATTGCTCCAAAGACCGATACCGATGTGGTGCTGGTGCTCTCGTGTGGTTCCGACCGCTTGGAGAGTGCCGTGCAGGAGCTCGTGATCGCCGGCGCGCCCGTGTGCGTGCTTGCCGAGTCTGCTGTGGAGGTGCCGTTTATCGAGGAGTCCACGCCCATGCTCGGCGTGGTAGCGGCAACCGATAAGACGTATCTGCTCGAGACGCTTGCCCGCTGGATTCTCGATCGCACCGACAAGGAAACGGCTTTTGCGGCGAACTTTGCCTTCATGCGCATCGCGGCGGCCAATCGTATCATCACCTCGTGCGCGCTCACCAATATGGCGACCGGTGCGCTGGTGTTTTTGCCGGGCGCCGATTATCCCGTTATGGCGCTGGCGCAGGTGGGCATGCTCTTTGAGCTCGCTGCCGTCTTTGGACGCGGCATTAAGCCTGAGCGCGGCTACGAGGTCGCGGGCGTGCTTGCCGGCGGTCTTGTGATCCGAGCGGTCACCCGCGCACTTGTCAAGCAGACGCCGCATATTGGGTTTGCCGTCAAGGCGCTCACTGCTGCCGCGGGCACCTATGGCATGGGCCGTGCGCTCGTTTCGCTCTACGAGCGCGATGTCGACTACAGCCGTGCCAACGAGGTGGTCACTGCCACGTTCTCCCGCGTTCGCGATCTGGTGACCACGGTCGCGGGCGCTACCCGTCCTATGGCGTCCTACCAGGACGCATCCGATCTCGCAGCTTAGGGGTTTTCCGTTGCGCGTTGCATACCAAGATTGTTTTCATTTAATTGAGCCGTTGCTCGCCAAGGTCGAGAAGCCGAGTCGCTATATCGATCACGAGTGGGGCACGCTTTCCAAGGCCGATGCCGACTACCGTTGCTGCCTGATCTATCCGGATGTGTACGAGGTCGGTCTGCCCAACCAGGGTATCGCCATCCTCTACAACATCCTTAACCAGGCCGAGGGCATCTCCTGCGAGCGTGGCTATGTGCCGTGGCCCGATATGGGTGACGCTATGCGCGAGGCGGGCATTCCGCTGCTCTCGCTCGAGGGTGCAGCGCCGGTCGCTTCGTTTGATATCGTCGGTCTGCATGTGCCGCACGAGATGGCGGTGACGAACTTCCTCGAGGCACTCGACCTCGCTGGCATTCCGCTGTTGGCGGCCGACCGAGGCGAAGACGACCCCATCATCATCGCCGGCGGCCCCTCGGTGTACAACCCTGAGCCGTACGCGGCCTTCTTCGATGCCATCCTCATCGGCGAGGGCGAGGAATCGCTGCTCGAGACCTGCCAGCTGCATCGCCGCCTGCGTGACGAAGGGGTCCCGCGCGCGCAGATTGTCGAGCAGCTTGCATCCATTGCCGGCAACTACGTGCCGTCGCTCTATGAGGTTCGTCACGACGAGCCCTGCTCGCCGCATGGCTACACCGTGCCGCGTGAAGGCAAGGATGCGCCGACCGTGGTCTACAAGCGCGTCGTCGAGGATTTTGGCGCCACGAATCCGCTGTCGCAGTCGTGCGTGCCCTATGCGCAGCTGGTTCACGACCGCTTGTCTATCGAGATCCTGCGCGGCTGCGCCCGCGGCTGTCGTTTTTGTCAGGCCGGCATGACGTATCGCCCGGTGCGCGAGCGCTCGGCCGACCAGATCGTCTCGTCGGTGATTCAGGGTCTGGAAAAGACTGGCTATGACGAGGTGTCGCTGACCTCGCTCTCCACGACCGACCACTCCTGCATTCGCGACGTGCTCGGCAGGCTCAACCGTCGCCTGGAGGATACGGGTATTCGCGTGTCTATTCCGTCGCAGCGCCTGGATTCGTTTGGCGTGGATATGGCCGAGTCGGTTGCCGGCGAAAAGAAGGGCGGCCTGACGTTCGCGCCCGAGGCCGGCAGCCAGCGCATGCGCGACATCATTAACAAGAACGTGACCGAGGAGGACCTGGACCGTGCGGCCAAGGCGGCCTTCGAGGCCGGTTGGAACCGCATGAAGCTCTACTTTATGATGGGCCTTCCCGGCGAGCGCGACGAGGACATCGTGGCCATCGCCAATCTGGCCGATCACGTGCTGGAGCTCGGTCGTTCCGTGGTGCCCAAGGCTCGTCGCGGCTCGATCTCGGTGTCCATCTCGGTTTCGGTCTTTATCCCCAAGGCCGCCACGCCGTTCCAGTGGTGCCCGCAGCTCGACTACGACGACGTCAAGCGTCGCCAGAAGCTGCTTATCACGAGCGTTCACAACCGTGCCGTCCGTGTGCATTACCACGATGCCGAGACCTCGCTCATCGAGGCCGCGTTGTCCCGCGCCGGTCGCGACATGACGCCTGTCATCATCGATGCTTGGCGCTCGGGCTCTCGCTTTGACGCCTGGGTAGAGCATTTCTCGCTCGATAACTGGAAGGAGGCTGCTGCCAAAAACGGCATCGACCTCAATGAGTTCGTGCACCTGCCCTACGAGTTGGACTGGCGCCTGCCGTGGGAGCACGTGAGCCCCGGCTGCACGCGCGGCTTCCTCGAGCGCGAGTACCGTCGCTCGCTCGAGGGCGTCACGACTCCCGACTGCACCCGCACGCCGTGCACCGGTTGCGGGATCTGCCCCACGCTCCACGCCAAGAATGTATTGATGGGTGATCGCGCATGAGTGAGCGCCTGACCGACAACCCCACGCTCTTTAGACTTCGCGTTCGCTATGGCAAGCGCGATCGCCTTAAGTACCTGGGCCATCTCGAAGTAATCCATACCATTGAGCGCATCGTGCGCCGTGCGGGGCTTCCCTATGCCGTCACGCAGGGCTTCTCCCCGCACATGCGCGTGGGCTTCTCTTTGGCGCTACCGGTGGGTACGTCGTCGACCTGCGAGTGGTATGACCTGTTTATGACCGAGTTCGTGGCGCTCGACGAGGCGTTTGGGCGCCTGGCTGCGGCGTCTCCGGCCGATCTGGCGCCCATCGAGGCGGCGTACATCGACGTGCGCACGCCGGCGTTGACGGCGCAGCTCACGCGCCTGTCGTATCGCATCGACCTGCACTTGGATCCCGAGGCGCCCGTAAGCGCCGACGAGGTACGTCGTGCGATCGACACGCTGCGCGCGGATCATGGCATCGACTACGCGCGCGGCAAAAAGAGCAAGCGCTTGGATTTGGATCACACGCTCGTTGGCTATGAGCTCACGGCGGGGGAGCGCCCGGACCATTTGGTGCTCATGCTCGACACCCATGCCGACAACGAGGGCTCCATGCGTCCGGAAATTTTGCTTTCTGCGGCTGATGTTTTGTTGCAGGGCTTGACCCCGGGCGTGGATGCACCTATTGTTTCCACCGGTATGCAAGACCTCGTGACCATCTGCTCCTACGATGTCGAGCGTCAGAATCAAGCATGCGAGGACGACGAGGGCCGACTCGTCAGCCCCATACCTGTGCGAACTTGTGGATTTGCTCCACATACTCGTTGACGGGGGTATTTTCGCCTGCTACTATATTCGGCTGTTGCACTAACTGATGCATGAAGGGCAAGTAAACATGTACGCAATCGTTAACACGGGCGGCAAGCAGTACAAGGTCGCCACCGACGATGTCATCACCGTCGAGAAGATCGAGGGCAATGAGGGCGACAAGGTCACCCTGCCGGTTATCTTCCTCAACGATGGTAAGAAGATCGTCACCGATCCCGACAAGCTGGCCAAGGCCAAGGTTACCGCTCAGATCGTTGAGCAGTTCAAGGGCGAGAAGCAGCTGGTCTTCAAGTTCCACAAGCGTAAGCGCTATCGTCGTCTGAAGGGTCACCGTCAGCAGCTCACCAAGCTGAAGATCGTGAAGGTCCAGGCTACGTCCCGCGCCAAGAAGGCTGTCAAGGCAGAGGCCGAGGCTGTTGCCGAGGCTCCCGTCGCCGAGTAGATTACACTCGTAACGAAAGAGTAGGTATACACAATGGCACACAAAAAAGGACTCGGTTCCTCCCGTAATGGCCGTGACTCCCGCGGTCAGCGCCTTGGCACGAAGCGCTATGCCGGCCAGACGGTAACCACGGGCACGATTCTCGTCCGTCAGCACGGCACGCACATCCACCCGGGTGAGAACGTTGGCCGTGGCAAGGACGACACGCTGTTCGCGCTGGTCGACGGTACCGTTGAGTTCCACAAGGGTATCAAGCACAGGGTCAGCGTACGCCCGCTCGCGAACGCGTAATTCACCCTTCATAGAGCACATATGTGGGAGGCACTTGAGTTTTAGGATTCAAGGGTCTCCCTCTTTTTGTAGGAGGCGATTCTGTTGTCACAGTTCACCGATATCAGCCGCATTAACGTGTGCGGCGGCGACGGCGGAGCCGGATGCATGTCGTTTAGGCGCGAGGCATTTGTCCCCAAGGGCGGCCCCGATGGCGGCGACGGCGGTCGTGGCGGCAATGTCGTCATCCAGGCCGATGCTCAGCTGTCTTCGCTGATCGATTACCGCTTTAAGCATCACTTCCGCGCCGAGCGCGGCACGCACGGGCAGGGTGCCCGTCGTAACGGTAAGAGCGGCGAGGACCTGATTCTCAAGGTCCCTATGGGTACCGTGGTGCGCGAGCTCGA
>DBGAZC010000170.1:0-8158 GCA_048472015.1 Collinsella sp. | reverse complement strand
TCGGGCTTTCTTAAGCGCTATTACGACGAGACGGCTGATATTCCAGCTGAGGTCAACCTTTCCGTCGAGCTTGAGGATGCGGAGGCGCTGGGGGAGTGGCTTGCGGGCAAGCGTGAGCGTTCCTGCCATCTCCATAGGCCGCAGCGTGGCGAAAAGCACCGTCTGCTCGATATGGCATCCAAAAATGCGCGCCATGCCCTCATGCGCTACATGATGCGAACGGGGTACGCTGACGACCGCACCAATCAAGCGCTCCTGGAGCTCGAAAGTGCGTTGGCGCTGCCATCGCCGCCGTTGCGTATCGAGTGCTTCGATATCTCTACACTGCATGGCACCTTTACGGTCGCCTCGATGGTGGTGTTTACCAACGGGCGCGCCGACAAGAGCCAGTACCGTCGTTTTAAAATTCAGGCCGAATTGGACGAGGCGAACGACTTCGTATCGATGTCCGAGGTTCTGGGGCGTCGCTATGCTCCCGAGCGCATGGCCGACGAGCGCTTTGGCTCGCGCCCCGATTTGCTCGTTGTCGATGGCGGCAAGCCGCAATTGACCGCTGCAATTAAGCAACTTGAGGCGCTTGGCCTCGATATACCAGTTTGTGGCTTGGCAAAGGCCGATGAGGAAGTTTTCGTGCCGTGGGACGAGACTCCCGTCGTGCTGCCGACCGGCTCCGCTTCGCTTTATCTGATCAAGCAGGTTCGCGATGAATCCCACCGATTTGCGATTACGTTCCATCGCGAGTTGCGCGATAAGGCTATGACGGTTTCGGTGCTTGACGACGTTCCGGGCGTGGGACCCGCCAGAAAACGTGCCATTATGCGCCATTTTGGCTCGATGAAGCGTTTGCGCGCGGCAAGCGAGCAGGAGATTGCGGAAGTTCGAGGCGTTCCGGCCGATGTCGCCAAAGCGGTCCACGAGGCACTTGTTGCATGGAATACCGAGCGCGCCCAGGCATCGGCCAGCCGTTCCGAAAACTAAACGCGCTTCTAAACAACTGATATACATGATTGGCTGATTTTCAATCATTTATTTCGCGGCGATTACCTGCTGATTTCGGGTTTTATTAACGCTAAAACGTTTGACTAGCCATGGTGAATAACCCTGCTATCCTGCGGGTTGACGAAGACTGATATCTCACCTCGTCGATACATACTGTCTGTCGAATCGTTTGTCAATGAATTCGGTGAACGGTAGTAAATACCGTTCAAGCGTATGTATGTATCGGTCGCCGAGCGCGGCACCTCAGTTGGGTTCGTCGGTAGGTAAGGTATATATCGTCCGCAAGTTGCGCGGGGGCAAGTCTAGGTGCTCCCGGGTAAGATTCTCTATTGATAGGAGAAGACATGGCCATCATCAACAAGGGTATGTCCAGGCGTTCGTTCCTCGGCCTCACCGGCAGCGTCGCTGCTGTCGCAGGGCTTGGTCTCACCGGCTGCGGTGGCAGCTCCAACGACGAGGGTTCCGCTTCCGGTTCCGCCGATTCCGCCAACCGTGGCGGCGGTGTGATTACCGCTGGTTCCGCTTACGCTCCGTCCAGCTTCGATCCCGCCAGCACCGGCTCCGCTGTGGGCCTGGGTGCTAACTGGCACGTCGTCGAGGGTCTCTACGGCATCGATTACCACGACTACAGCACCTTCAACGAGCTCGCCACCGACGATCCCAAGTCCGTGGACGACACTACCTTCGAGGTCACCATCCGCAAGGGCGCCAAGTTCTCCGATGGTACCGAGGTCACTGCTGACGACGTTGTCGCTTCCTACACCGCTTGCGCTGCTTCCGCTACCTATGCTCCGTTCTTCCAGCCCTTCGAGTCCATCGAGGCCAAGGATGCCAGCACTGTAACGGTCAAGACCAAGGTCCCCAACTTCTCCCTGCTCAAGGATCGTCTGGCCATCATCCGTGTTACCCCGGCTACTCAGTCCGAGGAGGATCGCGCCAAGCAGCCGATCGGTTCCGGCCCCTGGATGTACGACTCTATCTCCGATACCGAGATCACCCTGGTTCCCAACCCCGAGTACAACGGTGAGTATGCTGCCGAGGATAAGAAGATCCAGTACAGCATCCTGACCGACCCCACCGCTCGCGTTACCGCCCAGCAGGAAGGCTCCACGCTCGTTATGGAGCTCGTCACCGCTGACGCCGTCGACCAGCTCGAGAGCGCTGGCTGCAAGATCGACAACGTCCAGGGCTTCGGCACCCGCTTCATCATGTTCAACGTCGCCAAGGAGCCTTGGAACAACGTCAAGGTCCGTCAGGCCGTCATGTACGCGCTCGACACCGAGAAGATGATCACCAACACCTTCGCCGGCCTTGCCACCGCTGCCAGCTGCTACCTGCCCAAGAGCTTCACCAACTATCATGAGGCTTCCACGGTGTACAAGACCGACGCCAAGAAGGCCAAGAAGCTCATCGAGGAGTCCGGCATCACCCCGGGTGCCATCACCCTGCGCACCACCGACAACGAGCAGATTAAGGGCATGGCCGCCCAGGTCAAGAACGACCTCGACGCTCTCGGCTTCGATGTGACCATCCAGACCGATACCTCGCCGGCCACCTACGCTGCCATCGACGGCGGCGAGGCCTACGATATCCTCCTTGCCCCTGGCGATCCTTCCTGCTTCGGCGCCGACCCCGACCTGCTGCTCAACTGGTGGTACGGCGACAACGTCTGGATGCAGACCCGTTGCCCGTGGAAGGAGTCCGCTGAGTGGCAGAAGCTCCACAGTCTCATGGACGAGGCTCTTGCCGCCGAGGGCGACGAGCAGCAGAAGAAGTGGAACGAGTGCTTCGACATCATTGCCGACAACGCCGTTCTGTACCCCGTTGTCCACGTCAAGACCGTCTCCGCTTCCTGGGACGATCCGTCCACTGCGCCCAACGGCGAGGCCCTCGATGGCTTCAAGGGCATCGGCACGACGAGCATGTCCTTCAGGGGCGTTGCGACCGTCAAGGCGTAAGACTCGCTTGAGTCTGTATGCAGGATGTCGGTCATTGGGGCCGTATCCTCATAGTTGAAACAAAGACCCGGGCGGCCTCGATGTCGCTCGGGTCTTGTAATGAGTATCCATACTCATATACCAGTTGGTCCTACCGACAAAAGAAAGGGGAGAGAACGTGAACAACTTTCTACGTTTGATTGGAAGGCGTCTCGTGGCGCTGCCGATCATGGCATTGGGCGTCACCGTCCTGGTGTTCTTCCTTATGTCGTTCTCCAAGACCGACCCCGCCTATACGGCGTTGGGTGACGGTGCCTCGCCCGAGGCGGTTGCCGAGTACCATGAGAAGTATGGTCTGGACGACCCCTGGCCCGTGCGCTACGTGCGCTACATGGGCGATCTGATCCATGGTGACATGGGCACCTATGGTGCTGCTCGCAACTCCGTTGCCAAGCGCATCTCCACGGCCCTGCCCGTCACGATGCAGCTGACCTTTATCGGTCTTGCCATCGGCGCGGTCGTCTCGTTTTTGCTCGGCGTCATCGCGGCACTGTATCGCGATAAATGGCCGGACCAAGTGATCCGCGTCTTTTCCATCGCCGGCTTGGCAACCCCGTCGTTCTGGCTTGCCGTTCTGTTGATTCTGCTGTTCTCTTCCTACCTTAAGGTGCTCCCGGCATCCGGTGCTCTGCCTCACTTCACCACCAACCCGGCTGGCTATCTGGGACGTATGATCATGCCCGCTATCGCTCTGGCATTCCCGCTGACGGGCCAGATGACTCGTATCGTGCGTACGGCCATGGTTGAGGAGCTCGACAAGGACTACGTCCGCATGGCCCGTGGCGCCGGCGTTCCCGAGAAGGTCGTCGTCGGCATCAACGTTTTGCGCAACGCGCTGATCACCCCGGTCACCACCCTCGGTCTTAAGATCGGTTACCTTATGGGCGGCGCCGTCGTCATCGAGGTCATCTTCAACCTCCCCGGCATGGGTACTGCGATTCTGCAGGGCGTTCAGGGCAACGAGGCGAACCTGGTTCAGGGCGTCGTCATCGTCGTTGCTCTTGCCTTCATCATCATCAACATCGTGGTTGACATGCTCTACCTGCTCATCAACCCGCGCATCAGGACGGTGTAGATTATGGTAAAGATTCGAGAGAAGCAAACCGAGCAGCTCGAGAAGGCTGCCTCCAAGGGGCTCAAGCTCGGTGGCTGGAAGAAGATGACGCTGTCTTCTAAGATTGCCGCCGTCGTGCTGGTGTTGGTCGCCCTGACCGCGATTCTGGCGCCCCTTCTTGCCCCCTATAGCCCGGTCGAGATCTTTACGGCTCGCCAGGCTCCCGGCAACGGATTTATCTTCGGTACCGACGATAAGGGTCGCGACATTCTGTCGCGTATGCTCTACGGTGGTCGTTACTCGCTGATCATCGGCTTCGGTGCTACTGCCATGGCTCTGGTCTGCGGCTCGGTCGTGGGCGCCCTCGCGGCGGTTTCGCGCAAGTCCGTTTCCGAGGCGATCATGCGCATCCTGGACATCATCATGTCCATCCCGGGCATCGCCCTCGCTGCCGTCTTCGTCTCCATCCTGGGCAATTCCGTGCCGTCGATCATCTTCGCCATTGGCTTTATGTACACTCCGCAGATTGCCCGTATCGTGCGCGCCAACATCGTGTCCGAGTACGGCGAGGACTATGTCCGCGCGGTCATCGTTTCCGGCGCCAAGGCTCCGTGGATTTTGATCAAGCATGTTCTGCGTAACTGCATCGCCCCGATCATGGTCTTCACCGTTACCCTGGTCGCCGACGCCATCATCTTCGAGGCCTCGCTGACCTTTATCGGCGCTGGTATCCAGGAGCCCACCGCTACCTGGGGCAACATCCTCGCCGACGCCCGCGGTGGCGTGCTCGCTGGCCGTTGGTGGCAGGCGCTGTTCCCGGGTCTGGCTATCATGATCACCTGCCTGGCGCTCAACATCCTCTCCGAGGGCATTACCGACGCCATGGCCGCTGCTCCCTCCGCCGCCCTGGATCCGACCGATTCCTCCAAGCGCCGCGAGGCCGACCTGCTGGTCTCCGACCCCGTTCGCGCTTACAAGGAGCAGGCTCAGTCCCTGTCCGCCCGTCTTGGCGCCCTGCGCGATGTCGAGCTCAAGCGTAACGACCGCCATGTGCCCGATGAATCCGTTGAGCCGATCCTTTCGGTCCGTGATTTCTGCATCCAGTTTGAGCACCACGGTGATATCAACGTCGTCGATCATGTCAACTTTGATGTCCGTCCTGGCCAGACCATGGGCCTGGTCGGTGAGTCCGGCTGCGGTAAGTCCATCACCACGCTGGCCATCATGGGCCTGACCGACGATGACGAGCATCTTTCCGGTGAGGTTCTCTGGGAGGGCCGCGACCTGCTCAAGATGAGCAAGAAGGAGTGGTTCGGCCTGCGCGGTACCGATATCGCCATGGTCTATCAGGACGCCCTGTCCTCGCTCAACCCCTCCATGCTCATTTCCGCCCAGATGAAGCAGCTCACCAAGCGCGGCGGTACCCGTAGCGCCGAGGAGCTCCTGGAGCTCGTGGGCCTCGACCCCAAGCGTACGCTCGAGAGCTATCCGCATGAGCTTTCCGGTGGTCAGCGTCAGCGCGTTCTGATCGCTATGGCCCTTACCCGCGACCCCAAACTGGTCATCTGCGACGAGCCCACGACCGCTCTGGACGTTACCGTCCAGAAGCAGGTCATCAAGCTGCTTAACGATCTTCAGGCCAAGCTCGGCTTTGCCATGATCTTCGTTTCGCACGACCTGGCACTGGTCGCCGAGGTCGCTCATAACATCACGGTTATGTACGCCGGCCAGGTTATCGAGCAGGCGCCCACCAAGGAGCTGCTCACCAACCCGATTCACGAGTACACCCGCGGCCTTCTGGGTTCCGTCCTGTCCATCGAGAGCGGTTCGGGCCGCCTGCACCAGGTGCCCGGCGCCGTTCCGAGCCCGCGCGATTTCCCCAAGGGCGATCGCTTCGCACCCCGCTCGAGCCATCCGCGCATTGGCCTGGACACCCGTCCGGTCTTCAAGCGCGTGCCCGGCACCGAGCACTTCTATTCCGAGCTCCCCGACGAGGTGCTCAAGGCAAATGGTTTGACCCCTCACGCGGAGGTGATGTAGATGAGCGAGACCGCAGTCAACGGCGTCGAGCCGATCATCTTCCTTGATGACGTCCACGTCACCTTTAGGACCCGTACCGGCTCGATTCTGCACCCCAACCTGGTTCACGCCGTCCAGGGTGTAACGATTAAGCTCATGCCCGGACAGACCATCGGCATCGTCGGCGAGTCCGGTTGCGGAAAGTCCACCACCGCCAACGTCATGTGCGGCCTGCAGGCCCCCACGAGCGGCAAGGTCTACTTTAAGGGCAAGGACGTTACCAAACGTACCGCCGAGGACCGTCGCCACATGGGTCGCGTCATCTCGGTCGTGTTCCAGAACCCGGCCACGGCGCTCAATCCCCGCATGGTCGTTCGCGAGCAACTGCTCGACCCCATGCGCGTCCACAACCTGGGTACCGAGGCCGAGCAGGAGAAGCGCGTCAAGGAGCTCTTGGAGCTCACCGGTCTGCCCAGCTCCGCCGCCGAGGTTCTTCCCGGCCAGCTTTCGGGCGGCCAGCGCCAGCGCGTCGCAATTGCGCGCGCCCTGTCGCTGAACCCCGATGCCATCATCGCCGACGAGCCCACCTCGGCTCTGGACGTTTCGGTCCGCGCGCAGATTCTGAACCTGCTGACCGACCTTAAGAAGGAGCTCGGCCTGGCCATGGTGTTCATCAGCCATGACATCCAGACGGTCCGCTATATCTCTGACGACATCATCGTTATGAATGGCGGCAAGATCGTCGAGCAGGGCGAGGCCAAGCAGGTCTTCCAGCACCCTCAGGACCCCTACACCAAGATGCTGCTCGGCGCTGCGCCGTCGCTGCTGCATCCCAAGCTCGGCGAGTAGCCTCGCTTTCCCTCCCGTGCGCCCGGTTCCCTTGCCGGGCGCACCTCCGTTGCGATTTCGAAAGGTTGGGTTCACGAGCCATGCCAAGTGCTCAGGAGCTACAACAGCAATTTGGTGAATATCGAGGCGCTATGCCCCGTCCATCGGATTTCGATCTCTTTTGGAAGGACCGCATGGCCGAGGCCGACGCCGTCGAGCTCGACTATGCGATTGAGGCGGCTTCGGTTGCGGATTCCGCGACCTGTCGGTTTTTCGACCTCTGGTATACCGGCATGTGCGGTGCACGCCTGCATGCCAAGTATCTCCAGCCGGTTTCGGACGAGCCCGTGCCGCTGGTGCTACAGTTCCACGGCTATCCGGGTGCAAGCCGCAGCTGGTTCGAGCAGGCGTCGTTTGCGGGCATGGGCATGGCACTCATCGCTCTCGATTGTCCTGGCCAGGGTGGCCCCTCCGAGGATATTGGTGGATTTGAAGGCACGACGGTTGCTGGGCATATCGTCGCCGGTATCGACGGCGACCCGGCCAATCTTTACTATGTCCGCTTGCACCAGGATATCCGCATTCTGTGCCGTATTGTTCGCGAGCTCGAGGGCATCGATCTTTCCCGCGTATTTGTGAACGGCGCATCGCAGGGCGGCGGTTTGGGCATTGCGACCTGCGCGCTTAATAGTGAGCTTATCAATCGCGCTGCCATCCTCTATCCCTTCCTGTCGGATTTCCGCCTTGTTTGGGATCTGGATGCCGACGATATCGCTTATGAAGGCCTGCGTTATTGGTCGCGTTGGTTTGACGAGGACTCGACTCGTATTGAGGAGGCCTATGCCAAACTGGCGTACTTCGATTCCAAGAACTTTGCCCCCATGGTCAAATGCCCCGTGCTGTTTGGCACGGGCACAGCCGATATCGTCTGTCCGCCAGCGACGCAGTTTGCGGTCTATAACAACCTGACCTGCGAAAAGCGTCATGAGTTCTTTGAAGGCTTTGGCCACGAGGAGATTCAGGATTTTGACGATTTGATCATTCCGTTTTTCTGCAAGGGAGGGGAGGCTCATGTCTAAGTGCGAGAGCAATGTTGACGAGCTGATTGTCCCCGGACTCGTGGGAATTCCTGGAACGGTTTCGTCAAGGCTCGCAGAATATCGGGACTGGCACGGTGATGTCCAAGCAGATGTTTCTGATTTAGAGACATGCGCTTCGAATCTTGAGATTCAAGGCCTGGCCATTACGGCGATTGACTTTG
>DBGAZC010000169.1:0-15199 GCA_048472015.1 Collinsella sp. | reverse complement strand
CCTGCCGCGCGGCATTACGCTCAACGTGTGCGGCGACGCCAACGACTACTTTGGCAAGGGCCTTTCGGGCGGCGAGGTGTCGGTGCGCCCCAACCCGCATGCGACCTACAAGTTCGACGAGAACATCATCGTGGGCAACGTGGCGTTCTTTGGTGCCACGAGCGGCCGCGGCTTCATTAACGGTCTTGCCGGCCAGCGTTTTGCCGTACGCAACTCCGGTGCCACCGTGGTGGTCGAGGGCTGCGGCAACCATGGCTGCGAGTACATGACGGGCGGTCTGGCACTCATCCTGGGCGAGGTCGGGCAGAACTTCGCCGCCGGCATGACGGGTGGCGTGGCCTACGTCTTTGACCAGTACGGCACGCTCGATGCCCGCGTGAACCACGAGAGCGTGGAGCTCAAGGCCCCGACGGCCGACGAGCTGGCGCAGATTCGCGCGCTCATCCAGGAGCACGTGGACGCGACGCAGAGCCCGCGCGGCATTAAGCTGCTCTACAGCTTCGACTCGATGAGCAAGCACTTTGTGAAGGTCATTCCGACCGAGTACGAGCGCGTGCTGGCGATTGTCGCTGCGGCCGAGGCCGTGGGCAAGACGCATGCGCAGGCCGAGGAGTTGGCGTTTGACATTGTGACCGGTCGCGCGAGCGCCGCGGATGTCGCTCGCTTTGATGCCGCGGGCGGTGCGGCTGGCGCTGCGCCCGTGGCCGCTACCGGTTCTGTTGCTTCGACCAAGAAGGAGGCGTAAGTGCCATGGGTAAGCCCGGTGCTTTTCTTGATATCGATCGCGTGACCCACGAGCTTCGCCCCGTGGAGGAGCGCAGCCGCGATTTCGATCCGCTGTACGTGGAACTCGACGACGATGCGCGCCGCGCCCAGGCGAGCCGCTGCATGATGTGCGGCGTGGCGTTTTGCCAGATGGGCGCGAGCTTTGGCAAGGCA
The DNA here is from genome assembly GCA_048472015.1 of Collinsella sp. GTDB lineage: Bacteria > Actinomycetota > Coriobacteriia > Coriobacteriales > Coriobacteriaceae > Collinsella. The sequence continues at coordinate 14,260 of DBGAZC010000169.1, read as the reverse complement.
CGTCCGAGCGGCTGTCCGCTGCACAACCTGATTCCCGAGTGGAACGAGCTGGTGTACCGCGGCCGTTGGGACGAGGCTGCCGAGCGCCTGTCACTCACCTCGCCCATGCCCGAGTTCACGAGTCGCGTGTGCCCGGCGCTGTGCGAGGCCGCGTGCAACCTGGGTTCGGTTGACGGCCAGCCCACGACGATCCATGACAACGAGCGTGCGATCAGCGACCATGAGTGGGCCAACGGCGGTCCGCGCCGCTTTGAGCCGGCAGGGGAGGGCGCACCCACGGTTGCCGTGGTGGGCTCCGGTCCCGCTGGTCTGGTGGCAGCATGGGAGCTTGCGCGTCGCGGTGCCCGCGTGACGGTGTTTGAGCGTGACGACCGCCCGGGCGGCCTGCTCATGTACGGCATTCCCAACATGAAGCTCGAGAAGTCCGTGGTCGAGCGTCGCGTGGCGCTCATGCGCGAGTTGGGCATTGTGTTTGAGCTGAGTGCCGACGTGACGGACCCTGCGGTGGCGGCCAAGCTCGATGACTTTGACGCTGTCGTGGTGGCTGCTGGTGCCCGTGCCCCGCGCGGGCTTTCGGCTGCGAACATTGACGCCCCTGGCGTGGTGTATACCGTGGACTATCTGACGGCTTCGACCGTCTCGGTGCTCGATGGCGGCGAGCCTGCCATCGATGCACGCGGCTTGGACGTCGTGGTCATTGGCGGCGGCGATACCGGTAACGACTGCGTGGGCACCGCGGTACGTCAGGGTGCGCGCAGCGTGCGCCAGTTTGAGTTCTTGCCGGCGGCGCCTGATGCGCGCGCGGCGAGCAACCCCTGGCCGCAGTGGCCAAACGTTAAGAAGACCGACTACGGCCAGCAGGAGGCCATCGCTGCCATGGGCGGCGAGATGCGCGCTTGGGGCGTGGATACGCTCGAGGTACTGCTGGATAAGAAGGGCACTGCCGCGGGCCTGCGCGTGGCCGACCTAGATTGGTCGGCCGGCAAGCCTGAACGCATTGCGGGCTCCGAGCACGAGGTGCCGGCGCAGCTGGTGCTGATCGCCTGCGGCTTTACGGGTCCTGAGCATGGCGTGTTCGATGCGGTAGGCGTGCCTGTTGCCACCGCTGGTCGTCCGCTGCCTGTGATGGCCGCCGAGGGCTCGCATCTTGCGGCACGTGTCGACGGCGTCTCCGCGGATGCCGTGCCGGTGTATGTTGCCGGTGACGCTCACAACGGCAGCTCGCTCGTGGTGAACGCTATGGCCGACGCCCTGGCCTGCGTGGCCGAGGTCGCCGACGCGCTGGAGCTGTAAAGTAGTCATTTAAGAGTGTCCCCAATGACTAGTCATTTTTTTGTCTAGTCGTTGGGGACACTCTTTGCGAGCGATTTGTTCGTTTGTCGACGTATGGGTGTTCATTTGTCGACTTCTTGGGCTGTGGCCACCTGTTGTTTCTGTGGTGGTAGCGGGCATCTGGCTCAAAAGGGCGGGTTGGCTGTCTATGTCTACCTGCGGTTTCTTTGCGGTGCGCTCATTCGGTCAAGTGTCCCGTCAAGTGTTTGGTTAGCATCTGGTTTGCAGTCGAAGGCCTATTTTGCCCGCGCTGGTCGTGGCTGCCCACCCTCCTCGTAAGCTCAAATTGAGGTTCATCAGTTTGAGGAGGATGCCGTGACTGACCACGTTTTAGACCGAGCACAGCTGGCCGAAGCCGTCGGCAACGATATTGCCGACATGGCCCATTTTTGGATGCTGCGGAAGTTTCAGTTTTTGGAGCCGGCGCGCGAGCAGTTCGAGATCATTGTCGACCCGTGGCTCGGCTATTGCACCGAGCCTTCCCAAAACGAAATCATGGCCTACAACATGGCATTTACCGATTGGCTGCTCTTCGAGCGCCCCTATCGCCATGGCAAGACGCTGCTCGAGCTGTATGTTGATGAGCCGCCGGCATCGCTTTCGCCTGCCTCGCTCAAGCGGCTCGAGCAGGTGCGCGACACACAGTATTTCTCGCGCTTTGGCATTTTGGACAAGGATCCTGCGAACGGCATGGTTGCGCTGAAGGATACGCGCGCCGACCGTCGCTTTGATGTCTACGACCCGCATATCGTGCAAAAGGAGCATTGGAGCGACGGCGCGATTGCGGTGCGCCTCGCCTGCGTCGACGATGTCTGGCTGACGGCGGGACAGCTCTATCTGTATGACATCGCGCGCCTGAGTGACACGGCGGTCGATGGGCCGGGCGCGGTGCATCCGGAGGACCTGCGGGACGGCTTTGACACCTCGTGCATCAGCTTCTTTTTGCGCTTGGTCCGCGACATCATGGGCGCCCAGGGGCGCTACGTAAAGTCCCTCAACATCTACGAGCAGGAGTGGGAGTAGGGGATGTGACTGGTATCGCCCTACAGCCCTGACTTTGTCTCAATCTGTAACGTTTGGCAGCTGTTTGGGCCCGTAACTGTTACAGATTGAGACGGAGGGTTGGCGGCTGCCGAAAGATCTCAATCTGTAACAACTAGAGGCTCAAAGACTGTCTTCCTGTTACAGATCAAGACATTTGTCAGCGGAGGCAACGGTGACGATGGTCCATTTGTCTGACGTGGTGGTGATGAAAGTGTCTAATACCGTTCTCAAACACAAACATGCGACTCGCAACACGTTGGCGCGGAACAGGATGCTCGCGCGGCTCACGGAGGCGACCGAGCAAGGTACGCTGCTCGCAACGCATGACAATACCGAGCTCATGTGGTTGCGACGCCATGTTGGAACCGACGATATTGCGGAGCCCGAGCCGTACCTGTTCTGTTTTCAGCATGATTGGGATGCATTGACGCTGACGGAGCGAGCACTGAGGACTATCAGAGGGCTTGCGGAATTTCATCCCGATTGGGCGTTTTGGGGATATGACGCCGCACTGATATGGGGTCTGGAGGTGCCGAATGATCTGCTCGGGCCGCGTTATCTTGTTAAGACAGGTTGCTCGGTGCCGCTGAGTGCAGGATGTCGGCTGTTGCGTCCGCAGGCGGCGGGTGCGCTTGAACAAGTCGACGGCGTGTGGGCGACGCCGTTTTGGCGCACGGTAGATGATTGCTTGCTGCGTGCGCCGTTCTCCTACGGGTTGGCGATTGCCGATTCTGCACTGCGGGCGAAAGGCGTATCGCGTGGGGATTTGTGCGAGCGCCTCCGCGTCGATTGTAAGGGCAGGCGAGGGTATCGCAGGGCACAGGTGATTGCGTCGTATGCGGACGGGCTGTCCGAAAACGGCGGCGAGTCTCGGTTCCGAGCGTTCTTTATTGCGTACGGCTTTCCGGTTCCGGAGCTGCAGGTGGAGTTTCGCGACCCGCTCGATCCGAGCCAGGTGCTTCGCGTCGACTATTTTTGGCGGCTCGAGAACGGGACGTGTGTCATCGGCGAGCTCGACGGAAAGGGGAAGTACACCTTGCAGAACGGCGAGGGTCGGGAGTCGGTCGACCCATTCGTGGCAGAACGTCAACGGGAGTCCCATCTGACAATGCTCGGGCATAAGGTGCTTCGGTTTACGTTTAACGAACTCAAAGACCCGGGGAAGCTGGTCGAGAAAATGAGGCTGGCGGGTATTCCGCGACGGGCTGATTTGGCTGAGGAATGGAGATGCCGGTGGTATGGGCGCTGAGAGGTTTTGTCTCAATCTGTAACGTTTAGAGGTTATTTGAGCTCGTAACTGTTACAGATCGAGACAAACCGGTGAAACGTCGACCGAATGTCTCGATCTGTAACATCAAGGGGCCCAATAACCCTGTACCTGTTACAGTTCGAGACATTCCCCTGATGTTGCTGGGATGGGGCTGCAACGTATTCCGTCCCCCACATCCCCTCTTCCCTCCGTTAACCGATATGTTTGACTTTAGTTCGCTGCATTAGGTGATAATGGACAAATGTTCAAGTTAATTGCGAGGGAGGAGCTCGATATGGCGTCTGCCGATCGTTCCACGTTGTTTATCAATGCGACCGTCCTGGATGGTTCGGAGCATATGGAGCCGCAACCCGATATGGCCGTGACTGTTGAGCGCGGTGTCATCACGTGGATGGGGCCGAGTGCTGTGGCGCAGGCACCTGCAGGTGCCGAGGTCATCGACCTGGCAGGTGCGTATCTCATGCCCGGTCTCATCAATATGCATGTGCATCTGTGCGGTTCGGGCAAGCCGGTTTCGGCGGGCGATGCGGGCGCGCTGATGAAGAAGCTCGATAATCCCGTGGGGCGCGCCATCGTGCGCCATATTCTTAAGGGCAGCGCCCAACAACAACTGGCAAGCGGCGTGACCACGGTGCGCGGCGCGGGCGACCCACTGTTTGCCGACATCGCCGTTCGTAATGCCATCGACGCCGGCAAGTATCAAGGTCCTCGCCTGGTGGCGCCGGGAACGGGCGTCACGGTGCCGGGCGGCCATGGTGCGGGCTTGTTCGCCCAGGTGGCAAACAGTCCCGCCGAGGCAGCCGAACAGGTGCGCGACCTGTATGCGCGCGGTGCCGACGTCATTAAGCTGTTCGTAACGGGCGGTGTGTTCGATGCGATCGAGGTGGGCGAGCCGGGCGTGCTGCGTATGCCGGTGGAGGTTGCCGCGGCGGCGTGCAAGGCGGCGCACGATATGGGCCTTCCGGTCATGGCCCATGTCGAGAGTACCGAGGGTGTGAAGGTTGCGCTTGAGGCCGGCGTTGACACGATTGAGCACGGCGCTCCGTTGACGTCCGAGATTCTGGAGCTGTACCGTGGCACCGCGGGCACGCAGCTCGAGGGGCGTGCGCCCAGCGTTACCTGCACTATCAGCCCGGCGCTGCCGTTTGTATTGCTCGACCCGGAAAAGACCCATTCGACCGATACACAAAAGAAGAACGGCGACATCGTGTGCTCGGGCATCATCGAGAGCGCCCGTGCCGCACTGGAAGCTGGCGTTAAGGTGGGCCTTGGCACGGACTCGAGCTGCCCGTTCGTGACGCAGTACGACATGTGGCGTGAGGTGGCCTATTTTGCCAAGTACGTGGGTGTGAGTAACGCCTTCGCGCTGCATACGGCCACGCAGGTCAATGCCGAGCTGCTGGGGCTGGGCGGCGAGACCGGCACAATCGAGTGCGGCAAGGCCGCCGATATCCTGGTGACGCGCAAGAATCCGCTCGATGACCTGTGCGCACTGCGTGAGCCGATGCACGTGATGTGCCGTGGTGATCTGGTGCGCAAACTCAAGGTGAAGCGTATTCCCGAGGTGGACGCCGAGCTCGACGCGATTATGGCCATGCCTGCCGAGGCGTTGGCCGAGGAGCTTGCCCGCGATGGCGTGGCGTAAGCGCGCGATATGGCGATGCGACAAAGGGACAATCCTTTTGTCATAATCAGAAAAAGCCGAGGTCCCAGTGCGAGGCCTCGGCTTTTATTTGTCCCATGGTATGGCGGCTATGAGCGCGTCTCCATCTTGGCATGGCACTTGGGGCAGGTGACGCGGATCTTGCCTTTGCCCTTGGGAACGGAGAGCATCTGGCCGCAGTTGGGGCACTTGAGATAGGCCGTGGTCTTGCGGCCCTTCCACATCTTCTTGGCTGTGCGCTTGGCACGTTCAAAGTCTTCCTTGCTAGTACCGGCTGCGCGCGAGGCGTTGGCCGCTGCAGCTCCGCCGCCCAAGCTAGCTACAAACTTGCCCAAGCCGGGTACGTTTGCAGTCGCGGCGACAAAGGCCTCGTTCTCCTTGCGACGTGCATCGATATTTTTGGACAGGCCGCGCAGCACGCCAATCACGATTACGGCGATGGCAATCCAGCTGAGCCACTGGATACGAGCCATCGAACCGATCATGGCGATGATAATGCCTGCGAAGCCCATCACGATGGTGAGTTCGTCAGCGCCATTGCGGCCCTTCATAAAGTCATTCATGCAAATTGCCTTTCATTCGATATGCCGCACGCCTTTATACCCGATTTAGAGCAAGGGGGACAGGTTAATCTGCACCAATGTGGTGCAAACGTACCTGTCCCCGGAATACCAAGACGGTGCAAAGAAGTCTGTCCCCAATGCCCCAATTACTTGGAGAGTTTGTCGACGACGCGTTCGATTTCGGCGAGCTTGGCGGCTTTGAGGTCTTCGTCGCCCGATTCGATTGCCGAAGTCACGCAGCCCTCGATATGCGCCTTGAGCACGTCGGCGTTAATGCGCGCGAGGAGCGCCTGTGTGGCCATGAGCTGCGTGGAAATATCGACGCAGTAGCGGTCCTCATCGACCATCCGCAGGATGCCGTCGATCTGACCGCGTGCCGTCTTGAGCATGCGGGTCACCGATTTATGGTCTGCCATCATAGCGGGTCCTCGTTTCTGGTCGATGGGGTCGAATGCTTCTGGTAGCTGCTACGCGGCGGCCACGGACAGGGCGTGGAACTTCTCGCCCGCGGCCTCGACAGCGGCGGCGAGCTGCTCGGCGGTCACGGTGTCGGCGCACTCCACTTGGACGGTCTGGGTCTCGTGATCGGCGTCGGCGTCGGTCACGCCGGCTACGTTGAGCAGCGCCGTCTCGACGGTGGCGTCGCAGTGGCCGCACATGAGGCCGGAAGTCTTGATTGTGAAACGCATGGGTATTCCTCTCTGTTGTGTCGGCTTTCCCAGGCACCCGACCTTGACCTTCAAGCCGTCGCTCGCGTACCAAAGTACGCGTCGCTCCTCTTTCAGGTCAATCTCGGGCACCTGGAAAACCCGTTCTAAATGGACTTAATGGTGATCCTATTTTGCCACTTTGGGCTTAAAGGATTTTAGGCGCAGAGCGTTGCTTACGACACATACGCTCGACAGGCTCATGGCCGCGGCGCCAAACATCGGCGAGAGCTGCCACCCGGTGAGCGGGAAGAACACGCCCGCCGCCAGCGGAATGCCGATGCCGTTGTAGAACAGCGCCCAGAACAGGTCCTGCTTGATGTTGCGGATCGTGGCGCGCGAAAGCTCGATGGCGCGGGCGACGTCCATGAGGTCGCTGCGCATGAGTACCACGTCGGCGCCCTCCTTGGCGATGTCGGCGCCGGTGCCGATAGCAAGGCCCACGTCGGCGCGCGCCAGGGCGGGGGAGTCGTTGATGCCGTCGCCCACCATGGCGACCTTACTGCCCGCATCCTGCAGCTCGCGCACGTGGCGCTCCTTGTCGGCGGGAAGCACGTCGGCGATGACCTGCTTGCTGGTCAGTCCCACGCGGCGGGCGATGGCCTCGGCTGTCACGTGGTTGTCGCCGGTGAGCATGCGCACGTCGACGCCAAGCGAGCGCAGTGCGGCGATGGCCCCGGCGCTCGTCTCCTTGACCTCGTCAGCCACGGCAATGGTGCCGGCAAGCTCGCCGTTCTTGGCAAAGAACAGCGGCGTCTTGCCCTCGGCGGCAAATTGTTCGGCAAGACCCGCGGGCACGGTAACGCCCAGCTCGTCCATCAGGCGTACGTTGCCGGCTGCAATGGCGTTTTGCCCCTCGCGCGCCGTAACGCCTCGCCCGGGCACGGCAGTAAAGTCCTCGACCATGCGCGCGACGATCCCGCGTGTCTCACACTCGGCCATAATCGCCTCGGCCAGCGGGTGCTCGCTCGAGCGCTCCAACGCGGCGGCCAACTTGAGCAGCGCCTTTTCGCTCATGGCGGGCGAGCCGTCAGCGCGCGTGGCTACCACGATATCGGTCACGGCAGGCTTGCCGCGGGTGACCGTGCCCGTCTTATCGAGCACCACGGTGCCCACGCTGCGCAGGTTCTCCAGCGCCTCGGCGCTCTTAAACAGAATGCCCATCTCGGCGCCCTTGCCGGTGCCGACCATAATGGCGACGGGCGTGGCCAGGCCCAGCGCGCACGGGCAGCTGATCACCAGCACAGCGACGGCGGAGGTGAGCGCCTCATTCACGTCGCTGGTCAGTGCCATCCACACCACAAAGGTCACGGCCGAGATCACGAATACCACAGGCACGAACACGCCGGCGACCTTGTCGGCCAGTCGAGCAATGGGTGCCTTGGTGGCGTTGGCGTCCTCGACGAGCTGGATAATCTTGGCGAGCGACGTGTCAGCGCCCACACGCGTAGCGCGGAAGGTAAACGATCCGGTGCGGTTGACGGTGGCGGCGTTGACGGTGGCGCCGGCGGTCTTCTCCACGGGGATGGACTCGCCGGTCAGTGCGCTTTCGTCCACGGCCGAAGCGCCCTCGAGTACCACGCCGTCGACAGGGATGGACTCGCCGGGGCGCACACGCAGCACCTGGCCGGGCAGAATGGCATCGACATCGACGGTGGTCTCGGTACCGTCGACGGCCACGACGGTCGCGGTCTTGGGCGCCAGGTCAATGAGCGCCTCGATGGCGCCGCCAGTCTTGGATTTGCTGCGTGTCTCGAGATATTTGCCTACGGTGACGAGCGACAAGATCGTGCCGGCGCTCTCAAAATACAGGTTGTCCATGCTCGTCATCATGGCCTCGTGGACCTGACCCGCGGCTAGCTGGTCGGCCATGATGAACATGGCGTAGAGCGACCAGGCGATGGACGCGGTGGCGCCCACGGCAATAAGGGCGTCCATGGTAGGCGCGCCGTGCGTAAGCGATTTAAACCCGTTGATAAAGTATGCGTCGTTGACGTAGACGATGGGAATGAGCAGGACGAGCTCGGTGAGCGCGAGCGTCATGCTGTGGGTGTGGTCGGTGAAGACGCCGGGCAGTGGCCAACCGAGCATGTGCCCCATGCCTATGTAGAACAGTGGGATGAGGAAGATGATCGAGATGATGAGGCGGGTGCGCATGGCAGAGGCGGCGGCCTCCAACTTTTTGGTCGGCGACTCCATATGGGCGGCGCCGGACCTGGCTTGCGCGTTGCCGTTTGAGTTGGCGGCATCGGTGCCCGTGCTAACGGGCGAGGCCGAATAACCCGCGCGATCGACGGCGGTACAGATGTCGTCGGGGGAGACCTGCGCGGGGTCGTAGTCGACCAGCATGGAGCCGGCGAGCAGGTTGACCGCGACGCTTTGGACGCCGTCGAGCTTGCTCACGGCACGGTCCACGTGCGCCTGGCAGGTGGCGCACGTCATGCCGCCCACATCGAACTTATCTTGAGCCATGGCTTCTCCTTTCTGTGGCGTAGTGTCGGAAATGTTAACCATCCGATACTATACACCCATACCCCCTGGGGGTGTCCAGTGGAGATTGAAATGTATGACATTCTGGTATTGGTCGAGGTGATAGCCAGGTCGGCGGACCGTAGCCGGTCTAATGTCTCAATCTGTAACAACTAGACCCGTTTTTGTCGAGTAACTGTTACAGATCGAGACATTACATCGAGCCACAACTTAACGTCTCAACCTGTAACGCCTAAGGACCGTTTTTCCTGCTAGATGTTACAGATCGAGACAAACCGTCCGCGGTCAACTCAAATGTCTTGATTTGTAACATCTAGAGAGGTTTTTGACCCCTTACTGTTACAGATCGAGACAATTGCCGGGGAGGGGTCCCGTCACGGCAAGACGCCCGCCGCCTAGATACAGAACCCGGGGATCACACAGGTTAGCTTGCTTGGCTTTTCCGCAGGCGTTGCGTACGTAAAGACGTCGCCGTCGTGCCCCACGCGGTTCATATAGAGCGTGCCTTCGCTCTCCGATGTGTCGGGGCTCACCGTGCGCTCCCACCAACAGGTGTCCTTGCCCTTCCACTGGCGGACCATCGTCTCGTTCGTGGAATACGGGCTCACCTTGAGCTCGCGGAAGAGCTGATACTCCCTGCCCTCGCCGTTGTAGATGTCTGCCAGGTAGTGATAGCCCTCGGTAAACGAATCGGGCGGTTGCGTACCGCACAGCTCGACCATGGCGGGCAGCCAAAGGGTTGCGGGCAACTCGCTCAGGCACGATGCGCTGTTGGCGGCGCCCACATTGTTCGAGACCTTCTTGACCCCTTTAATGAGTGCGCGCAACTCGTTGGGCAGCAGCTTAAGGCCGTCGCCGTTGAGCCATTCCCGCAGCTCGCAATCTGCCCAGCCGGCGCTCGGCGGTTCAGCCGCAGCGTTGCGCTCGGCAATACCCGCGTCGAACATAAACGTTAGTCCGGCCTTGCCCGTCCCGTCCAGAAGCTCATCGTGGCGGATGCCCACAAGCTGCGCGCCAACCTGCAGCCCGTTGGTGAGCGTGACACGCTTGGTACACGGATAGGGGATATGCCCATCGGCATCGAGCAGATGATAGCGCCTGGCAATCTCGCGTGCCTCGCTACGGGTCTCGGTGGCCTTAATCTTGAGCGAAATCTCCTGCAGCTGATCCCAAGTGTAGTCGTCAAGTGAACTGCGGATGCCGTCCAGGTAGTCGGGGATGCCAAAGCCATGGGTTGCCGCCCCGATAACGCCTAGCCCCGCAACGGCTGCGACAACGCCACCGATAATAAAGCGGCGGCGGGTCATGGCATCGTGCCGGGCCTGCTCCAGGATCTCTCTCGCGCGCTCGCCGGCGACGTCGACCTTAAGGTGCGTACCGGAGTCGATGTCAATTGCGGTGTCACTGCCCGCGCCCTCGCGGCCCTCGGATTCGGCATCGGTGAGGTATGCCGAGAGCACCTCGAGCATCTGCTGTTCGGTGGGACGATCACGCTGCTCGACTGAGATGCCTTTCATGATGATTTGGACGAGCGCCTCGTCGTCACTGCATCGCGGCTCGAGCGGCGCCGGCTTGGTCTTGGTCTTTATGAGGTAGAACGAACCGGTTGCCGCGGCACCCGTCGACTCCACATCGAACGGTTTGCGACCGCTGTAGAGCTGGTACAGAATGCTCGAAAGCGCGTAGACATCGATTGCGGGCGAGCGGCGAAGGGCCGCGATGCCTTCGATATCCTGCGTGAGCATCTCGGGCGCGGCGTATGCGGGCGTGGCAAAGCGCCAGATGTCGGCGCGCCGGGTGATCGTGTCATCGCCGAGGGCCATGGTCGCGGAGCCCATGTCGATGAGGCAGGGGTCAAAGGAGCAATCGACGATCTGCTGCTCGAGCGTTCGACTGGTGGTACGGAACATGATATTGGCGGGCGACAGGTCGCGATGGACGACCGGATTTACGAGTCCCTGGGTCATCAGGAGTGCGCGAAGCACGGCGTTTCCAACGGCGGCCACCATCTGGGTGGTTAGCCCGCCCGAGGCATCGTGCGGAAGCAAGGGCAGCGCCTGCTTGAGCGAGGTGCCCTCGACCCACTCCATGAGGATGAGCGGGTCGTCCTCGCACGATCCATAGCCATAGACGCGCGGAAATCCGCGCAGGTGCGAGACAGTGCACAGATGACGGTACTCCTCGAACAGCGCGGCGGTATTGGCCAGGTGCGCAGCCGCTTGCTCGGCGGAGCGGTCGGGGGCTTGGCCGGAAAGGATGGCATTGTCCTTGAGTAGCTTGACGGCAAAGACCTCGCCGCTCGTGTTGGTCGCGCGCAGCACGTGCCCGATGTTGCCGTTGTTGCGGTGGGCCGTCTGGAGAATAAGCGTCATAAACCGACGCTTGGCGTCGTCCTCGGCGCTGGGGTCGACCGCCACGGCGGTATCGAACGTATCGAGACGGACGAGTTTGTCGCCATAGGCGCTATCGGTAGTATCCATGGCGTTCCTTTGTCTGGCATGGGTTGCCGCACGTTTACGCGAGCAGTGCGGATATCGGTAAAGTACCATGATAGCCGCACTGCCCACGTATACCGCTGAGCATTGTCGTTTACGACACAGAAGGTAGAAGACGAAAGACGGACGGCGACCGTCTTCCGATCGCTGTCCGTGCTAGTCCACAATGACAAGGAATGTCGTGTAGAGACCCAGATGGAGCCTGCCGCTGTTGGCGATTTCCACGGGGGGATAGACTTTGCCGGGTTCGCGTTGGTCGCGCGGCGGCTCAATCACAATATCGCCGTCGCCCGCGCCCGATTCGAGCACTGTGCCGTTGGTCGATCCAAGGCCCTGGGCGTACCAGTGCTCACCCTCGAGCCAAATGCGAAGATGCTCGCGCGAGGCGTCGGCGCCTACATCGGTGATGCTGGGCGAGGTTTTGGGCAAAGAACCAATCACGGTGCCGCGCGGATCGCGTGTGAGGGGATGGATTTGCATGTCGGCGCAGTTGTCGGCATGGGTTCTGAGCAGACCGAGGTTGGGAGCGACGGTGTGCGGCTGCTCCAGGCTGCTCATAAAGCCGCGTCCGACGGTAGTTTCGGTGGTGCCAAAGTGCCCGCCCGTCTTGCTGGCGCAAAAGCGCTCGACGGTGGTCACGCCCTGAACGGGATCGGCGAGCGCCCCCGTTGCCACAAAGAGCATAAGGTAAAGCGTGCTTTTCTCGCGCACGGCATTGCCGTCAAAGTTGTCGATGCGATTGAGGGCATTTGCATATAGGCGGCTGTCCAGCTTGTAGCTGGCGAGAGCCGACATCATTTCGTTGGCGGCCGGACCGCGATAGTGCTCGGCGATTGCTCGATAGGCGGACTCGCCGCCGCCGAGCTTGCTGCAGATTGCCGAGGAAAGGTTGAGCGTGGTGACGGTAAAGTCGCTGTAGATGGAGGGCGCGCACTGGTCAGGCTTGCGATGGACGATGTAACGGGTGAGATACGAGCGGTTGGAAGAGCATTTCTCGAGCAGGGTACTGCCGAGATAAGAGTTTCCATTGATGAGCATTCGGGCGATCTCGAGATGTTTAAGACCGCCGAACGAGCGAATATCGTTATAGAGGACCGAGCAAGGCGTCTCTGCTGCCACGGATACCTCCTTTGATTGCTTCCTAGCCAATATGGCGATAGGAATTAATGGCCCCCGGTGGGCGACGTATTAAATGGCTGCGCAATATATAGCGTAACCAAAGCAACATTATAGGCCACATGTTCGAAATTGCAGGAAGACCGAGAGATTTTGGTTGGACTGAACGGAAATCCCCCTCTGTCTTGTTCTATAACATTTGGACCCGGTTTTGCCCTGCATCTGTTACAGATTGACACAATCGGCCAGGCCCACCTCGTCCGCCTCGTCATCTGTGGTTTACGTGGGGGCATACGGAGTACGGGTATACTAACCGGCGGCGAATCTGCTCCATCGCTTAGAGCTGCTGCGTCTGGACGGCGCGTGATAGGGCTGCCAAAGCGATCGCCAGCGTGCTGAGCAACGTCCTCTCTGTGCGCACCTGTTTTTGTATGTATTAGCGCACTACCAAGCACGCCCGCGCGGCCGCATGCCGCGCTCATGACGCGTGCAGATAAGGAACAACAACATATGCGTAATTCTGTATCCGACGTCACGGACGCCGAGATTCTGGACGAGACCCGCGAGACCATGGCCCAGGCTGCCTTCGATGCTGCCGACGAGGCCAGCGCCGCCGAGACCGTCGAGTCCGCGACTGAGAACCTGCCCGCCTTTGACGAGCTGGGACTTTCGGACGAGATGCTTCGTGCCATCGAGAACCTGGGCTACACGGCGCCCACGCCTGTCCAGGCCGGCTCGATCCCCGTGGTGCTTGAGGGCCGTGACCTGCTTGCCGCCGCTCAGACCGGCACCGGCAAGACGGCCGCCTTCTTGCTGCCGACCATGAACAATCTGGAGCACATTGCTCCGCCCAAGCCCGTGCGCGAGCGTGGCGGCCGCAACCGCCGTCGCGGCGCCAAGAAGCCCGAGGGCAACGGCCGCGGCCCCGCGATGCTCGTCATCACCCCCACGCGCGAGCTTGCCCAGCAGATCGATGAGGTCGCCGGCAAGATTGCCGACGTCACCGGCCATGTCGCCGTGACCGTCGTGGGCGGCGTGAGCTACAAGCCCCAGACCGCGGCACTCAAGTACGGCTGCGACATCCTGGTCGCAACGCCGGGCCGTCTGGTCGACCTGATCGAGCAGGGTGCCTGCCACCTGGACGAGGTTAAGGTCCTGGTGCTCGACGAGGCCGATCGCATGCTCGACATGGGCTTTTTGCCCGCCGTCCGCCGTATTGTGCGCGAGACGCCGGCCGAGCGCCAGACGCTGCTGTTCTCGGCCACGCTTGACGAGGAGGCCGTGGGCGAGATCACCGACCTGGTGAGCGACCCGGCCCGCGTGGAGATCGCGCCCGCCACGTCGACCGCCGACACCGTCGACCAGTTTGTGTTCCCGGTGTCCATCGAGGCCAAGAACAACCTGCTGCCCGAGTTCCTCAAAAAGGAGGGCCCGGAGCGCACTATCGTCTTTATGCGCACCAAGCACCGCGCCGACAGCTGCTGCCGTCGTCTGGAGCGCAAGGGCATCAAGGCCGCCGCGATCCACGGCAACCGCAGCCAGGCCCAGCGCGAGCGCGCGCTTTCGGCCTTCCGCGACGG
>DBGAZC010000168.1:0-3951 GCA_048472015.1 Collinsella sp. | reverse complement strand
GCCCGCTCAACAACGGCAAGAAAAAGCTCTATTACATTTCCGCCGAATTTTTGATCGGCAAGCTGCTCATCAACAACATGATCGACCTCGGCATCTACGACGAGGTTAAGGACCAGCTCACCGCCGCAGGCCACGACCTCAACAAAATCGAGGAATTCGAGGTCGAGCCGTCACTCGGCAACGGCGGCCTGGGCCGCTTGGCCGCATGCTTCCTGGATTCCATCGCCACGCTGGGCTTGACCGGCGATGGCGTGGGCCTCAACTATCACTACGGTCTGTTCCGTCAGCGCTTTGTCGACAACCAGCAGAAGGCCGTCCCCGACGAGTGGCTCGGTGAGCAGGACATCCTAGTCGACGATGACCACTCCTACACCGTCGAGTTCGGCGATTTTGCCGTTACCTCCAAGCTCGTCAACATCGATGTGCCCGGTTACGGCCAGTCCACCAAGAACCGCCTGCGCCTGTTCGACCTGGCGAGCGTCGACGACGGCCTGGTCCCCGGCAGTTCCATCGACTTCGACAAGACCGAGATCGCCAAGAACCTCACCTTGTTCCTCTACCCCGACGATTCCGACGAGCAGGGCCGCCTACTTCGCATCTATCAGGAGTACTTCATGGTGAGCAACGCCGCCCAGCTCCTGATCGACGAGGCCGTCGAGCGCGGCAGCAACCTGCACGATCTGGCCGATTACGCCGTTGTCCAGATCAACGACACGCACCCCACCATGGTCATTCCCGAGCTCATTCGCTTGCTCACCACCGAGCATGGCATCGAGTTTGACGAGGCCGTGACCATCGTACGCTCCATGGTCGCCTACACTAACCACACGATTCTTGCCGAGGCGCTCGAGAAGTGGCCGCTCGTCAGCCTGCAGAAGGTCTCCCCTGCCATCGCCGACATTATCGTCAAGCTCGAT
This sequence comes from Collinsella sp., assembly GCA_048472015.1. Classification (GTDB taxonomy): domain Bacteria; phylum Actinomycetota; class Coriobacteriia; order Coriobacteriales; family Coriobacteriaceae; genus Collinsella. Next base: position 3,034 of record DBGAZC010000168.1, on the reverse strand, counting down.
GAGATCGCGAAAGCCGAGCACGATGACCCGCGCGTCGCCATCATCGACGAGCACGACACCGTCCACATGGCCCACATGGACATCCACTTTGGCTTCTCCATCAACGGCGTAGCCGCCCTCCACACCAAGATCCTGGAGGACACCGAGCTTCATCCGTTCTACGAGATCTATCCCGAGAAGTTCTCCAACAAGACCAACGGCATCACCTTCCGCCGCTGGATCCATGGGGCCAACCCCGCGCTCGCCAGCCTGCTCGACGATGTAATCGGCACCGACTGGCGCAGCACCGGCGATCTGAGCAAACTCGCCAAGTTCGCCGACGACAAGGACGTTCTTGAGCGCCTGGCCGCCACCAAGGTCGAGGCCAAGGCCATCATGCGCCAGTTCATGGCGCTCGAGCAGGGCGTGACCATTCCCTCCAACGCCATCATCGACGTCCAGGTCAAGCGCATCCACGAGTACAAGCGTCAGCAGATGCTCGCGCTCTACATCATCTGGAAGTACTTCGATATCAAGAACGGCAACAGGCCTAAGCACCCTGTCACCATCATCTTTGGCGGCAAGGCGGCGCCTGCCTACACTATCGCGCAGGACATCATCCATCTGATCCTGACGCTGTCGCAGTGGATTGCAAACGACCCCGACGTGGCTCCCTACCTGCAGGTTGTCATGATCGAGAACTACAACGTCACCGCCGCCGAGCGCGTGATCCCCGCCGCTGACATCTCCGAGCAGATCAGCCTGGCCTCCAAGGAGGCGAGCGGCACCTCCAACATGAAGTTCATGCTCAACGGCGCCCTGACCCTGTGCACGCTCGACGGTGCCAACGTGGAGATCGCCGAGCTCGTCGGCGACGAGAACATCTACACCTTTGGTGCCTCGTCCAAGCAGGTCGAGCAACTCTACGCCGACGGCACCTATGACGCCGGCGCGCTCTATCACAAGCCCGGCATCAAGCTACTGGTGGACTTCATCACCAACCCCGCCTTTATGGCGACCGGCAACGCCGAGCGCCTGCAGCGTCTGCACGACGACATCAAGGGCAAGGACTGGTTTATGGCCCTGCTCGACATTGAGGAGTACATCCAGACCAAGGAGCGCGTGCTGGCCGACTACGAGGACCAGGACGCCTGGATGCGCAAGGCGCTCGTCAATATCGCCAACGCCGGCACCTTCTCGTCCGACCGTACGATCTCCCAGTACAACGACGAGATTTGGCACCTGAGCTAGCTCATTCCCCTTACCCATCCTCTTGAGAAACGGAGTCGTGGCAACACGGCTCCGTTTTGTGCCCGCACGTTACCCTGTGATCCGACTCGGCCAAACAATCTCGATCCGTAGCAATTACTCAACAAAAACGGTCCCAGCCGTTACAGATTGAGACATACCGGCCCCTCCCCTTGGGTTTATCTCAATCTGTAACATCTAGCAGGTGTAATTCGCCTTTGGTGTTACAGATTTAGATGAAATGGTTGGCACAGCGGAACCGTCTCGATCTGTAACATCTAACGTCCGAAATCGGCCCTACCTGTTACAGATCAAGACAAACTGACAGACGGAAAGCCCCAACACAAAGAAAGGCTCCCCTCTCGCCCAGTGGACGGGAGGGGAGCCTTATATGTGACCACGGCAAAAGGATGGCAAAGCCGCAGTCGCCCAAAGGGAGGGCCTGGATGCACCGGGCCTAGATAAGGTTCTTGCCAGACACCTTATCGAAGAGATGAGTCGCGTTCTTCTCGAACTTGAACCAGATGGGGTCGCCCGCCTTGAGCGCACCCTTGGCCTCAAGGTCGACAACGGGAATGATCAGGACGAACTGGCCATCGGGAGCAGTCACGTGGACATGCTCGGTCGAACCCATGAGCTCGGTCACCTCGACGGTGCCCTGAAGCGCACCCTCCTCGCCCTTGTCGGCAAGCAGAATCTGCTCGGGGCGCACGCCGGCCGTAATCTCCTTCACGTCGCCGCCGCCCCAGTTGAGGGCAAGCTGAGCGCAAGTCTCGGGGGCAAGCGCCACGTTCATATCCTCGGTCTTGACGGTAAAGCCGTTCCCCGAGCGCACCAGCTGAGCATCGAAGAAGTTCATCTGCGGCACGCCGATGAAGCCGGCGACGAAGATGTTCGCGGGATGGTTGAAGACCTCCTGCGGCGTGGCGATCTGCTGGACAACGCCGTCCTTCATGACCACGATGCGGTCGCCGAGGGTCATAGCCTCGGTCTGGTCGTGGGTAACGTAGATGAAGGTGCCCTTGATCTCGTGACGCAGCTTAATGAGCTCGGCACGCATCTGGTTACGAAGCTTGGCATCCAAGTTGGACAGCGGCTCGTCCATCAGGAAGACCTTGGGGTCACGCACGATGGCGCGGCCGATGGCGACGCGCTGGCGCTGGCCGCCAGAGAGCGCCTTGGGCTTACGGTCGAGGTACTCGGTAATACCCAGGATCTCAGCAGCGGAGCGAACCTTACGGTCGATCTCGTCCTTGGGGACCTTCTTGAGCTCGAGCGTAAACGCCATGTTCTCGTACACCGTCATATTGGGATACAGAGCATAGCTCTGGAACACCATGGCGATGTCGCGGTCCTTGGGAGCGACGTCGTTGACGCGCTTGCCATCGATGAGCACATCGCCCGAGGTGATGTCCTCCAGGCCGGCGATCATGCGCATCGTCGTGGACTTACCGCAGCCAGAGGGGCCAACGAGGACGATGAACTCCTGGTCGTGAACGGTGAGGTTGAAGTCCTCTACAGCAAGCACACCGTCCTCGGTAACCTTGAGGTTGTGCTTCTTCTCCTCGGTCTTCTTCTTTTTGCCAAAGAAGCCCTTCTTTTTTGACTCGTTGTTGGGATACACCTTCTGAACATGTTTGAGAACGATCTCGGCCATGTCTTTACCTTTCGATACGCGGCGCCGCGCTGAGGGGCGCCGCCAAAACTTGCAAAACAGTTACGGCATCAGCCCTTGACGGCACCTGCCACAACGCCGTCAATGATGTACTTCTGGCAGAAGATGTACATGATGACGATGGGGATGACG
>DBGAZC010000167.1:0-11924 GCA_048472015.1 Collinsella sp. | reverse complement strand
TGGGGCTTTCGCATGTTTGGGCTGCGACGCACACCGATCAGCGCCTCCGTGCGATGGAATTCATGTTGGGTCGGTGATGATGCGCAGGCGCGGGCCGCTTGTGGTAACATACCGACCTGTTGGTACCTCGACCTTGGATGCTCGCTCCACCGGCGGCTTCCCAGTCCGAGGCGTATAATGTCGCCCGCGGGCGACAAGAAACGAAAGGTGAAACAATGACTGTTTCCAAAGAGCGCAAGGCTGAGCTGACTGCCCAGTTCGGTAACACCCCGGTCGACACCGGCAACCCCAAGGTTCAGGTCGCCATCCTGTCCGAGCGCATCAAGGAGCTGACCGAGCACATGAAGTCCCACCAGAAGGACTTCCACACCCGTCGTGGCCTGCTCATGCTCGTCGGCCGCCGTCGTCGTCTTCTCTCCTACATCAAGAAGAACGACATCGTCGAGTACCGTGAGCTCATCAAGGCTCTGGGCATCCGCGACAACATCCAGTAAGGATTTGTACATGCTAAGAGCGTCCTGCGCAGCGGGGCGCTCTTTTTGTGTAAGGGCGTGAACAATCACGCTCTGAAGCGTGGCGGGGGCAGGGGGCCCGCGTCACATGAGAAGCCCGCAGGCAAGGGGCCTGTGGGGTAAAGGAGAACAATGACACTCGTATCCAAGACCTTTGAGCTGTACGGCAAGACCTACACCTTTGAGTCCGGCGAGCTTGCCAAGCAGGCCACCGGCGCCTGTCTGGTCAAGCAGGGCGATACCACGATGCTCGACACCGTGGTCGTCTCTAAGGAGCGTAAGAATTACGACTTCTTCCCGCTGACCGTCGACTTCAACGAGAAGATGTACGCCGCTGGCCGCATCCCGGGTGGCTACCTCAAGCGTGAGGGCCGTCCCAGCGAGAAGGCCACGCTCACCGCGCGCATGATCGACCGCCCGATTCGCCCGAGCTTTCCGGACGGCTTCCGCAACGAGGTGCACATCGTCGCTACCTCGCTCGTCGCCGACCAGGTCAACCCCTTCGACGTCATCAACGTCATGGGTGCTTCTCTGGCCATGACGCTCGGCGGCGTGCCCTTCGAGGGCCCGCTTGCCTGCGTGCGCATCGGCCGCAACGTGGAGACCGGCGAGTTTATCGTCAACCCCACCTATGAGGAGCGCGAGAACTCCGACCTGGACCTGGAGCTGGGCGGCTCTGCCGACTTCATTTCGATGGTCGAGGCCGGCGCCGAGGAGATCTCCGAGGATGATATGCTCGCCGCTATGAAGTTTGGCCAGGAAGCCCTTGCTGCCTTCTGCCAGGCTCAACACGAGTTCGTCGCCGAGTGGGAGCAGGTCAACGGCCCCATCGTCAAGAAGGAGTACCCGCTCGACCAACCCGTCGAGGAGGTCCAGGAGCGCATCTTCGCTCACTACGACGAGATGGCAGCCGCCCTTCGCGACGCCGACAAGCTCTCCCGTATCGGCAAGGTCGAGGCTCTGAAGGAGTCCATCCGCGCCGAGTTTACCGAGGAGGAGCAGGCCGCTTGGGAGCGCGAGATCCCCGTGGCGCTCAAGAAGCTCGAGAAGAAGGCCATGCGCACCATGGTCGTCGAGACTGGCGAGCGCGTCGATGGTCGTGCCGCCGATGAGATTCGCCCCATCATGGTGAAGGATAACTACCTGCCGCTCGTTCACGGCTCTGGTCTGTTCCAGCGTGGGCAGACCCAGGTTCTCTCGGTTCTTTCGCTCGGTATGCTCAACGAGGGCCAGCGTCTGGATACCATCGAGCCCACTGAGGGCAAGCGCTACATGCACCACTACAACTTCCCGCCGTTCTGCACCGGCGAGACCGGCCGCATGGGCAGCCCCAAGCGCCGCGAGATCGGCCATGGCAACCTGGCCGAGCGCGCCCTGCTTCCGGTGCTCCCCGACGAGAACGAGTTCCCCTACGCCATCCGCGTCGTCTCCGAGGTCATGGAGTCCAACGGCTCCTCTTCGATGGCTTCGACCTGCGGTTCCACGCTCGCCCTTATGGACGGCGGCGTGCCCATTAAGCGCCCGGTCTCCGGTATCGCCATGGGTCTGATCCAGGAGGAGGGCAAGACCGTGGTCCTGTCCGACATCCAGGGTCTCGAGGACTTCCTGGGCGACATGGACTTTAAGGTCACCGGCACCACCGAGGGCATCACCGCCCTGCAGATGGACAACAAGGCCACCGGCCTCACCTTCGACATCCTGGCCCGCGCCCTGCAGCAGGCCAAGGAGGGTCGTGCCTTCATCCTGCAGAAGATGCTCGATGTGATCCCTGAGCCGCGCCTCACCACGCGCAGCACCGCTCCGCGCATCGTCTCCATCCAGGTTCCGACCGATAAGATCCGCGACGTCATCGGTTCCGGTGGCAAGGTCATCCGCGGCATCCAGGACGAGACCGGCGCTTCGGTTGACATCCAGGAGGACGGCACCGTCTTTGTCGGCGGTACCGGCGAGTCCGTCGACCAGGCTGTCGAGCGCATCAAGCTCATCATCAAGGTTCCCGAGCCGGGCGAGGAGTACACCGGTCGCGTGGTCTCCATCCAGCCCTTCGGTGCCTTCGTCAACCTGCTGCCCGGTAAGGACGGCCTGCTGCACATCTCCCGCGTCGCCAAGGGCCGCGTGGAGAAGGTTGAGGACGTGCTCAACGTGGGCGACGAGGTCAAGGTCGTCGTCATCGAGGTCGACGATCGCGGCAAGATCTCGCTTGATCGTCTCGACAAGCCCGAGGCCCCGGCTCGCGCTGAGGGTTCCTCCGAGGGCGACGGCGAGCACTTCCAGCGCCGTGAGCGTTCGCGTCGCGAGCGCTCCGAGCGCAGTGACCGTCCGCGCCGCCCCGGTGACAACGGAGGCCGCAAGCCCCGCCGTCACCACGACGCCGAGTAACAGCCGTACATAATCAGCTCAACAAGGGCGACTCCTAAGGGGTTGCCCTTTTGCTATTCCCGGCGGGGTCCGCGGGTAAAGTTTCCTGCTCTACAGTCCTGCTCGCACGGAGAGCACATTAAGTGCTCTCCGGCTCGTGCGGAACTCGCGTTAAACTTTACCCGCGGCCCCCGCCGGGAATAGCAAAAGAGCTGGTAGGTGCGGGTTGCGATTTTGTCAGATGGTCAATTCAGCTTTCCTTTTTTCTGAATTGTCGATAGCTGCACACCCGGCATATCCTCAGATAAAACCAACCAAAATAACCCTGTCCCATTTTGGCAGGTCTGGTCTCAGCGGGATAGACCAGTTCAGATGGGGCTTTGATGCATGGGTGGTCTGTTGTTGTGCAAATGGGTATCATACTGAGGTTATTGCATCGACTCTGTGATGCATGTTTGTACGTTCCCGGCGGTCGGTTTGCCAGAAGCGCCCCGTCGGTTGTTCCAGACCCGTTTCGAAGAAAGGAAACCACACGAACCTATGGCAGCTAAAAAATCATCTCCCTTGAAGATCATTCCGCTCGGCGGCCTTGACGGCATCGGCAAGAACATGACGGTCTTCGAGTGCGGCGACGACATGGTGCTCGTCGACGCCGGCCTCATGTTCCCCGACGACTCCCAGCCCGGTATCGACTTGGTACTTCCCGACTACACCTATGTCCTGGAGAACGAGGAGAAGCTCCGCGGCATCGTCGTCACCCACGGCCACGAGGACCACACCGGTTCGCTTCCGTACCTGCTGCAGGACCTCAACAACAAGGTGCCCATCTTCTCGAGCAAGCTGACGCTCGGTTTTATCGAGGGTAAGCTCTCCGAGTTCCGCATTCGCGCGCCCAAGTTCCGTGAGGTCAAGGGCGGCAGCCACGTCAATCTCGGTGGCATCTCGCTCGACTTCTTCTCCATGACGCACTCCATTCCGGGTGCTTTGGGCGTGTTTATTCGCACCAACCAGGGCACCGTTATGCACACGGGCGACTTTAAGCTCGACCAGACGCCCATCGACGGCGTCACGCCCGACTATGCCGCCATCAGCCGCTTTGCCAAGCAGGGCATCGACCTGCTGCTTTCCGACTCCACCAACGCCACGGTTCCTGGCTTTACCAAGTCCGAGGCCGAGGTCGGCCCCAACCTGCTGCACGCCATCAAGAACGCGCCGGGCCGCGTGTTCGTCGCGTCGTTCTCGAGCCACATCCATCGCCTGCAGCAGATCTGCGATGCCGCCCGCAAGTGTGGCCGCAAGGTCGTCGTGACCGGACGTTCCATGCTCACCAACACCCGCGTGGCGCGTGAGCTTGGCTATCTCAACATCGACGATGCCGATATCATCGATGCCTTCGACATTGATAACCTGCCCGACGATAAGATCGTCGTCATGTGCACCGGTTCTCAGGGCGAGCCGCTGTCGGCCCTGTCCCGCATGGCCAACGGCGAGCACAAGACGCTCTCCATCCACGAGGGCGATACCGTCATCCTCTCGGCAACTCCCGTTCCCGGCAACGAGAAGGCCGTGCAGCAGGTCGTCAACAGCCTGGCCAAGCTTGGCTGCGACGTGTGGGATAAGAATCGCGCACTCGTCCACGTCTCGGGCCACGGCAGCCAGGAGGAGCTCAAGCTCCTGATGGCCATGGCCAAGCCCACCTACTTTATGCCGGTTCACGGCGAGGCCGTTCACCTGCGCGCCCATGCCCAGCTAGCCCGCAAGATGGGCCTTAAGGACGATCACATCTTTATCCTCGATAACGGTGACACGCTCGAGATGCGGGGCGGTATCGTCAAACGCGGTGCGCCCGTCGAGTCCGGCGTCGTTTATGTCGACGGTCTGCGCATCGGCGACACCGACCCCATCGTCCTTCGCGATCGCCAAAAGCTCGCCAACGACGGTATGGTCACGGCTGTTGCCATCGTCTCGCTCAAGCACAAGAAGATCGAGGCTATCGAGTTCTCGGGCCGCGGCGTTTCGTTTGCCATCGACGACCAGTTCTCCGAGGATGCCTCCGCAGCCATCATGAAGACGATCGAGAAGGGCAAGTTTAGCTTTACCAGTAGCGGCTCCGATGCCATTCGCAAGGCCGTGCGCGATTCGCTCTCCAACTTTATCTGGAGCCGCACGCGCACCCGTCCGATGATCATCCCAGTCGTCATGGAGGTTTAGTTTGGCGCGCGGATCTGCACAAAACGCCAAAGGCAACAAATCCAACAACCAACCGGCATCTGCTAAGGGTGCCGGTTCCCATCTGCGTGCCAATAAGGGCCACGAGTCCGAGTTCGATGAGTTCGAACCCCTGGTCGAGCCTTCGGCCAATCGCGATATCGCCGGCGTTATCATTGCCGTTTTGGCGATTGCGTCCTTCATTGCCGTGATTTCTCCGGCAACGGCACCCGTGACAGCTGCGGTTGCCGGTTTCTATCACCTCGGCTTTGGCCTGGGCGCCTACGTGCTGCCGATCGTCATCTTGCTGTTTGCCGCCACGCTCTTTTTGGGTGAGGACTCGCCGCTCAACATTCGCTCGGTCGCGGGTGGTGCCGTGGTCTTTGTGGCCATTGTTTCTATCCTATCGTTGATGGTTCCGGGTACGACCGACTCGTGCGACCTCATGTTTACGCCGCAGAACCTTTCCGCCTCGGGCGGCTACATTGGCGCCTTTATCGCAAGTGCCTTGCAAAACGCCCTGGGTAAACCTATCGCTATGGTTGTCTTGCTGGGCCTTGTCGTCGTTGGCCTGGTCATCATTGGCTTTTCGGTGGGTGGCGTTTTGCGCTCCGCACGTGATCGCGCTGCCGATTTTGCCGAGCGCCGTCGTGCCGATGTCAACGCGAGCCCGTGGGGCGATGAAGAGGCCCTGTCGGTTCCCGGCGTTGCCCGTCCGCACCTGAGCATTCTACGCCAGAAGGGGGCTGGCGCCGCGGTGACCACGTTCATGGGTGGCGATGCCGACCCGGTTTTGGATGACGACGAGGACGATGACCCGTTTGTCGACGTGTCCGAGGCCGTGGAGGCCGAGCGCGCCAAGACCACGCTGCTGCCGCGTCGCCATGCCAAGAAGGGCAAGGCCGCGCCCAAGCTCAACACGAGCGAGCCTGACCCGTCTTGGTCCGATAGCGAAATTGAACTCACTGAGGGCGATGACGATTACGACGAGGCTCCGCTCGAGACCGCCAAGACCACCTTGCTGCCGCGTCGCCGCGCCAACGCAGGACAGGTCACCGGACAGTTTTCGATGGAAGACGACCCGGACAAGGCTGACGAGTCAGAGCCGCCATTTGCCGTGAATCCCGTTTCGGCAGCTCCGCAGATCCCTGACTTCCTAAAGCATCCCAAGGTTTCCGATGCCTCCGCCCCCACGGCTTCCGCTGCTCCTGTTGCAGCCGGCGATGGGGGAGCGGACGGTACCAATGCCGATGCCGAGGGCGACCAAGAGGACGGCCTCAAGCTTCCGCCGCTCGAAATCCTGCATGCCAACCCGCAGTCGGCGTCCTCCGCGTCTTCTGACAAGGAGCTGGAACAGACTGCCGAGTCGTTGCAGTCCACCTTGCTTGAGTTTGGCCGTAGCGCCCGCGTCGTCGGCTGGATTGCCGGCCCCACGGTCACGACTTTTAAGCTGCAGCCCGGTGAGGGCGAGCGCGTGAGCAAGATCTCGAGTCTCGAGGACGATATCGCGCTTTCGCTTGCCGCCCAGTCGGTGCGCATCTTTGCGCCGATTCCCGGCACCTCGCTCGTTGGTATCGAGATTCCCAATCGCAAGCGTCAGAACGTCAACCTAGGCGACGTACTTCCCTATGTGAAGGGCGGTCCGCTCGAGCTTGCCATCGGTCGCGATGCCGAGGGCACGCCGGTTGTCGCCGACCTCGCCAAGATGCCCCATCTGCTGATCGCCGGTACCACGGGTTCCGGTAAGTCGGTCATGATCAACTCCATCATCACGACCCTGCTCATGCGCGCGCTTCCCGAGGACGTTCGCTTGATCATGGTCGACCCCAAGCGCGTCGAGCTCGCAGGCTATAACGGCCTGCCGCACCTTTACGTGCCCGTAGTGACCGAGCCCAAGCAGGCCGCGAGTGCCTTGCAGTGGGCGGTGTCCGAGATGGAGCGCCGCCTGAAGGTCTTCGAGCGCCTTAACGTGCGCAAGATCTCGACCTATAACGAAAAGCAGGCCGCCGGCGAGTTTGAGCATTACGATAACCCGCCGCAAAAGATGCCCTATCTGGTCATCATCATCGACGAGCTTTCGGACCTGATGATGGTAGCCGGCAAGGATGTCGAGGCCTCGATCGTCCGTATCGCCCAGCTGGGCCGTGCTGCCGGTATTCACCTTATCGTGGCTACGCAGCGCCCCAGCTCCAACGTGGTGACGGGCCTTATTAAGGCCAACATCACCAACCGTATCGCCTTTAACGTGGCTACGGGCATCGATTCCCGCGTCATTATCGACCAGATGGGCGCCGAAAAGCTTACTGGTTTGGGCGACATGCTGTTCTCAAAAGTCGACTGGGGCAAGCCCCGCCGTATCCAGGGCTGTTTTGTCTCGGACGACGAGATCAACGAGATCGTCGAGTTCGTTAAGTCGCAAAGCGAGCCCGACTACCACGAGGAGATCCTGTCTGCCGTGGCGCCCGCTTCCATGTCCATGGCTGGTGGCGGCGTTGTTCGCACGGGCGTTGCCGAGCCGCAAGATGACGACCCTCTTATCTGGGAGGCCGCCCATATTGTGGTGGAATCGCAGCTGGGCTCCACATCTGGGCTGCAACGCCGCCTCAAGGTTGGCTATGCGCGCGCCGGGCGTATTATGGACATGCTGGAAGAAAAGGGTGTCGTCGGCCCGCCCGATGGTTCCAAGCCGCGCGAGGTCCTGCTGGACGAGGAGGGGCTTGCCGCGCTGGAGTCTGTCGACGCCGAGATGGCACGTGAAGATCGTGAGTTTGGAGGATTCTGATGGCTGCACGCTTTGGTGACATGCTGCTCGAGCAGCGTCGCCGGATGGGCCTTTCCATCCAGCAGGTCGCCAACACCATCAAAATCAGGCCGCAGATCATCGAGTTTTTCGAGACCGGTAACTTTGCATCGATGCCCCCGCGCGGCTATGCGCAGGGCATGATTTCGAGCTATGCTCGCTTTTTGGGGCTTAACCCGCGCGAGGTCGTCAACGCTTATTTTGATGACCTCATGGCATATGAACGCGAGACCTCGCAGCAGGGCGGTCGTTTTCAGGATGCTGCCGGCTACGTTAACTCGCGTTCGTCGGTCGATAACGGACGCTTTCTGATGGTTCAGGGTGGTCGCTCGACGCGGTACGGCCAGCGCCCTCCGCAGGCGGGCTATATCACCGAGACGGGCTCCAGCGAGGAGATTCGTTCTCAGCGAGATCGCTTTCGCAGTACGCCCATGCCTGATGACCGTGCGCTTCCCGCCGCTCGCGGGTTGAGTCGCGATTCCCGCGCCGGTTACGGCGACGGTGGCTACTCCGGTCGTGGTTATCGCGGAGTTTCTGCCGGGCGTTCCCACGGTGGTTACGCCGACGCCGATACCACGCAGGTGACGCCGCGCCTCCGTTCGCAATCGCAGCCTTACGGGCAGCGCTCTTCGGCGCCTCGCTCTGGCCAGCGTGGCTATCAGAACCGTGGTGAGCTTGCGCCGCGTTCTGGCCAGCGCGGCTCGCAGAGCCAAGGCGGCTATCGTGGTCGTCCCGATAGCGGTCGCGGCCGTATGCCGCAGGGGAATGGGCGTGGCGGCTCCAGTCGCGCACGCAGCGGCGGGCGCGTCTCCCAGAACAACGGACTCGATCCGCGTATCGTTTACGCAGGCATCGGTGCCGTTGCGCTGCTGCTGATTTTGCTCATCGTGGTCCTCCTGCGTGGCTGCGGCTCTTCTGCACCCGAGTCGACGCCTGAGACGCCCGCGGCCACCAAGACGACGACCAAGAAGTCTTCCAAGAAGACCGAATCTGTTGACGAGGATGAAGGCACCGACGAGGCGACGGATTCTGCCGATTCCGATGCCGCCAAGGCGACGGTAAAAAAGGAAGAGGACGAGGTCATCAAGGTCAAGGTTTCCGTTGCCAAGGGCAAGACCGCCTGGATCGAGGTCAAGGTCGACGGTAAATCGGTCTTCGGCGCCCAGGCAACCGGTCCCTTTGAGCAGGAGTACACGCCCGAGTCCTCGATCGAGATCACCACGTCCAAGCCCTCCGATGTCACGGTTACCAAGAACGGCGAAAAGGTTCGCTATGACACCAAGACATCGGGTGTGGCGCGCGTGACCATTACCGTTCCCAAGAAGGAGACCACTGACTCTGAAGACGGCGAGAGTGCCGGCGGCACCGATACTGCAGACGGCACCGACCCCCAGTCTACCGATGGCACCGACGCCCAATCTGCCGATGGCACCGACACGGCATCCGACGGCCAGACAGCAAACGATTCAGATGACTATTCGTACGACAGCTACTAAGGCTCCCCGTACCGAAAGGAAGAACCATGGCTAAAGATTCCAGCTTCGACGTTGTGTCCGAGGTCAATATGCAGGAGGTCGATAACGCCTTCCAACAGACCACCCGCGAGATTTCTCAGCGCTATGACCTCAAGGACTCCGGCGCCTCCATCGAGCTTTCGAAGGGCGACAGGCTCTTTACGATCAATGCCCCGGCCGATTTTGTCTCCAAGCAGATCATTGACGTGCTGAGCTCTAAGCTCATCAAGCGCGGCATCGACCTCAAGGCTGTTTCTTGGGACGCGCCGCAGGCGGCATCGGGCGGTACCGTGCGCGTGCTCGGCCATATCGTCGAGGGCATCGACCAGGCGACCGCCAAGAAGATCAATAAGGATATCAAGGATCAAAAGCTCAAGGTCAAGGTGACTATCGAGGCCGATAAACTGCGCGTTACCTCGGCCTCTAAGGACGCGCTGCAGACCGTGATCCAGTTCCTGCGCGACCAAGACTACGGCCAGCCGCTGCAGTTTACCAACTACCGCTAACTTACTCGAAAGGACCGTTCTCCAACATGGATACACCTTTGGGCTCCGTGCTCTACATCACCCTCGGGTGCGCTAAGAACGAGGTTGACACCGACCGCATGCGTTCGCTGCTGACCGCCGCGGGCTATGAGGAGGCATTCGATCCGCAGGATGCCGATATCGCTATCGTCAACACGTGCTCGTTTCTCGCCTCGGCGACGTCCGAGAGTATCGAGACCACGCTCGAGCTCGCTAACGAGGTGCAGGACGGCGTTCGCGCATGCCCCATCGTCATGTGCGGTTGCGTGCCGTCTCGTTACGGCGACGACCTGCCCGACGAGCTTCCCGAGGTCGCGGCCTTTGTGAAGGCCGATGAGGAAGACGGTATCGTCTCTGTCATCGATGGCGTACTGGGCGTGGAGCGCGAGATCGCGGCCTATATCCCGCAGGTCAAGCGTACCGTCGAGGGTGCCGTTGCCTACGTCAAGATTTCCGATGGCTGCAATCGTTTTTGCAGCTTCTGCATGATCCCCTATATTCGCGGTCGCTATCATTCGCGCAATGCCGAGAGCATTATCTCCGAGGTGCGTGACCTGGTTGCCGGCGGTGTGCGCGAGATCGTGCTGATCGGCCAGGACACGGGCATTTGGGGCACCGACTTTGCCGACGAGGACGTCGCCGAGGGCTCGCCGCGCAATCTGGCGCAGCTGCTGCGTGCCGTCGCCGAGGCTGTGCGCCCGCATAACGTCTGGGTCCGCGTGCTCTATCTGCAGCCCGAGGGCATGACCGACGAGCTTATCGAGACGATTCGCGATACGCCCGAGGTGCTGCCCTATATCGATATCCCCGTACAGCACTGCGATGCGCGCATCCTCAAGGCCATGCGTCGCTCCGGTTCGCGCCAGGAGCTCGAGGATCTGTTCCGCGACCTTCGCGAGCGCATCCCCGGTATTGTGATTCGCTCCACGGCCATGGTTGGCTTCCCGACCGAGACCGACGACGAGTTCCGCGATCTTATCGACTTTATGGACACCGTCGGCTTTGACTACACGAGCGTCTTTGCCTACTCGCGTGAGGAAGGCAGCCTGGCCGCCAAGATGGAGGGCCAGGTCGATGAGGAGGTCAAGCTCGAGCGCGCCCAGGAGGCCATGGATCTGGCCGAGTCGCTCGGTTTTGCCGCCACGGCGGCCCATGTGGGCGAGCGCGCCCAGGTGATCGTCGATGGCATCGAGGAGACCGAGGACGGCGCCGAGCTGATCGGTCACGCTTGGTTCCAGGCGCCCGATTCCGATGGCGCGGTGCATCTGGATGCCAGCGAGGCGTCCGTGGGCGATATTCTGACTGTCGAGTTTACCGATAGCTTCTGCTATGAGCTTATCGGTCATGTTGTGGAGTAGGAGAGCGTTGTGGCAAACGAGAGCAATAAGGAACTGACGAGTGTTTGGACGCCCGCCAACATCGTGACGTGCGTTCGCATCGTCTTTATCCCGGTGTTCATGATCGTCTCGGCTCTGTCTCACGCGAGCGTTGCCGGTACGGACTGGAGCACCTTCGACGGTCCGCTTGCAGCCGCCGCCTTCATTCTGTATGTGATCCTGTCGTGCACCGATAAGGTCGACGGTTATCTGGCACGCTCGCGCAACGAGATCACCGATTTCGGCAAGTTCTTGGACCCCATCGCCGACAAGCTGCTGGTGTTCTCGGCCCTGCTGCTGTTCCTGGATTTTGGCGCGGTGACCGTGTGGTCCGTGTTCATTATCCTGTTCCGTGAGCTGTTGGTGAGCGCCCTTCGTATGGTCGCAAGTGCTGCCGGTGTGGTCGTTGCCGCCGATAAGCTCGGCAAGTATAAGACGGCGACCACGATGGTCTCTATCTGCGGCTATCTGTGCGTCTTTGCGATGGCCGGTCTTCAGCTGGGGCCGGTGTCGCTGCTGCTCGGTGTCTATTCGGTGTCGCGCTTCCTGTACGTCATCGCCGTGATTTTGACCATTGTCTCGGGTGCCCAGTACTTCTGGAACTGCCGTAAGATCGTCTTTTCGGTCTAGGT
>DBGAZC010000166.1:0-3230 GCA_048472015.1 Collinsella sp. | reverse complement strand
CCCTGGCGGTTGAGGGCGGACTGCTCGGCGGCGTCATCGGGCATGTACTCGCGATGCTGCTTGGCGTCGAAACTCTCCTCGAACACACGGCAGCCGTTGCGCTTGATGATGCGTCCCGGCACGCCCACGACGGTGCAGTTGTCGGGGACGTCCTTAACGACGACCGAGTTGCCGCCGATCTTGACGTTGTTGCCGATGCGGATGTTGCCGAGCACCTTGGCGCCCGTGCCCACCGTGACATTGTTGCCCAGGGTGGGGTGACGCTTGCCGGTCTCGTTGCCGGTGCCGCCGAGCGTGACGCCCTGGTAGAGCACACAGTTGTCGCCCACAATGGTGGTCTCGCCGATGACGACGCCCATGGCGTGGTCGATAAAGAAGTGCTTGCCAATCTGCGCGGCAGGGTGAATCTCGACGCCGGTGATGTGGCGGGTGATTTGCGAGAGCACGCGGGCGAGCGAGCGATGACCGTGCTCCCACAGCCAGTGCTCGGGCACGTGGTTCCACTTGGCGTGCAGGCCAGGATAGGAAAGAAAGATGACCAGACCGTTTTGCGCGGCGGGGTCCTGCGCCTGGACGGTCTTGATGTCCTCGCGAATGGTATTGATAAAGCTCACCGGCCGCCCTCCCTTAGCGCCATGGCAATGCGATTCAATAAAGTATAGCGATTCGCTAGGGATTAGGAAGGACAATCTTGGCGGCATTGCGCAACAGGTGTCAGTTATGCAAACTTGCTGGTAATGGAGTCGTGCTTTTGTGGGGCTGCGCACGAGGGGGCGCTGCAACCGTATACTGGTCAACTTGGACGTATCCGCGCCCACAACTGAGAGGTTTTACTTCATGGGTTTCATTAATTTTATCGCCGAGTTGCTCAAAGACCCGCGCACCGCGATCGCCAGTTGGATCGCCGCCGGCCCGCTTATGGCCTACGGCTGCGTGTTCTTGATCATCTTTATCGAGACGGGCGTGGTGTTCTTCCCGTTCCTTCCCGGCGATTCGCTGCTGTTCGCTTCGGGCTTCTTTGCCCACAACGGCGGCTTTAACATCGTGGCGCTTCTGGCCACCGCATGGGCCGCAGCCATCCTGGGCGATCAGTGCAACTTTATGATCGGTCACTTCTTTGGTCGCAAGATCATCGCTTCGGGCAAGGTAAAGGCCATGACGCCCGAGCGCATTAAAAAGTCCGAGGATTTTTTGGACAAGTGGGGCCACCTGGCCATCTTCCTGGGTCGCTTCTTCCCGTTTATTCGCACCTTTGTGCCCTTTATCGCCGGCATGGGCGGCATGCACTGGCGCAACTTCGTTATCTTTAACGTGCTGGGCGGCATTACCTGGTCAACGCTCTTTACGCTGCTGGGCTACTTCTTTGGCGGCATCCCCTTTGTGCAGGAGCACTTTGAGCTGCTGATCGTCGGCATTGTCGCCGTGTCGATCATCCCGACCGTGGTCGGTCTGGTCAAGGCTAAGCTGGGCAAATAGAGCGCGTAGCTCGAGCCAGCGCGCAGACCGTGCAGTTGAGGCCCGTCACCGCTTACGGTGGCGGGCCTCTTTAGTTTCGGTTGAATGAAAATACTTTACTTAGTTAAAGAAAAGCGTTTTATCAGACGCGTACGGGGAGTACAATCTCGTGCATGCGAATCGACATGCCATGGGCTTTGGCGTTGCCTGCGTGTCCCGTCCGGCTCTACGCTCCGGGCGTGCGACGTTGCGACGCGGTCGGCCTCGGTCCTTGCGTGCGAGTTCGCGAGTTTGCAACTGTGTATGTAAGGAGCGACATATGACTGTCGAGAAGAAGGATATCGATTGGGGCAGCCTCGGCTTTGTCTACATGAAGACCGATTACAGCTACGAGGCCCATTGGAAGGATGGCGAGTGGGACGAGGGCGGCCTGACCACCGACCATACCCTGCACGTCTCCGAGTGCGGTGGCATCTTCCATTACTGCCAGGAGGTCTTTGAGGGCCTGAAGGCCTACACCGCCGAGGACGGCAGCATCGTCTGCTTCCGTCCCGACATGAACGCCGAGCGTATGTACAACTCCGCCCAGCGCCTCGAGATGCCTCCGTTCCCCAAGGACAAGTTTGTCGAGGCCGTCAAGCAGGTCGTTTCTGCCAACGCCGCCTGGGTTCCGCCCTTTGGCTCCGGCGCGACCCTGTACGTGCGTCCGTTTATGATCGGCTCCGGTGACGTGATCGGCGTGGCTCCCGCTCCTGAGTACACGTTCCGTATTCTCGTGACCCCGGTCGGTCCGTACTTTAAGGGTGGCCTCAAGCCCGTCAAGCTGCGCGTTTCCGAGTATGACCGTGCCGCACCGCACGGCACCGGCAACATCAAGGCCGGCCTGAACTACGCTATGTCCCTTAAGCCCACGATGGAGGCTCACCGCGAGGGTTATGCCGAGAACCTGTATCTCGACTCCGAGTCCCGCACCTATGTCGAGGAGACCGGTGGCGCCAACGTCCTGTTCGTGAAGGAAGACGGCACCCTCGTCGTTCCTCAGTCGCACACCGACTCCATCCTGCCCTCCATCACCCGCCGTTCGCTCGTTCAGGTTGCCGAGGATCTGGGCATGACCGTCGACCAGCGCCCCGTCGAGTGGGCAGAGGTCAAGGCCGGCACCTTTGTGGAGTGCGGCCTGTGCGGCACCGCTGCCGTCATCTCCCCGGTGGGCGAAATCGACAACAAGGTTTATGGTGCCGACGAGACCGTGACCTTCCCGGCTGGCTACACCGAGATCGGTCCCGTGATGAAGAAGCTTCGCGAGACCCTGACTGGTATCCAGTCTGGTGCTGTCGAGGACAAGCACAACTGGGTTTACACCGTCGCGTAATTTGTCTTACCTATCCGGGCAGAGAACAAGTTCCCTCCCGGCGCGTCCTCGGACATGCAAGAAGCCCTCGCTGCGCACTTCGTGCGGCGAGGGCTTCTTGCGTCCTGCGGAGTGCGCCGGGAGGGAACTTGTTCTCTGCCCTGCGGGTTCGGCGATGTCACAACGGGCAATGATTAATCTGAATAAAGATGGTGCGCGGCCTTTTAGGCTGCGCTTTTGCTTCAAGACTTTAGTCCGCTGGCCGCGCAGCGGCCAGCTTCAACCCACCCGCTACGCGGGTGGAGACAAACGGCTTTACAAAGCCACCCCTCCGACCGATATTGACGATTGTTCAGGCCGTCAAGAATTCGAGTCGAAGGGGTGGTCGCCATGGCCCAGAAGGCCTACAGCCTTTCCCACACGA
>DBGAZC010000165.1:0-2695 GCA_048472015.1 Collinsella sp. | reverse complement strand
CTGCGCGGTCTTCGGTCGTCGTACCGTCGACTATGTCCTGGATGGGGGTGGCACGCCGGCTCCTCAACATGAGGAGCATTCTCCATCTGCACGGGCTGCGGCATCTGCGGACCCGCAACCCGTGTCCTCGGCGGCCCCTGTATCCTCGAGCGCCAGCGCGCCGCAGCAGCAAACGGCACCGGTAGCGGCATCGACCCCGTCGGCGCCTAAGCCCGCGGCGCCCAAACCGGCTGCTCCGACACCCGCGCCCAAGCCCGTCTCGCCCGCGCCCAAGTCGTCTGACCTGGGCAAAGCCCCCTGGCTACGCTCCGACAACCCCGCCGGTGCTCCTGCCACGGGTAAGCTCCCGACCGAGCCCGCACCCCGTGCGCCCGAGCGCTCGGCTGCCCCCAAGGCTCAGCCTGTCGCGCAGTCCGCGCCGTGGGAATCCGAGCAGGTACCCTACGACGACGCCATGGTCGGCGGCTTTGCTGCCGATGCTGGCGGGGACGATCTTCCTCCGTTCGACGTGCCGGGTGCGACGCCCGCGCCCAAGTCCGCTGTAGCTGCCCCCAAAGAGGAGGACGCTTCTGCAGCTCCCTGGGAGTCCAACCCCGGCGCCGGCAGCCCCTTCGGCCACCAGGGCGCAGCCCCGAGCATCCCGCAGACCGAGGACGAGGCCAAAGACCTCATCCGCAGCGTCTTCGGTCAGGCCACCATCTTCAAGCCGGTGGAGTAGCTGCGCAGGCGGGTATACTGCTCAAGAAGAGGACCCCTTGTCCGGGCGCATCTGTATTTCGGACATGTGTAGTGTGGTGCCGCGTATGTCGCATTTGAGCAGACAGGTGCGTGACGGTCGGCCTAGGATGCTGAGGTCGATACGATACGTCGCATGGCTGTCCGTGTACTCGACTTGCTCGGCGTTAATGGTTGCTCCGATTGCCAAATAAACGCCTAGCTCGGCATCGACAATCTTGAAGTCCTTTATCTTGACCTTGAACTCTTGATAGAGGGACGGGCTGTTGTAGTAGACGGTTCGGGTTCCGTCGGTGCACTCATCGGTCGTCTCCCATTTGACGACGGGCTGGTCCGAGCTGGCTATCAGCAGTTCTGCTCCAAAAGCTATGGCATGGGTGATGACAACCAGCAATGCCCAGCCGACAAAGAGATAGAGAACCACATATGCAACGGGGTGTTTTGAGCGGATGTTTTGGAGCGCGTTGGGGGCATTCATGGGGCACCTCCAAATTACTATCTATGGCAATCAAATTATACCCTGCCGCCATGTGCTCCGCCTCGAGCAGCGGTTTGGCATTTAGCTATTTAGTGGCACACATGAAATGCCGGATTCGGCTCTACTAGATTGAGTATGCGATATTATGCAACCTTGCATAATTCGACCTTGCATAATCTTTGGGTGCGGTTTGTATGGGAGGACATGTATATCGACTGAGGTAGCGTGTCCGCCCCGCTCGCTGGCCGCGCGCCGTGGTACGATTTTTGAGTTTGAAAGTCCCGCCGTGCTCCGGCTGCCCTTGCAGCTCGGCGTGCGGCCGCACGTAAAGGAGCCATCATGGCCGGTATGAACATGCAGCAGATGATGAAGCAGGCTCGCAAGATGCAGGAGCAGCTTGCCGCCGCGCAGGAGAACCTCAAGTCCCAGACCGTCGACGCCTCTGCCGGCGGCGGTATGGTCAAGGTGACCGTTAACGGCGAGATGGAGCTCGTCAACCTCACCATCGACCCCGATGCGCTCGATCTCGAGGACGTCGATATGCTGCAGGACATGATCATGGCTGCCGTCAACGAGGCCGTTCGCGGCGTCAACGAGCTCGCCAACAAGCAGATGGGCGCCATCACCGGCGGCCTCAACATCCCGGGCATGCCGTTCTAAGACACGCATATATATGAGTGCGAATCACAGTCTGCAAAAACTGCTCGATGAGCTGGGCCGTCTGCCGGGCATTGGTCCCAAGTCGGCCCAGCGCATCGCCTATTACCTGTTGGAGGCCGATGCCGAGGAGGCCCGCCGCCTGGCCGAGGCCATCCTGGAGGTCAAGCAGGAGGTCCACTTTTGCAGCCGCTGCTTTAACTACGCCACGGCCGACGAGTGCTCCATCTGCCAGGACCCGATGCGCGATACCACTCGCATTTGCGTGGTGGGCGAGCCGCGCGACGTCCAGGCGATCGAGCGCACGGGCAGCTACCACGGTCTCTACCACGTATTGGGTGGCGTGATCAGTCCCATGGACAAGATTGGTCCCGAGCAGTTGCACATCCGCGAGCTGCTGGCGCGTCTGGGCCACGAGGATATCCATGAGGTCATCATCGCCACCAACCCCAACATCGAGGGCGAGACCACGGCGAGCTATCTGGCCCGTACCATCAAGCCGTTGGGCGTCGAGGTGTCGCGTCTGGCAAGCGGCCTTCCCGTGGGCGGCGACTTGGAGTATGCCGACGAGCTTACGCTTGGCCGTGCCATCGAGGCCCGTCGCGCGATTTAGGTGGCGAGCCTGCTCCTGCCATATGTTTTCCTCGCGACGCACGGGGTAGTCATAATTTCCCCGTGCGACTGTGAGTTCAAGACTTTAGTCTGCTGGGCGCGCAGCGGCCAGCTTCAACCCACCCGCTACGCGGGTGGAGACAAACGGCTTTACAAAGCCACCCCTCCGACCGATATTGACGATTGTTCAGGCCGTCAAGAATTCGAGTCGAA
>DBGAZC010000164.1:0-3272 GCA_048472015.1 Collinsella sp. | reverse complement strand
CCTAAAACAGGTGGGTGCCCTCATCGACTGTTCCAGCGTCCTTAACAACGAAGGATACCTGTACTAGGTACGACTGTGTGGGCTCCCTAAATAAACGCGACGGTTCACCCAGTTGCTCCGCGGGGGGCGGAATACCTACATCATAAAGCGGCACTTTATCGATTCCAGTCTTGACATTACAAAAATCGTGTCGGACGATTACGGCGCCTTAGGGACGGAGCCGTCTACGCGGTCTGGCCCTTTACGTTTGAGCTGCTGAATCGTTGTTTTGGAGCATGTTTTTATGCCGACGTCGTTGACCGAACTTTTTTCGCCCGCCTGCCATTTGTGTCCGCGCCGTTGCGGTGCGGCGCGCGATGAGGGCGCGCACGGCGTCTGCGGTGCTAACGACACGCTCAAGGTGGCCCGCGCCGCGCTTCATATGTGGGAGGAGCCGCCTATCTCGGGCGAGGCCGGTTCGGGCGCGATCTTCTTTAGCGGTTGCTCGCTTAAATGTATCTACTGCCAGAACCACGAGATCTCGACCGGCAATTTTGGCCTTGAGATTTCGCCTGAGCGCCTGGTCGAGATTATGCTGGAACTGCAGGACCAGGGTGCCAACAACATCAATTTGGTGACGGCGACGCACTATGCGCACCTGTTGCCTGCCGTGATTGCCGCGGCACGGGCGCGCGGACTGGTTATCCCGATCGTCTACAACACGAGTGGTTACGAGCGCGCGAGTGCCGTGGCGGCGCTGGGCGACCTGGTCGATGTGTGGCTTACCGACTTTAAATATGCCAATGCCGGGCTTGCGCAGTCGCTCTCTCATATAAAGGACTACCCACGTGTGGCCGTGTCAGGCCTGGCTCAGATGGCGCGCGAGATCGAGCGCCGCGGGGGAGAGATGGTGGATGAGGGCGGGCTCATGAAGCGCGGCATGATTGTGCGCCATCTGGTACTGCCGGGACATGCAGACGATTCGTGTCGCGTGCTGGACCTGGTGTGGCAGACGGTGGGCGATGTGCCGATCTCGGTCATGAACCAGTACACGCCCAATGCACTTATGCGCGAGCAGGGCGGCGACCTGGCGCGTGCCGTGACGCGCGAGGAGTACGAGCAGGTGCTCGACCATGCCGACGACCTGGGTTTTACGACGATGTTCTGGCAAGAGGGCGGCGCGGTAGACGAGAGCTTCACCCCGGCCTTCGACACCACCGGTGTTCTTACCAGCGCAAAGTAGTGCGTTCGTCGATGATTTTTCTGGGACGGGGATAAAAAATCATCGAGAGGATCGCCTGTTCGAAAAGTTGCCAAAATAGCCGCGCCCCAAAAAGACTGGTTATTGGGCGTTGACAGTTGGCGAGCCGTAGGTAAAATATCGACTTGTCCTGGGGACGTAGCTCAGTTGGGAGAGCGCTGCCGTCGCATGGCAGAGGCCGAGGGTTCGACTCCCTTCGTCTCCACCCTTGGATTTGATAAGCCGCTGACATTGTGTCGGCGGCTTTTTTTAAAAGAAAGGGCTATACCATGGCCGAGCTTGAGTCCCAACCATTGTCCGACGAGGAGCGCGCCGAGTTGGAAGAGCTCCGCGCTGAGAAGGCCCGCCGCGAGGCTCGGGAAGAGGCCCGTCGCGAGCGTGAGGAGCTGGCTGCCCTGCGCGCCGAGCGTGCGAAGGCCGAGGAGGTCGCCTCGAACGCCGCATCCGAGCGCAAGCCCGCGCCCGCACCCAAGCCCGCTGCTGCGAAGCCTGCACCTGCCGCGCCCAAACCTCAGCCTAAAAAGGCCGCTCGTCCCAAGTCCGTCGAGCCCAAGCCGAGCCGTGACGAGATGACCTTTGCCCAGCGCATGGTTACCTCCAAGGAACCTACGGGCGAGAACGAGATCCCTGGCATGGCGCCGGCTCAAAAAATCATCATTGTCCTTGCCCTCATCGCGTTTGTCATCTTTATGGGCTACACGATCCTGACCAGCATGGGCCTGCTCTAACCGATTTGCATCGGGTGTCATGTCCGCATCCTCTGCTCTCGTCTAACCCTCAAATTCTGTACCACACATCCGAAAGGTCGCCCCATGGCTTTGACCGACATCTCGCATCCCACCGACATTGCAATGCTCACCGATCTGTACGAGCTCACTATGGCCCAGGGCCTGTGGGAGAGCGGCAAGGCCAATGAGCAGGGTTGTTTTACCGCGTTTTACCGCGACCATCCCTTTGGCAGCGCCTATGCCGTCATGTGCGGCACCGCCGAACTGCCCGAGCTGGTCGAGAATCTGCGCTTTACGCCCGAGGACATCGACTACCTCGCATCGCTTGAGGCCCCTGCCGGCGGCGCGATGTTCAAGTCCGCATTCCTCGACTACCTGCGCGATTTTCGTGCGCATGTAAATATCGACGCCGTTCCCGAGGGCGAGCTCGTCTTTCCGCGCGAGCCCATGGTGCGCGTCACCGGTCCTGCGCTCGAGTGCCAGCTGCTTGAGACGGCGCTGCTCAACATCGTCGGCTTCCAGACGCTTGTCGCCACCAAGACGGCGCGCGTGGTGCTTGCCGCCGACGGCCGTCCCGTGGCGGAGTTTGGCCTGCGCCGTGCCCAGGGCCCCGATGGCGGCCTGGCCGTTGCGCGCGCGAGCTACGTTGCCGGCTGCTCCTCTACGTCCAATGTGCTCGCCGGCCGCCGCTACGGTATTCCCGTCTTTGGCACGCATGCGCACAGCTGGGTGATGAGCTTCGATTCCGAGCTCGAGGCCTTCCGCGCCTTTGCCAAGTCGAGCCCCAAGAACTGTACGCTGCTCATCGACACCTATGACGTGCGCGAGGGCTGCGAGCATGCCATTACGGTTGCCAAGGAGATGGAGGCGGTGGGCGAGCGCCTGTCGGCTATTCGCATCGACTCCGGCGACCTTGCCAAGCTCTCCAAGTATGTTCGCGGCCGTTTTGATGCCGAGGGCCTGCCCTATGTGGGGATCTCGGTTTCCAACGATCTTGACGAGTACACGATTCAGTCGCTGCTCGACCAGGGTGCGCCCATCGACAGCTTTGGTGTGGGTACCAAGCTTGCGACCTGCTATGACCAGCCGGCGCTGGGTGGCGTGTACAAGCTTTCCGCCCGCCGTGCGAGCGAGGCAGATCCATGGACGCCGGTGGTCAAGCTCTCCGAGCAGCCCTACAAGCGCACGATCCCGGGTGTGCAACGCGTGCGCCGTTATTACGACGGCTTTGGCGGCCCGGTCTGCGACATGATCTACGACGAGGACCATCTGGCGGGGGAGGGCGCCGCGCGCGGCAATACCCT
>DBGAZC010000163.1:0-3157 GCA_048472015.1 Collinsella sp. | reverse complement strand
CGGGGCAGTACTGGTCCAACGCCAAGAAGATCCTCAAGTCGCGCGGCGCCGATCTTTCGAATGCCGTGGTCCTGACTGATGATGGCTCAACGCCCGTCGTCGATGCCAACTGGGTCGTTACTTCTGCCTACTATAACGACAGCGGCAACCTCGAAATTCAGCTCACGCACAAGAACAGCTCGGGCAACTCGTCCGACGGCCAAAGCGGTACCGACAGCTCGAGCTCCAATACGCTGGAGGACTTGAGCAACAAGGCACAGGAGTTGGGAGACAAGGCGCAAGAGCTGGGCGATACGGCACAAAACTTGGGCGATACCGCGCAGAACTTGGGCGACATGGCGACGGATGCCTGGAACGCCCTGCAAAACGGCATCTCGGGCGCGCAGGGAAACTAGCTGTTAAGCAGGCTACAACTGCTCGGCCGGACGCTCGGGCGAGCTAAAGCCCGAATCAAACGTGACGACGCACGAGACGTCGGGCCGGCGCTCGTGCACGATGCGCGTGACGAGCTCCAGCAGCTCCTCGTCGGATATGTCAAAGCCGTCGGGACGCACCAGGTCAAACGAAACAAACCCGTCGTGCTCGTGCAGGTCGTGGATGGAGAGCGCGGGATCGATCTGCATGACGCCGCGCTTGACCCAGCCGCGCAGGTCGTCGCCGGTGGTGGCGATGGGGTCGCAGTGCAGCGTGATATCGATGCCCATTTGGCGCTTGATGTCGTGCTCGATGGTGTCCAAAATCTCGTGGTGCTCAAATGCGTCGCCCTCTCCGGGCATCTCCACGTGGGCGCTGGCAAACTGACGACCGGGGCCGTAATCGTGCACCATCAGGTCGTGTGTGCCCAAGACCTGCGGATAGGACATGATCTTATCGCGGATTGCCTGGACGAGCTTGGGGTCGGGCGCTTGCCCCAGCAACGGGCTGATGGCGTCGCGCACTAGGCCCATGCCGCTGATGCAGATGAAGATGCCCACACCCAGGCCTGCCCAGCCATCGAGGTCAAAGCCGGTCGTCTGCGAAATAAGCGCCGCCACCAAGACCGAGCCCGAGGTGATGACGTCGTTTTTGGAGTCCTGTGCTGTGGCGATGAGCGTCTCCGAGTCGATGCGGTCGCCCAGCGTGCGGTTGAACGCGGCCATCCAGAGCTTTACGAGCATGGACGTAGCCAGTGCCGCAAGGGAAATGAACGTGTAAGCGGTGGGGGAAGGCTTGATGATCTTGGTGACCGACTCGAGGATCAGGTTGATGCCGACGGCGCAGACCAGGACGGTGACGAACAGGCCGGCTAGGTACTCATAGCGGCCGTGACCATAGGGGTGGCCTTCGTCTGCCGGGCGGCTGGCAAGGCGGAACCCGAGCAGGCTCACGATGTTGCTCGAGGCATCGGAGAGGTTGTTGAAAGCGTCGGCGATGAGGGAGACGGAGCCGGCGAGCAGGCCCGCGATGCCCTTGGCCAGGCACAGGGTGATGTTGAGGCCAATGCAGATGAGGCTTGCGGCAAAGCCCGCGTTGGTGCGGCAAGATGCATCGACCGGCTCGCCCTCGCTGCCGGGAACAAGCGTATGTACCAGCCGATTTACAAATAGCATAGCGGTCGTCCTCACAATCATGTTTAAGGGGATAGTGTAGCTCGTGCGGGGGCGCCGTTCACCGATGCTCAGAAAATGCAGCAATAGTCTGCCGGTGCTAACGAGCGAGCCTTCTCGTCTGCCTGGGTGGTCCATTTTGGGCCACATGGGTATGGGCATGTGCCTGCTTGCTCGACATACTTAATGTCGACAGCCCCTGTGCAAAGGAGGACGTTTCCATGGACGAGATGTTTGCCATTAAATGTCAAAACTGCGGCGGCCCTATGTACTCGCACCAAGCTAAGCGCAGCTTTGAGTGCGCTTATTGCGGCACGGTCGTTCCGTGGCAGGCTGATGCGGGGGAGCCCAAGAGCGGCCTGGGCATTCGCCATACGCCGCTGACGGTGGTGGATGGACTGCTCAAGCTCACGCATGTGTCGCAACTCGAGCGCCCGGAGGACCCGGACTGGTATTTCTTCAATTCGCACTGGCGCAATCAGTCGGTCCTGGAACATCTGCTGTGGGAGGATCGCGGCACGGCGCAAGAGTTCCAAGAGGCCACGCATGTGAGCATTCCTTGCCCCTTCTGCGGAGCGTCCTTTGAGGGCGAGTCAACGCAGCGTGTGTTTGAGTGCCCGTCCTGCGGCAACAAGATCGGCATTGCCGACCTGCTCAAGCCGGGGACGTTTAGCAAGCGCCTGACCTTGGGCGTTGGTGCGGAGTATGTACCTGGGCAGGGTATTCCCTGCGAAATCTCGCCACAGCAGGCACGTGCCAACGCGCTGCAGCTGGTGCGCCAGTACCCGGATGCCTTTGCCGGGCACGACGTGGAAGATGCGATCCAAAACGACATGATGCTTTTCTATTTCCCCATGGCGCTGGCGGACCTGCGCATGATGGCGAGCTTCCCG
Source organism: Collinsella sp. (assembly GCA_048472015.1). Classification (GTDB taxonomy): domain Bacteria; phylum Actinomycetota; class Coriobacteriia; order Coriobacteriales; family Coriobacteriaceae; genus Collinsella. The sequence continues at coordinate 678 of DBGAZC010000163.1, read as the reverse complement.
GGCAAGGGCCTGAGCAAGGAAACCCTGGTGTACTACGAGGTGCTCGACTGGGCGTATCCGAGGGCAAACTATCTGGATGTTCGCCTTATGGGCATTCTGGAGCCGTGGGACTTTGCCAAGGTTGGGCCGTTTGACCCTGCCATGCAGGAAGGTGACTTTCGCGTCGTCTCAGTCGATGCGTCTACCAAGGACCAGGTGGTCATTGATAAGTTGGCGCTCGACGTTGCGGGCAACGACGCCGAGGCTGTACTGGGGCTCAATAAAAAGAGTATCCGCACGTGGGCGCGCAAGGCCCGCAAGCATAAGGACGGCCTAGTTATGGTGCCGGTGTACTTTGTCGACCGTCCGGCAACGGACAGCCGCGACGGCGAGCAGGTGCGCATCGCCGTGAACGGCCAGACGGGCCGCGCGGCCGCGGTGGTGTTTAGTGACAAGCGCGAAACGCACATGGTGGCGCCGCTCAACCCGAGCCTGCATCTGTCCGGAGAAAGCACCGTGCATGCCATGCCCATCGAGGTCAAATACGTTAAATCGCCGTTCCTGTACCAGATCGTGCGCCGTGGAGGCGGCGAGCAACCGCGCCAGGTTGCAGCCGCCGTCGAGGGTTCCTACCGAGAGGAGAAGCCCAAACGCCGCGGTCTGCTGGGTGCGCTATTTGGGAAGTAGGGGAGTAGCACC
>DBGAZC010000162.1:0-1939 GCA_048472015.1 Collinsella sp. | reverse complement strand
CAGAATGCCGAGATGCGATTGAGCACCTCTCCCTTAAACGGAATCTCGTCGGGAAGAATGAAGTCGAACGCAGAAATGCGGTCGGTGGCGACCATCAGCAGGTTTTCACCGGCATCGTAAATATCACGAACCTTGCCACGGGAATCCGGACGACGCTCCATCGTTGTCACGTGAGTCACTCCTTACCTAAATACGACAGAAATGCGGGTTCTTTCCCGCATGTTTTCGCAAACTCGGAGCGGCAGGGACGCGGCCCCTCCTTCACCGAATAGCGAAAAGCTAGTGCTCCATTGTAGTAGATGCCGCGTCTGCCGTGTGCTCGCGGGGCAGATGAATTGTAAAAGTCGTACCCTTTCCAAGCTCCGACTCCACGGATATGTAGCCATGGTGACGCTCGACAATCTGCTTGGTCACGGCGAGGCCGACGCCCAGGCCGCCAGCTTCGCGGGCGCGGCTGGCATCGGCGCGCCAAAACCGCCCGAAAATGCGCGACAGATCGTCCTTGGCAATACCGATGCCGGTATCAGAAACGGCAATGCTGACGTGCCTGCGGTCACTGAGCACCGACACCACGACCCAACCGCCCTCGGGGGTGTAGCGCATGGCGTTGCTCATGAGGTTGATAACACATTGCGTGATCATGTCGGGATCTGCCTCGACAACATCATCGTGGCCCTGCGTCTCATCTGCAAAGCGCAAACGCAGGTCACGGTCGGCAAACAGGCGCTCCTGGCCATTCACAATCGATCGCACGAACGGAACCATGTCCACCGGTTCTAGATTGAGCGGAGCCGTGCTGTTTTCCATACGCGATAGGTCGAGCATCTGCTGCACCAGACGAGCCAGGCGACGCGTCTCGGAAGCAACGGTCTCCAAATGCTCATCGTCGGTGGGATACACGCCATCCTGCATGGCCTCGACCGTTGCGAGCATGGCCATAAGCGGCGTGCGAAGCTCGTGTGCAACGTCTGAGGTCAGGCGTTTCTCATGTTTCATATCCTTCTCGAGCGAAGTGGCCATCTCATCGAAGGTCTCACCCAGCTGATCGATCTCGTCATCACCGCGCAGTCCCGTGCGAGCCGACAGGTCGCCGTCACGGATTTGCTTTGCGGTACTGGTGATGCGATGAATCGGCTTGGTGAGCATGCGCGACACGAGCGATCCGATAACGACCGAAATGCAGATTGCAACAACCGCGGCGAGGGCCATGGCGTTAAAGGTCTTCTCCCTAAACGCAGAGTCCGCCTTGGTGAGCAGAGCGTCGGAGCCGATGGCCCACAGCTTTACCTGTCCGACATGCTCGCCGGAAGACGTTACAATCTCGACGTTAGCAACGCTATCGGAGTCGGTTGGAGCAGACGAGACCGGGCTATGCGATGCCCTCTTGCCGCTCGTGTCGTCGGTCGTAGCCTGGTTTTCGCGTACATCGGCGGTGGCGCTTGCCGAGGGCCAGGAATCGTCATAAACGATCACGCCCTTTTTATTGACGACCTGCATGCCCAGATCGTCGGAAACCAAACTCGACGTTGCGACCGTGCGCAGTTCTCCCGCGGTCCAAGAGCCGTTTTCCTCATATGAGGTCGCCAACTTCTCGGCAGCGGAATTTGCGATTTCGACGATATTGGAGCGTGTGTAATCCGAAAAGACCGTGCCCCACACAACAGAGACAACGCCCACCAGCACCAATACTGTCATGAGCGATGTCAGAGCAAAAGCAAGTGCCATGCGCGAGGGATAGCTCATCGTTGGCCGTGAATCGGAACGAGGCGTGTTCCAACTAGCCTTGGAACCCGCCTCGCTCTCCTGCTTGTGCTTTTGTCCGATTTCAAAGCGCGCAGGTGTCATATGTGATTTCCCTATTTCTCGTCCGACTTATCGGTCTTGGCCGGAGCCTCGAAGCGATAGCCGACACCATGGACGGTGTAGAGCCACTTGGGCT
>DBGAZC010000161.1:0-1422 GCA_048472015.1 Collinsella sp. | reverse complement strand
GCAGGTCGCCAAGCGTATTCTGCCGGCGATGGGCAACGAGATCATCACGCTGGTCAAGGACACGTCGCTGGCGTTTGCCATTGGCGTGGGTGAGATGTTCTCGACGGCCAAGGCGCTGGTCGCCTCGCAGGTGAGCATGGTGCCGTTTGCGATCGCGGCGCTGATTTACTGGGTCTTTAATTTCGTGGTCGAAATGCTGTTGGGCGCTGCCGAGAAAAAATTGGATTACTACCATGACTAGATCGTTCCGCCGTTCTAACGAACGGCGGACTGCTCGACGCTGCGCGCGTGCCTGACGGCCAATCTGCTCCTCAAACCGTCGCTTGCGTACAGAAGTACGCGGCGCTCCTCTTTCGGAGCATATTGTCTCGTCAGTCACACGCTCGCTGACTCTTCAAATACATGGAGGTTCCTGTGTCCGGAACGGTAATGGAAATAACGAACGCGCGTAAGGCGTTTGGCGGCAATGAGGTGCTCAAGGATATCTCGCTCGAGGTGAAGCGTGGCGAGGTCGTGGCGATTATCGGGCCTTCGGGTGGCGGCAAGTCCACGCTGCTGCGGTGTGCCACGCTGCTCGAGACACTCGACGGAGGCTCGCTCTCGTTTGGCGACCTTGCCGTTGCGACGGATGCGGGTTCGGGCGCGGTCTATGCGAAGGGCGATGTGCCCAAGCAGGCGCGCTCGCGATTCGGCCTGGTGTTCCAAAATTACAACCTGTTCCCGCACTATACGGTGATGAAAAACATCACCGATGCGCCGATTCGCGTGCTTAAGCGTCCGCGCGAGCAGGCGGAAGCCCGCGCTCACGAGCTGATTGCACAAATGGGGCTGACGGGCAACGAGAACAAGGTGCCGTGTGAGCTTTCGGGCGGTCAGCAACAGCGTGTGAGTATCGCCCGCGCCCTGGCGCTCGATCCGGAAATCTTATTCTTTGACGAGCCGACCTCGGCGCTCGATCCCGAGCTAACGGCCGAGGTGCTGCGTGTCATTAAAGACCTGGCGGCGCAGAATATGACGATGGTGATCGTGACCCATGCGATGCAGTTTGCGCGCGATGTTGCCGATCGCGTGGTCTTTATGGACGGAGGCCGCATTGTCGAGGAGGGCCCGGCCGAGCAGGTTATCGATCATCCGCGTGAGCAACGTACCCGTGAGTTCTTGAGTCGTATCGAGGGCTAAGCTCAGCTATGTATTGAGAAGAAGCCGCCGCGGGTCTTATGGACTGCGGCGGCTTTTATTTGTATCGATGGGGTTTAATAATCGCCTGGCATACTTGCTCTGTCCTCTCGCCGCCTGTATTCATACGTGCGCCGAAAGGTATGCATGGACAGCCGCCCGTGAGGGTAGGGTGGTGGCATAGGACATTTGGAGGGTGAGTCGGCTCGGCTGCCGACCATGCTGCTCCCGGGATGGCACCGACCG